>DATNFM010000352.1:0-54979 GCA_035606435.1 Streptosporangiaceae bacterium | reverse complement strand
CCAGTTCATGGTGATGCGGGAGAACAGCCGGTGCTCGATCTGGGGTGAAATGCGGACCTCAGGTGGCGCGCGGCAGCTGGCCGGGGCGGAGCCTGGCCTGACGGATTGTGCCGGTGGTTATGAGGTGGCGGCGAGCTCCACGGTGTAGCCGAGTTTCTCTAGTCGCCTGACCAGGCGCTGGGCCTGGTGCTCGGTGTCCTGGCGGGAGGTGTAGTAGTCCGCGCCGAGGTCGGTGAAGATCTCTCCTGTGGTGAGCATGTGCCAGATCACGTCGAGCAGGCTGTGTGCGACTGCGACGGCGGCTTTGTTCGGGCCCCGGCGGCGGGCTATCTGCCGGTACTGGGCGCCGAAGTAGGTGCCCTTGGTCCGTGCTGCCGCGCGGGCTGATTCGATCAGGGTGCGCCGCAGCCACTGGTTGCCCTGGGTGGTGGCGACCTTGCGGCGCTTGCCGGCCGATTCGTGATTGCCCGGGCACAGGCCTGCCCATGAGGCCAGGTGCGCCGGGCTGGGGAAGCGGCTCATGTCGGCGCCGGTCTCGGCGATGATGACCTCGATGCTGCGGCGTTCCAGCCCGGGAACATCGGCCAGCAGGCGGACCGCTGACGAGTAGCGTCCGGCGACCCGGGCGGCGATCTGCTCGTCGAGTGCCGCGACCGCCTCATCAAGGCAGTCAAGGTGGGCCAGGATCCGGGCTGCGACGGCGGCGTGATGCTCGCCGAAGCGGCCGTCCAGGGCTGCGGTCAGCTCGGGGATCTTCGGCCGCAGCTTTCCCCTGGCCAGCCCGGCTAGCGCCGCCGGGTCGCGCTGGCCGGCGATCAGCGCCTCGATCATCGCGCGGCCGGACTGGGTCAGTACTTTCGACGCGACGGAGGTGAGCTTGATCCCGGCGTCCTGGAGCACCTTCTCCAGGCGGGCGATCTCGGCGGCCCGCGTGTCGATCTGCTTCTTGCGGTAGCGCGTCAGTTCCCGCAGTTCCCGGACCGGTGGCGGCGGCACGAAGCTGGGCCGCACCATCCCGTGCGCGGCAACGTCAGCGAGCCACTCAGCGTCGGACATATCAGTCTTGCGGCCAGGGACGTTCTTGACGTGATGCGCGTTGCACAGCCAGACCAGGAACCGGTCCTCCAGCGCGTAGTACACCGGTTTCCAGTACACGCCGGTGGCCTCCATTGCGGCCAGCGTGACCGCGTGCCCGGCCAGCCACTCGGCCAGGGCAGCCAGCCCGCCGGCCGTCGTGCCGAACCGGGCCTTCTCCGTCCGGACGCCTCCGCGCGGTCCAGGTATGCGCGCGCACGCCGTCACCTGGTCGCGGTGCACATCCAGGCCGGCTATGCGGTCGTGGATCTGTTCCATGCCGTCCTCCTCGCTCGAGCCGGAAAGAACGGCTCGCCGGGGAGGACCTGGCAGTTAACCGAATCTGGGGTTCGTGCTCGCAGCGACAATCCCAGGTCCCGCGGGCCCTGCACCAGACTTGTTGCGGACTCTCGGCGCTCCAGTATCGAGACGGTGACCGCGCCCGGCGGGCCGCCGCGAGCATTTCATCCCTCCAGGGTGGCCGCCAGGCCATGCACACTTGTTCCATTTGGAGGTGCCGGGCGGGAAGTGGCAGACGGTGATTTCCAGGCCGGTTTCCAGGGCCAGGGCGGCCAGCCCGGTTTTCCAGGCCCGGGTGCGGTAGCCGTTGGATCCGCCGGCGTCGGCGGTGACCAGCAGCCGCGGCGCGGCGGGATAGGCCTTGCGGCCGGCGCTGTTCCACCAGCGGCGGATCGATTCGACCGCGAATCCGGCGGTGTCGTGGTCGGTGCCGACATTGACCCAGCCGGCGTTGGCGGCCAGGTCGCAGGTCCCGTACGGGATGGCCTTGCCCGCGCTGTCGCTGGCGAAGTCATGATCACGGACCCGGGCCGGGTCGCCTTTCGGGCGCCATTGCCGTCCGGCGTTCGCGAACTCGCCGACCTGCTCTTTCTTCTTCGCGTCCACGCTGATCACCGGGTCGCCGGCGTCCCGGCATGCCCGGGCCTGGTCGTTGATGTACCGGAACTGGGCGTCCCGGTCCGGGTGCTGCTTCCCCTCGATCGTCTTGGCGCTGGCCTGCAGGCTGAACCCCTCGCCGCGCAGCAGCGCCGCCACGGTGCCGGCCGAGACCGGGTGCCCCTGCCCGGTCAGCTCAGCGGCCAGCGTCCGGGTCGACTTGGCCGTCCACCGCAGCGGCGACTCCGGGTCGCCCCGCTCCTCCGGCTCCACCAGCGCCAGCAGCGCCGCGACCAGCCCCGGATCGGTTGCCGCGGCCTGCTTGCGGCCCCCGCCCGGGCGCCGCGCCCGGCCCGTCGGCTCCGCCCCCGCCTCCAGTTCCGCGACCCCGGCCGACACCGTCCCCTCCCGCATCTCCGCCGCCCGCGCCACCAGCCGGATCCCGCCATGGCCCAGCACCCGCGCCTCGGCGCCCAGCAGCAGCCGCCGCTGCCGCTCATCCAGATGCGGCAAAATCACCGCGAACTTCGCCGCCAGCATCTCCGCCGTCACCACGACATCGCCCATACCACAACAGCATGCCGCAAACTCAGAACCAACGAGTTATTTCTGAGCAAGTCCTAAGGCGTCGTAACCCGGGCTAAGACGTCGTAACCCGGGCTAAGACGTCGTAACCGGGGTTAAGACTTCCGTAATTCCGGGTTAAGTCGGCGTCGCCAGGGGGGATGCGGCATCAGTGGGAACAGGCGCGTACGCGGCTGTTTCCGCATGGACGGGCTGATCTCCCGGCTAGTGCGCACATCTTTCCTCGCGCAAGAAAGAAGTACGCAGGCCAACGAGCCGCGATCACGGAGATTCCATGATCATGATCAAAGTCAGGTCTCAGGTCAGCAGGTCGCCGTCTTGGCCGTCGAGATCATCGAGGGAGACCGAGATGACGACGTTGGTCGGAACCGGATCCCGCAGCCGGGCTCCTCGCCTGAGCATGCCGCTGTTGCCGTCGGCGAAGCCCGGCGTGCCCGTCGCCCAGAACCAGGCCGCCGCGAACGCGTCCGCGGAGAAGTCCCCGTGACCCATCGTGTCCCCCTCGTCTCCATCCGGCCTCACCGCTGGCTCCTTCCCGGGTCGGCCCCCATCTCAGCGCACCGAGTCCTCTCGGCCCGGTCGCAGCAACGCGGGATGCAGCAGCCGGGCGTCGCCGCGCCGGTAAAGCCGTGACCGCGGCCCTCCGCGCGGTCCGCCGGCCTGCGTTGTCTCGCCGGTGCTCTCGACAAATCCGGGAACGGAGAGCACCTTGCGGTGGAAGTTTCCGGCGTGCAGGTTCTCGCCCCAGACCGTCTCGTACACCGTCCGCAGTTCTGAGATCGAGAACGGCTCGATGACGAACCTGGTCGCCAGCGGGGTGTACTCGAGCTTCGACCGCGCTCGCTCCAGTCCGTCGGCGAGGATCTCGGCGTGATCGAAGGCCAGCTTCCTGGTGGTTCCCGGCCGCTGCTGGCCGGCGCCCTCGATGAGGCCGAGTGAGTCGACGGCGATCCAGGCGGCGGCCGTGGTGCCTTCGCCGGCCCGGGGCTCGGGCAGCTCGGGTGCGAAGGCCAGGTAGGCGACCGAGATCACCCGCATTCGCGGATCGCGGCCGGGAGCGCCGTAGGTCGCGAGTTGCTCCAGGTGGATCTGGCTCAGGTCCTGGCCGGTCTCCTGCGCCAGCTTCCTGATCGCGGCGTCGGGGAGATCCTCATCGGTCTGGTCGGCCCAGGCCAGCCCCTGTTTGGCCTGAGCCCCGTTAGAGCCGGCGGCCACCTTGACGAAGCCGCCCGGCAGTGCCCAGTGACTCATGTACGGGGGCTCGCCGCGCTGAATGAGCAGCGCGTGCAGGGCTCCGTCCCTGATCGTGAGCGTGACGACATCAACGGTGACGGCCACCGGTGCGTAGGCCCGGGGGTCGTAGTTGGCGAAGAACTGCTCTTCGGCGACGACGTCGGTCACTTGCTAGGTCTTTCTCGTATTGAGAACATCTCATCATGAGCATAACATGCGCGGGTGGCCCTACCAAGCGAAAAACGGCCGGGCCGGTACTTTCCAGCACCCGGCCCGGCCGCCCGCCTCAGCGGCGCAACCGTCTTAGTTCTGCTTGGCCCCGTCCTTGCCCCGGACGAGGCCGACGTCGTCGATGTTCGTAAGCTTTCCTGTGACCCGGGTCCACTGGCCGAGCTTGAGGACCTTGGCCGTAGTGGGAGTAGCCTGTGCCGGTGCGACTCCGGTCGCGGCTGCGGTTAGTCCCGTAGTGGCCGCAAGGAAGACTGCGGTACGGCGCAGTCCGTGCCTGTCGCCTCCATCTGCTGGGCGGATATCGGCCGCTACCGATCAGCGGCCGGCCGGTTTCATGTCGGATTCATGGGCAGAATCAATCGAAGAGATGGCAGAAATCAAAACTTCAGCCGACATTCTGGCTATGACTCGCCGAATCGACGGCGTCCTAACCTGAGTACTGGCTGAATGGCTGATGCTGCGTAGTCAAGACCGAGCCGGGGGTCAGGTTGCCTTCAGGACTTCTTCAGGTAGGTGACGAACTATAGAAGAGACGCACAACCGACGAGGTGAACCGAGGGAGCCGATCGCGATGAGCACCAGCTACGACCCGCCGACCAGGCCATACTCTGGCCAGTCGCCGCCACCGCCGCCACCGCCGTCCCGGCCGTGGCCCGGCCAGGGCAACGCGGGCGGCTACGGGGGTCCGAGCGGCGTCACTTACCCACCTCCGCGGGGTTACCAGGGCTACCCAGGCCAGGGCCAGCCCCCCGGCCAGGGCTACCCGCCCAATCAGGGCTACCCGCCGAACCAGGGCTACCCGCCCAACCAGGGCTACCCGCCGAACCAGGGCTACCCCGGCTACCCGTCCTACCCCGGTTACCCAGGCGGCCCTGGCTACCCGGGCGGGCCCGGCTACCCAGGCGGGCCTGGCGGGCCGGGGGGCACCCGCCGGCCGTCCAGGCTGCGCCGCAGCCTCGCGGTGGCGGCGGCCGCCGCGGTGATCGGCGCCGGCACCACGTTCGTCGGACTGCACCAGTCCAACGGCTCGTCCGGCGGCAACGTGCTGACTACGGCTCAGGTCGCGGAGAAGGTCGACCCGGCCCTGGTGGACATCAACACGACGCTGGGCTTCCAGCAGGAACGGGCGGCGGGCACCGGTCTGGTGCTGACCTCGGACGGCGAGATCCTGACGAACAACCACGTGATCCAGGGCGCGACCTCGATCACAGCGACGGACATCGGCAACGGCCATACCTATCGGGCCAAGGTGGTCGGCTATGACCGCAGCCACGACGTCGCGGTGATCAGGCTGGTCGGGGCGAGCGGACTGCAGACCGTGACCCTGGGCAACTCATCGAGCGCGGCGACCGGCCAGAAGGTGGTCGCCCTGGGCAACGCCGGCGGCAAGGGCGGCAAGCCCTCGGTCGTGGCCGGCCATGTCACCGGCCTGAACGCCTCGATCACCGCGTCCGACGCCTCGGCGGGCACCTCGGAGAAGCTGATGGGGTTGATAAGGCACAACGCTCCGATTCAGCCGGGCGACTCCGGCGGTGCGCTGGCGAACACGACCGGCGAGGTGATCGGCATCAACACCGCGGCGTCCTCGCGTGACTTCCAGATCTCCGGGAACACCCAGGCGACCCAGGCCTTCGCGATCCCCATCAACCAGGCGCTCTCCATCGCCAGGCAGATCGACGCCGGGCAGTCCTCGTCCACGGTCCACATCGGCGCGACCGGCTTCGTCGGGGTCGAGGTGAGCTCGAGCAGCCAGGCCCAGGCCAACGGCGTCCCGGCCGGATCCGGTGCGCTGATCGCCGGCGTGATCTCCGGCGGGCCTGCCCAGCGAGCCGGCCTGGTGGCCGGGGACGTGATCATCACGGTCGACGGCCGGCACATCTCAGGGCCGACGACCTTGCAGCAGACGCTGCAGCAGCATCACCCCGGCGACAGCGTTGAGATCAGCTGGAAGGACCAGTCGGGCCAGATCCACACGGCGACCATCCAGCTCACCACAGGACCGGCCGGGTGAGTTAACGCAACAGAATCTGGCCGGGCCGCTTACCGAGGCGGCCCGGCCAACTTCATAAAGACCACAAACAATCTTTATATATAAAAATTGGCGGGGGTTTTGATCCTCGGCGGGTGAGCCCGATCTGGATTCAGATCCTGCCGCGCGCCGCCAGCAGTCGGTCGACCGTGCGGTCCCGGCCAAGCACTTGCAGCGACTCGAACAGGGGCAGCCCGGTGCTGCGCCCCGTGACCGCGACCCTGATCGGCGCCTGGGCCTTGCCCAGCTTGAGGTCGAACTCGGCGCCGGCCTGCTCGACGCAGGCCCTGATCGACTCGGCGTCCCAGGCGACGGTGCGCAGGCTGTCCACGGCCGCGTCGATGATTCCGGCAGCGGTTGCCGCCGCGTCGCCGGTCATCGTCTTGGTCCAGGAGGGCTCGTCGAAGTCTGGCTCGTCGAGGAACAGGAAGTCCACGTTGGCCGGGATCTCCGACATCACTGCCACCCTGGTCTGCACCAGCGGTGCCAGCTGAGCGTAGGCCTGCGCGTCGAACGCCTCCGCGGCCCACGGCGCGACCGGCGCGGTCAGCCACGGCTCGCTGCGGCTGATGAATTCCTCAACCGCGAGCTCCCTGATGTAGGTGCCGTTGATCGCCCGTAGCTTCTTGATGTCGAAGAAGGCGGGCGACAGGTTCACCTCGTCGAGCCTGAACTCTTCGACCAGGGCCGGCCACGGCAAGATCTCACGATCGCCCGATGGCGCCCAGCCGAGCAGCATCAGGTAGTTGCGCATCGCCTCGGCCAGGTAGCCCTCGGCCCGGTAATCCTCCAGCGCAACCTTGTCCCGGCGCTTGGACAGCTTTTGCCGCTTCTCGTTGACCAGCAGCGGCAGGTGCGCCCACACCGGAGGCTCGTGGTCGAGCGCCTGCCACATCATCTGCTGCTTGGGCGTGTTGGGCAGGTGCTCCTCGCCCCTGATTACGTGGCTGATCCGCATGTCCATGTCGTCGACCACGTTGGCGAGCAGGAACAGCACCGAGCCGTCCGCTCGCATCACCGGGAAGTCATCGATCGCGGCGTTGTCGAACCGCACGTCGCCCCTGATGAGGTCGCGGACGACCGTCGTGCCCTCGTCGGGTGTCCTGAACCGCAGCGCCCGGCCAGGTCCTGGCCCGAGGCCGAGGTCCCGGCAGTGACCGTCATAGCCTCGGTGCGGGTCGCCGGTCCTGGCGACGATCTCCTCGCGGGTGCACGAGCAGTAATAGGCGTGGCCTTTGGCCAGCAACTGCTGGGCGGCGGCCGTGTGCTTGTCGGTGTTGGCCGACTGCAGCAGCGGGCCCTCATAGCCGCTCGCGTCCATGCCGAGCCAGGCCATCGCGCTGATGATGCCGTCGGTCCATTCCGGCCGGTTGCGCGAGGCGTCGGTGTCCTCGATTCGCAGCACGAACGCGCCGCCGCGCTGCTTGGCGAACGCCCAGTTGAAGAGCGAGGACCGAGCGGATCCGACGTGGAACATGCCGGTAGGCGAAGGAGCGAACCTAACCCGGACGGAGGCTGAATCATCAGACTGCGAGGTTGTCACGCCGCCGAGGCTACCGTGCCGAAAGGTTGAGTGTCGCACCGATAACTCTCGGCAACAGTTGACTAACGGTCTGATTCCAAATCCCTATTAGGGTGTGATTCGGACATATTTTCCGCTGCTGATCGCCGATGAGCCCATATTGGCAGTGTTCTTTCTCCCCGTGGCAGAGCCGGCGTGAATTCGGGCAGCTCAAGGGAAAGATCGTGCCGGGGGCTGGCCTAGCAGCGTACGGAAATCGCGCGCGTGAGGTTTGCTGGCCTGCGGGGGGTGCACCATGGCGGTAAATCGACGCGCGCTGATAGCCGGGGGTAGTTCAGCACTTGCGCTGACGGTCCTGATCGTCGGATTTTTCGTACTGACCAGCGGAAAAACGCAGAAGGCCAGGACGACCACGCGGCCGGTCAGGTCGCAGGCCGGGCAGTTGTTCTCGCCGTTTACCGGTGAGCCGATCGGCCGGCTGCGGCCAGACTTGATATTCAAGATCGACAACGTCGCCCAGGCCAGGCCGCCGACCGGGCTGACCAGAGCCGATATCGTCTACCTGGTTCCGGTCGAAGGCGGCCTGAGCAGGATCTTCGCCGTCTTTTCTTCCCATGTGCCACCGGTGGTCGGCCCGGTGCGTTCCTCGCGGGCCGAGGACCTCCAATTGCTCAGGCAGTTTGGCCGTCCGGCGTTCGCGTTCTCCGGTGCGCAGCCTCACTTGCTGCCGGTGGTCACCCGCGCGCACATCGTCGACTTGTACGCCGGGATCGTGGGCGGTTATTACCGCGACAACAGCCGGATCGCGCCGTACAACCTCTATGCGAAGACCAAGCAGCTCCTCGCCGAGGCCAAGGGCGCCAGCCGGGCCCGTGACATCGGGTTCAGGTTCGGCCGGGCCCCGGCCGGCGGGACCGCGACCAGGTCCTACAGCGTCTCCTATCCGGCCGCCTCCTTTACCTTCCGCTGGTCGGCCAGCCAGCACCGGTGGCTGTCGTGGATGGACGGCAAGCCGGCCCTCGCCGCCGGAGGCGGTCAGCTCGGCGGCCGGACGGTGGTGATCCAGTCCGTCGTCGTGGGCGCCTCGCACTTCAGGGAACTCGGGATCAAGCCGCCGTACGCCGTCACGGTCGGCAGCGGGCGCGCGGTGGTGCTGCGGGACGGTCGCGCCTATCACGTGCACTGGTCGCGTCCGCGGGCCGACGGCGGCACGTCGTTCACCTTGCCCGACGGCCGCCCGATGCGCTTCGCCCGAGGTCAGGTGTGGGTTGTGCTGAAATACGGGCCCGGATCGACGCGCTGAGCAAGACGAGCCAATCCACGGTGCACGCTGGTTACGAATATCCAGTGTGACCAGGCTGATACCTCTTGCGGACGCCCTGACCGGCGTGCCCGCTTGGGGCCGTTGGCTCCGGCTAGACGAGGAATCGGCCGGTCGCCGCGCCGAAGTATCCGGCCGTCTTGTCGGTTTCCGTGGCGCATGCGACACTCTCAGTGTTTATCGATGCGGGGCACAAATCGGCGGACGAGGTGCAAGCCACAATTCACCCCGAATCGGTATTTTCTGGACAGAAACCAGAGTGAATTTTGGGGACGGGGCTAAATGAGCGACAGGCCGACAGAGTTGCCGGGATCGATCGATCCATCGATGCCGGGCACGATCATTCGGGAACGGCCACGAGCCGCCGCCGGGCCGGTTGCCGAGCAAGGGGCAGCACCAGGCTCAGGGGACCTGACCGAAGAATTGCTGAAGTCGGACCAGTGGACCGACGACATGCTCGCCCGGGCCGGGATTCCGGTCGGCGACGCGTCGCTCGTTTCTATCGGCGGGGGCATCGGGTCATTTGTCACCGTTGACTACTTGCGAGTCGCCGGGGCGAGCACCGACCGGATCAAGGTGCTGTCCAATCTTGACTTCCCGTGGCAGACCTATGAGTACCTGACCAGGGTTTCGCAGATCCCGCGGTCGGCGCGGATCAGGTCGGACTCGGCGTCGCGGCCGGACAACCTGTGGGGCTTTCCCTCCTACGCCCTCACCGAGGCGTGGCAGGAGAAGAACTGGCGCGAGCTGTGGCACGTGTTCGCCGAACCGATGTGGGCCGACTTCTACACGCCCAAGGCCGGACGGGTCTTCCAGGGCATGGAGCGCGAGTCCAAGCGCATCGGCTGGGACCAGATGCTGGTCAAGGGCCAGGTACGGATGGTGCGCAAGCGCCAGGGCGGCGGCTACTTCATCATCTTGACGCCGAAGGCGGGAGCCACCCCGACCAAGCGGGTCGCCTACCGGGCCGAGTACGTGCACCTGGCAGTCGGTTACCCGGGACTGCGGTACCTGAAGGAACTGCAGGACTTCCGCACCGAGCACCAGGACTTCTACCACGTGGTGAGCGCGTACGAGGAGCACGAGCACATCTATGAGGCGGCGCGCACCAAGCCGATCACGGTGATGCTGCGCGGGGGCGGCATCGTCGCCTCCCGCGTGCTCCAGCGGCTGATGGATGACCGGGAGACGTATCATCTGCAGACCCAGATCGTGCACCTGTTCCGCACGTTCATCGATGGCCCGCATAGCCCGGCCGAGCAGAAAATCCGCCCCTGGAGCAAGCGCCCGGGCAGCAACGGTTTCGCCTACCAGGGTTTCAACTACCCGAAGTCAGTCTGGGGCGGCCAGCTCAAGGCCGAGATGCGCAGACTGGAAGGCGAGCAGCGGCTCACCAAGTACAAGCAGATGGGCGGCACCAACACGCCGTGGCGCCGGAGTTGGCAGGCAGCGATGGCCAAGGGCCGTCGCGAAGGCTGGTACCGCATCCTGCAAGGCACCGTCGATGACATGAAGCTCGCGGACGGCAAGATCGTCAGCATGGCCAAGACGCAGAACGGGCCGCTTGAGCTGGCCGCGGACTACATCATCGACTGCACCGGCCTGGAAGCCGACATCACCGAGCATCGCGTGCTGAAGGACCTCCTAGACCATTCCGGTGTCGGGCGCAACCCGTACGGCCGGCTCGACGTCGAGCGCACCTTCATGCTGCGCGGGACGCAGAGCGGCCCCGGGGTTATGTACGCCTCGGGCGCGACCACGCTCGGCGGGTACTTCCCGGGAGTAGACACTTTCCTCGGGCTTCAGGTGGCAGCCCAGGAGATCTGTGATGACCTCGCCAGACGCGGGTTCTGCCATAAGATCGGCACGTTCCGCTCGTTCTCGCAATGGATGAAGTGGGCCAGGAACAAGCAGCCCTAGGGCAGGTCCAGCAGGCGCCGCTTTTAGCAAGACTTCAGGAGGACTAAGGTGCTACCCACGCTGGGCGGTCGGATCCAGACGCGGATTATCTTGCTCGCCATCGTCGGCGGGATCGTGACGGCGATCATCACGCCGTTTCTCCCGCTCCAGGGGGCCCCGCTGTCGGTCGCTTACAAGACCACGTTCCTGATCCTGGCCGCGGTGATCGTCGTCGGGATCGTCTGGGAGTTCATCTACCACTTCATCATGCAGTGGCGGTGGGAGAAGGACTGGCCGACGTTCTTCGGCTTGGCCACGCTGATCAACGAAGGCGTCGTCATCTGGCTGCTGCTGCATTTCAATCTGATCCCCGGGATCCCCGGTGGCTCGCAGAACGTGCCGACGAGCGCGTTCGTCATCGACTTCCTCGCGGTCTGGATCGTGTTCTGGCTCTGGGTCAACGGGCCGATGCGGGTATTCAACATCAGGTGGCGGTTCTTCGGCGGGAGGCTTGTGTGAGCGAGGCTAATCACCCACCGGGCCTATGGCCCGTTCCTGGCGACGGCGTGCTGGCCAGGCACGGCCACCTGATCCTGCTCAGCAGCCTGGAGTCCGGTCAGTTCGTGGACGTCATGCTCGACCTTCTTGAGCAGGCCGCCGCGATGGGCGGCGACGGCCGCCAGTTCACCGATCAGATCGCCGGAGTGCTTGAGTCGGATGAGGCCGCCGCGATGGTGGCCGCCGACGACGCCGAGTCCGGCCCGTCGATACTCGCGTTCGGCACCACCGACATGGGTCTGTCGGTCGTCGTCAGCGGGAACGCCTGGGCCGACATCACCACGATGCACGGCACCCAGCGCGTCGAGGCCGGCCAGCCCGGCATGCTGCTGCGCTGCACCCTGCGCGCGCCGGCATCGTCGGTTCGGGGCGGGCTCGGTGCGGCCGGGAACGGCGCTGCCAGCACCGACAGGTTCTCCCGGCTGGACGCCGGCACGGTCCGTGCCAGCGGCCTGAGCTTCTTCGCCGGCGGCACGTCGGTCATCGGCCAGCTCGGCGGACGAGCTGCGTCGATGGGTTCGGCGGCCGCGGCCCCAGTGGCGCCTGTCGTTCCTGAGCCCCAGCCGGTCGTGGCCGACACGCCGCCTCCGCCGCCGCCTCCGCCACCACCGCCTCCGCCCGAGCCGGTACCGGTGCCGGACGTCGCGCTGGCGCCGCCGCCCGAGCCGGTGCAGCCATCGCCACCGCCGCCCCCGCCGCCACCCACGCCGGACCAAGGGCCGCCGTCCGGGCCGCCCAGCCAGCAGGGCACGGAGGTCTGGCAGCCGCCGGAGGAGCGGTACGAGCCCGAGCCGTTCGAGGCCGTGCTGCTGGGCGCCGGCGGTCCAGCCGCTGGCGCCGAGCTGGGCGGGCTGCAGCGCGAGCCACTGTCCAAGGCGCGGGATATACCTCCGGGGACCAGCAGCTATGTCGCGGACGCGCCGATCGTCCAGGGCGTCTACTGCAGCCGGGGGCACTTCGATGACCCCGAGTCGCTGTTCTGCGCGGTCTGCGGCATCTCGATGAACCAGCAGACGCTGGTCCCGAGGCCAGGAACCCGGCCGCCGCTGGGCGTGCTCTTGCTCGACGACGGATCGGTCTTCCAGCTGGACCGGGACTACATCGTGGGCCGCGAGCCGAGCCTGGACGGGTCGGTCGCCTCCGGCAAGTCCAGGCCGCTGCGGATCGCGGACGACTCGGGGATCGTCTCCCGGGTGCACGCGAAGGTCCAGCTCGACGGCTGGCGGGTGACCATCACTGACCTAGGGTCGGCCAACGGCACCAGGGTCAAGCTGCCCAAGCAGGCCTCAGACACGGTGCTCCAGCCGCACATCCCCCTGGTGCTCGCCACGGGCAGTCAGGTAGATCTCGGCGGAAGAGGGTTCCGATACGAGTCGCATCGTGGCCGGTGAGCTTGCCAGCCGGCGGGTAAGCACCGGCCCCGTGCCAGGCGGCGGGACCTGCCGCGGGGTTACCGGCCGTCACGGGCGGCGTGTTGCCGGCTCGCCGGGCCGGTGGGTTAGCGCTTGTGCGGGGGAGTCGCGGTGACCGACTCAGAAGTTCAGCTGTTTCTGTTCGATATTGCCCTGATCATCATTCTTGCCCGACTACTGGGGGAGCTGGCTCGGCGGCTCGGACAGCCGCCTGTGCTCGGCGAGATCGTGGCCGGCATCCTGCTCGGCCCGACGCTTTTCAGCGGCTGGATCACCAGCCACCTGTTTCCCGCGGACCTGATCCCGCCGCTGACCGCCATAGCGAACATCGGCCTGGTGCTGTTCATGTTCGTGGTTGGGTACGAGGTCGACCTCGCGCTGGTGAGGGGCCGCGAGAAGGTCGCGGCCGGGGTAGCAATCGGCTCGATCGCGCTGCCGCTGATCCTGGGCATCGGTCTCGGGGTCTGGCTTACCACCCGGCACACCGTGAGCCACAGGCTCACGTTCGTGCTGTTCTTCGGCGTGGCAATGTCCATCACGGCGTTCCCGGTACTCGCCAGAATCCTGACCGACCGCGGCATGCACCGGACCAGGATCGGAGGCCTGGCGCTCGCCGCCGCCTCCGTTGATGACGTGCTGGCCTGGTGCCTGCTCGCGATCGTGATCGGAATTGCGGGGGCCTCCAGCGGCACCGGCTGGCGGCTGGCACTGGCTCCGGTCTACGCCGCCGTGATCATCTTCGGCGTCCGGCCGGTCCTGCGCAAGCTCGCCGAGATCTTCAAGAAGCAGGGAAGGCTCACCCCGAGCGTGCTCGCGGCTGTGCTGATCTTGCTGCTGCTGTCGTCCTGGGCCACGGACTGGATGGGCGTGAAGTTCATCTTCGGCGCCTTCATCTTCGGCATCGTGATGCCCAGGGACGAGCCTGCGCTGCGCCAGGCCATCCTGGAACGGCTTGAGCAGGTCAGCGTCATCCTGCTGCTTCCGGTGTTCTTCGTGATCGCCGGACTCAAGGTGAACCTGTCCGGAATCGGCGTGTCAGGCCTGCTCGACCTGCTGCTGATCATGATCGTCGCGGTCGTCGGCAAGTTCGGCGGCGCCTACTTCGGCGCGAGGCTGACCGGGGTTCGCGCGCGGCAGGCGGGCGCGTTGGCCGCGCTGATGAACACGCGCGGCCTGACCGAGTTGGTGATCCTGACCGTCGGCCTGAATCTCGGCATCTTGAACGCGCAGTTGTACACGCTGATGGTCGTGATGGCGATCGTCACCACCGGCATGGCCGGTCCGCTGCTCCGCTACATCTACCCGAACCGGATCATTGAGCGGGACATCACCGAGGCCGACCGGTCCTTGCTCGGCCGGGCCGGCGCTCACCGCGTGGTCGTGCTGGTCGATGATCCGGTCACGGCCGGTCCGCTGGTCGACCTGGCCGCGCAGCTCGCCTCGGCCAGGACGAACACCGAAGTCGTGCTCACGCATCTGGTGGCGAATCAGCAAACCGAGCGGCTTGAGGTCGGTTCTGGCCTCGGCGGCGAGCTGCTCGCCATGACCGCGACCATGGACACCTTGAATCAGCTGGGCGTCCGGGCGCAGGCCCGCGGGGTGACCGCGATCGTGCAGTCCAGATTCAGCGACAACGTGGCCGCCGAACTGCCTGGCTACGTCGGCGCGGCCGATCCGGACAAGATCGTGATGTACCGGGACGCCGCGCCGATCGGCGAGCTCAGCAACGAAGGCCGGGTCCAGATCGTGGTCCTGGTCAAGCCGCTGCCCGAGGCGCCGACGGCCGCGGTCGCGCAGTGGATCAGGGGCGCCGACTCCGACGCCGCCCTGCAGGTTGCCGGTGAGCTCGCGGTCGCCGGAAACCTCGATCTCGTGCTCACGCCTGCGGGACGCCAGACGACGACCCGCGCCTCCGATCTGACCAAGCGCGGTCTCGCGGCTACCGTGGGAACCACACCGGACAGCAGCGTCGTGGTGGGGCCAGCCGACGCGCTGCTCGCCGTGCCCGCTGGCGTCGTGGCGCAGGCAGCGGCCGCCGACGGGTCGGATCCGATCGCCGATCCCGACGACGCAGGGCCGATCGGCAGCGACGGCGTCCGGGACATCCATATAGCCGTCGTAGCCGGCAGCAACGAAGCCAGTGATGACATGGACCAGTGGGTTGAGGCGCTGGACGTAGCCAGCGGGAAAGCAGGGAGCAGTGACTGACTCACGCCTCGCGCTTGATCGGGCCGGCATCGCCGACTACCAGTTCGTCCGGTTGATCGGTGCGGGCAACAACGGCGTGTTCTACCTGGCCAACCGGCCGGAGCGGCTGCACATCGACGCCGACCTGGTCGCGGTCAAGGTGCTGTCCGGCTCCAACAGCCAGGACACGTTCCGGCGCGCTACCCGCGAGCTGGCGGCGTTCGCCGCGGTCAAGTCGCCGTACCTGGTGTCGCTCTACGACGCCGGCCAGCAGGGCGATGATCTGTACTACTCGATGGAGTACCTGCCGGCCGGCTCGCTCGCCGACTCGGCGGGCTCGCTGCGGCCCGGTGAGGTGCTCACCGCCGTCGCGGACGCCGCCCGGGCCGCCGACGCGCTGCACGATGCCGGGATCGCGCACAACGACATCAAGCCCGGAAACGTGATGCTGCACGACAACGGCGCGAAGCTCAGCGACCTCGGGCTCAGCCAGCTGCTCACGCCGGGCCTGACGATCACCGGCCTGGGCTCGGCGGGCTCGGTCGAGTTCCTCGACCCGGCGATCATCCGCGGGGAGATGGCGTCGCGAGCCACCGACATTTACGCGCTCGGCGCGACCTTGCACCGGGCGCTGGCGGGGGTCGGCCTGTACGGCGACCTGCCCGCGGACAACACGATGGTCGCGATGCGGCGCGTGCTGTCCCACCCGCCGACGGTCTCGCCGAACCTGGCCGCCGAGGTCAGGGACATCATCGCGGCCGCGACCGACCCCGACCCGAAGGTCCGGCCGAACACCGCGGCCGAACTGGCCGAGCGCATCGACGCGGTTGCCGTAGCCTGACGCTAAGACGCGGCGCCAGGCCAGCCAGCGATGGCTGGCCTGGCGCTCCTGGTCAAGCCGAACGCCGCGAGGTAAACCAACGTCGCGACGCCGAGGATGCCGAAGCTGGGCGGCATCTGCGGGGCTGAGTAGGCGATCAGCAATCCGGCCCAGACCGATCCGACCGCGATGCCCGCCGACAGCCACAGCCCGACGAACGGCTGGGCGGTCAGTCGCTGAGCCGCGCCGGCCGGCGCCGCCAGCAGGCCGAGCAGCAGCAGCGCACCGACGGCTTGGGTAGCGGCCGCCGCCGTGACGCCGACCAGGCCGAGGAAGACCAGGCCAAGCAGCCGGACCGGCACGCGGCGAGCGCTCGCCACGGCGGTGTCTACGCTGGCGAACAGCAGCGGGCGGCCGATCACGATGACCGCCAGGCAGACCCCGACGCAGACCACCGTGTCGATCACGGCCTGGCTGGCCGACAGCCCGAAGATCGTGCCGAACAGCACGTTGACGCCGGACGTGCCGATGGCGCCCGACCTCGAGGTCGTGTAGATGGTCAGGAACAGCGCACCCAACCCGAGAATCCAGGCGAACACGCTGCCGATCACGGCGTCGTCGGCAGCACCCTGGCCGCGGGTGCCGAGTACCGCCATCGCCAGCGCGACCACGATGCACGCGCCGTAGAGGCCGATCAGCAGGTCGGCCCCGGACGCGAGCGCGGCCAGCGCGCCGGTGAACGCGACGTGGCTGAGCGCGTCGCCGGTGAACACCTGGGCCCGCAGCACCACGAAGTACCCGGTCAGCCCGGCCGCGGCGGCGATCGCGGTCCCGGCGATGAACGCATACCGCAGGAACGGCTGCGCGAAGATGTGCTCGAGCCCGTGGATCATGCCGCCACCGCCTGCCAGCGCGCCGCTGTCTGCTTCCCGGCCACGGCGAGCAGGTAACCGCCGAAGCCGAAGCTCGTGATGTAGAACCCCACCGGGTAGATCGAGAAGTAGGCGATGGCTAGTCCGAGCCAGACGGTCGCCAGCCCTAGCGCGATGGTGAGCACCAGGCTGGCCATCGGACGGGGCGTGAGTTGCTGAGCGGTCGCGGCCGGCATCACGAGGAGCGCGAACACCAGCAGCGCCCCGGTGATCTGGCTGACCTCGGCCGCCGCGCACCCCAGCAGGATCAGGAAGACGGTCCCGAGCAGCCGCACCGGCACGCCGCGCGCGGCCGCCACGTCCGGGTCGACGGTGGCGAAGAACAGCGGCCGGCCGATCAGCGCGAGCACGGCCAGCGCGACGGCGGCGACCGCGAGCAGCGCGAGCACCTGGCCGGTCGAGATGCCGAGGAATGAGCCGAACAGCAGGTTGGTCAGCCCGTTGAGGAAGCCGCCGTACAGGCTCACGAACAGCGCACCGCAGGCCAGCGCGAACGCCTGCACGGTGCCGATCACCGCCGATTCACTGCTGCGCGTTCGCCCGCCGAGCGACCGGGGGATCGCCGCGAGGACGACCGCCGCACCGATCGCGGCCGCGAAGTAGCCGGCGGTCGCGCTGATCCCGAGCAAGATGGCGGCGGCCGCGCCGGGGAACGACACGATCGCCAGGGTGTGACCCGCGAACGACTGGCGGCGCAGCACCATGAACCAGCCGAGCGCGCCGGCCGCGAGCGCGACGATGGTCCCGGCCAGCAGCGCGTTGACCATGAACGGGTACCTGAACAACTGGCGGAGGTCGGCGACCAGGTCCCAGCTGAGGCTGGTTGTTGCTGCGGGACCGGCCCCGACGGCGATTGCCGGTGCTATCAAGGTCGGAGCTACCACGGCTGGGCCGGAAGACTGGTCGCGTCGCCGTGCCGGTCGGTGTGCCTGGCCGGAGCCTCCGGTTCGCCGACCACGACGAGCCGGCCGTCGGAGGCCTTGAGCACCTCGACCGGCGTCCGGTACAGATCGGTCAGGACCTCGGACCTGATCACCTCATCGGGCGTGCCGCACACCGCGCCGCCCCTGGCGACGTAGGCCACCCGGTCGAGATAGGGCAGGATCGGGTTCACGTCGTGGGCGACCAGCATGACCGTGACCTGGTGCTCCCGGCAGATCCGGGAGATCAGCGCGGCGACCGAGGCCTGGCTCGGCAGGTCAAGGCTGTCCAGGGGCTCATCCAGCACCAGCAGCCGGGGCCGCTTGACCAGGGCCTGGGCTATCAGCAGGCGTTGCTGCTCGCCGCCGGAGACCTGACCGATCGGACGGGTCGCGAAGGCGGTCGCACCGACGAGTTCGATCACCTCGGTGATGCGCTCGGCGGCGGCTCGCCTGGACGGCAGGAACCTGGTGCCGAACGGGATCGGCAGGCCCCAGCGTTCGCCGTCGCTGCCCAGGCTGACGATGTCGATGCCGCGCACCCGCAGGCTCGCGTCGAAGTTACGGCGCTGCGGCAGGTAACCGATGTGCCTCCCGGCCTGGCCGGCCGGCAGGCCGAGCGCCGTCACCGAGCCAGCCGACAGGCCCACCAGGCCGAGCGCCGCCTTGATCAATGTCGACTTACCGACACCGTTGGGCCCGAGCACCGCGACGAATTCGCCCTGTGCGACTTCCAGGGTCACGTCGGACCAGATCGTCCGGCCGCCGACCTGAACCGCCGCGTGGTCGAACCGCACCGCGTGGCTGGCCCGGGTTGCCTGACATGTCGAGGTGGGGTTCACCGGTTTGCCCCCGTGGTTGACGGCGCCGTGTTTCGCGTTGCGGCCAGCGCGGCTTCGATGCCGCGCAGTTGCCGGTCCTGCCAGGCCTGGTAGCTGTCCTGCGGCGGCGACAGCGTCTCTGTGATCGTGGTGATCGGGATGTGCGCGGCCCTGGCTTCCCGGATCTGCGCTTGCACGTCGGGAGTGACGTTCTGGCTGTTGTAGACGTAGATCTTGATCAGGTGATGCTTGATCTGGTTGTCGATGGTGAGCTTGTCGGCTGCGGAGACTTCGCCGCCTTCGCTGATCGCCTTCAGGAACGAGGGGGGAGTGATGAGCCGGAGGCGGAGCGCGGGAGCCAGCATCGCGAAGATCGACTCTGACGCCCCGACCGGAGCGCCGCCATATTTTCTCCCTATTGCCCTGATTAGAAGGTGGTAGTCGCGCAGATCTGAGGTGTCGAAGTGAGCGCGCTGGCGGGCGAAGTAAGCGGAGTCGGCCGGATCGAGTTTGCTGAAGTCGCCGACCAGCCGGCGGGTGATCTGCTGCACGTCGGCCGGGTTGTACCAGCGGTGCGGATTGGCTCCGTCGGCGAGGCCGAGCGTGCCGCCGACGTTGAGTACGGTCCGGCTGCCCTGGTCGGCGGCGAGCAGGCGGGCGGCCCAGGGGTCATAGCCGATCCCGTTCTCGATGACGAGTCGGGCGCCGGCGACCGAGCGGGCGTCGAGCGCGGTCGGCTCGTAACTGTGCGGATCGGTGTTCGGGTTCGTGATGATGCTGATCACGTGGGCGTGGCGGCCGCCGATCTGGCTGGCGATGCTGCCCCAGAAGTTTTCCGCCGCGACGACGGTGATGACGCGGCCCGTGTTGCTGCCCGGGCTATGGGCTGCTTGGGTGGCGGGGCTGGCCGAGCTGTTCGCGGCGATGATGATCGGGCCGACCGTGACCGTCAGGGCCACGACGAGCAGGGGGAGGGTGCGGAGCAGAGCGGAGAGCTTGCGGGCGGCCGGAGTGGCCGGAGTGGACTCCCGCTCCCTGGCGGGGTGGCGGCGTGAGCGTGGCACTGGACTCCGCGTCCTTGCTTGCTGCTGGAGTGTGTCTGGCTGGACTGGTGTGACTGATCAAGGAAACTACTTGAAAACCGTTTTCATTTCAAGTTGAGGCCGGCGGCGTTTGGTGGATCTCAGGCCGCCCCGGTCGATTACTCATCGGAGTGATCTGCTTACGATTAGTCAGAGGTCAGCTGCCGTCCAGTGCTTCGGGGGGATTCGCAATGACGATGCATGCCGACCAGCTCGTGGGTGCCCCGGTAATCGACTCGGACGGTCGGGGGGTCGGTACGGTCGAGCAGGTGTTCCGCGACGACGTGGACGGAACGCCTAGCTGGGCCAGGATCCGATCAGCCAAGGGGCTCCACTTCGTTCCGCTCGCGGGAGGCAAGGTCACGCACGAAGGTGGGCTGAGCGTGGCGTTCGATGAGCAGAAGATTCTCAGCGAGCCCGACATCAATGTGGACCGGCATATGTCGGTCGACCAGGAAGAAGAGCTGCGCCGCTACTTCGGGCTCAGCGTTCCCGCGCAGGCCGGGGGACCGGAGGCCGGAGGGCCAGGGGCCGGCGGGATGGCTGCGGGTCGCCCGGCCGGAGGGCCGGGGCAGACTCAGCCTGGTCAGGTTCAGCCTGGTCAGGTTCAGCCGGGCCAGCCGGGTGGGCCGGGTCGCCGAGGGTCACCGGATCTGCCCGAGGCTGATCTTGCCGGCCGCACGCAGGCCGATCAGCCGACAGCCGCCCGCCCGACCACGACCCAGCCAACTGCCGGTGCGGGCCAGCCAACTGCGACTCCACCGACTCCGGCCCCGCCACCTGCGGGCCAGCCGACTGCCAGGCCGACGACGCCCGGCACCGCCGAGACCCGAGCGGATCACCCAACGCCGGCGGCCGCGGATCAGCCCGCCCAGCAGTGGATGGTCCGATCGGAAGAACGCTTCTCGGTCAACCTCGAAACTCAAGAGGCCAGCCGGGTGCGGCTGCGCAAGTACGTGGAAACCGAGCCGGTCGAGCAGACCGTCAAGGTCTTCCACGAGGTGTACGAGGTCGAACGCGTTCCGATCGCGAAGGATGACAAGGTCAGCGAGGACCTCGCCGAAGGCGAGCAGGAGATCATCCTGCGTGAGGCCCGGGCTATCGTCACGAAGGAATCGGTGCCGGTCGAACGCGTCCGGCTGGCGGCCAGGAAGGTCGAAGAGGACAAGACCATCCGCGACGAACTTCGTCGCGAGCGCATCGAGATCCTAGGCGACGACGACCAGGCGAACCGCTCCGCGTCCAAGTCGCCGGCCGACCAGCCAACCGCAGGCAGCTCACCCGCAGGCCAGCCAGCGTCGAGTCGGCCAGCGTCGGGCCAGCCGCCGTCGGGCCAGCCGCGCCGCTAGGGCAGGCCGGCTCACCGGCCGGTCAGCCTCCGTCAGGCCAGCCGCGCCGCTAGGGCAGGCCGGCTCACCGGCCGGTCAGCGTGGCCCTGCCTATCCGACGCACGCTGACCCACCCAACGACGGGGAAGGTTCGTAGTGGCGCCGACAACTACGAACTTTCCCCGTCGTGACCCGCACGGGCGACTCTCCATGATCGGATCCCGCAATGTCGTCTGGCTTAAGTTGATCTTGGAGGAGTGGTGCGCTGTCATCGCCCGGGCCGACGCGTGCAGCCGGTACTCGGACGGTTACGCGCGCAGCCGGTGCTCGGACTGGTACGCGTGCAGCCGGTCGGACTGGTACGCGCGCAGCAGGGTCGGTGGCGCCGGACGGCATGGCGTAGCGTGATCACGTGGAGTTTCCGTCTGACGGCGACTTAGCCGTCATATACGCCGAAAACTAGCCATCAGGCGAAAACTCACCACCGAAAACCGGACATATAATCCCACTTTTCATGATCATGGTGACTTCTCGACGTCGACACGGCTAAATCGCCGTGATCACACACTCCGTGGCTGCGCCGCCCCCACCCTCCTCGCGCGGGCCGCCCTCTCGCGCCGGCCGGCTTTCTCCGTGCGGCCGATGGCTTCGCTACCGGCGCGGATTCATGGCCACGCAGACTCCACCTCCGATAGCGAAGGATTCCCGATCCGACCCGCTCGCGCGAACTAGAACTACTGCTCGCATCTGAGAGCACTGCTCTTGACTTCGGCGTCGAGAGCGTGCACACTGATCTGTATAGAGAGCGGTGCTCACAAATGGAGGTTAGCGAGATGTCAGCCAACGAGACGCCCAGGTACGTGATGCCGACCACGCCGACCGGTCGCCGGATTAACGCAATGTTCAACTCGACGGTTGCCGCCTTGACCAAGCTCGGGATCAGCGTCTGGGGGAGCCGTGTGCTGTACGTGCGGGGCCGGAGTTCTGGCGAGTGGCGGACGAACCCGGTGAACGTTCTGACTCACGACGGTCGCCGGTTCCTTGTTGCTCCACGAGGCCAGACCCAGTGGGTGCGAAACCTTCGCGTCGCCGGCGGTGGTGAGCTGAAGGTTGGCCGTAGGATCGAGCGCTTCACCGCGACCGAGCTTGCCGACGACCAGAAGCCGGAGATCTTGCGGGCCTACCTGAAGCGGTGGAAGTTCGAGGTCGGCGTCTTCTTTGATGGCGTCAGCGCGGACGCTCCGACCGCCAAGTTGCTGGAGATCGCACCCGGATACCCGGTCTTCCAGATCGGCACCCAGCCAACCTCGGCGGCCTAGCGGCTCTAGCGGCCAGATATCTTCGCCGAGCCCGGCCTCATGCCCCGAGGCCGGGCTCGGCGTGCTTTCGGTGATCACCTTTCGAGCGAAGCCAACCCACGGGCCGGCTGACTAGCCTGCGCCACGCCAACCACTGAGCCCAGCTAAGCCGCTCAAAGAACGCGATTCAACCTTCGCAAATTTTTGTGCATAAAAATGGTATTTGTTCGGATCGGGTCGGCCACCCGGGGCCGGGTTCGGCCAGCCCAGGCCAGCCTGGTCAGTTATCCAGCCGACCCTGGCGCCGTTCGGGCCAGTGCCCCCCTCGCCGCCGCCAGCGCGGCTTCATCGCTGAACCCAAGCTCGCGTGCCGTCCTCGCCAGATGCGCAGCTGCCGCGGTCAACTGCTGCCGCCGGGACTCGTCCGGGCCAGAGCCGGCGGCCGCATCGCGGACCACCGTGCCGTGTCGACCGCGGCCTTCGATCAGCCCGGCCTGCTCAAGCTCCCGATACGCTCGCGCAACCGTCCCGCCGGCCAGTCCCAGGTCGGCGGCCAGTTGTCGAACCGGCGGCAGCCGGTTGCCCGGCTTCAGCTCGCTGGTTGCGATCAGCCCGGCGACCTGCTCTCTGAGCTGCTCGTAGGGCGGCACCGGCGAGTTCAGGTTGATCCGCAGAACTGGCGCCTCGGGTTCGGCCGGCCGAGACGGCGGAGATGGCTGTGACGGTTGCGGCGGCTGCGGCGGCTGCGGTGGCTGCGACGAAGAGGTCATGCCATCCTCGGCGTTGCGGGTGCCGGATCGGCTGGCTCAACCGGTGCGCTGCGCCACCGGCTCAGGATCGACCAGGCGACTATGCCTGCGATGGACAGTCCGAAGCCGAGCCACACCAGGACGCGGCCGAATATGTAGACAGTCCCGTCCGGATGATTGATAAGCGCGCTCGAGGCCGAGATGTCGCCCGACAACGAGATGATCGCAATTCCGAGTACGGCGCCCGCGACTGCTCGGGCCGCGTTAGCTCGTGAGGTCGCGGTTCGGTCGGATTCGCCGACCTCGGTGGCCGGTTGCGGCAAGCTGGCGACCTTAGCCATCAACGGGACCCAGGCCGCCAGGGCGACCGCGGTCATGACGGCGAACGGAAGGGACAGCCTCACCAGCACGCCCCTGCTGTCGGCATTGGGCGGCGCGAGTACGAACAACGCTGGTGCCACGACGGTAAGGAAGGCGACGGCGATCGTAGTGCGGAGCACTCGCCTTGACAGGTATTGCCAGGCATTCCTGGCCTGCAATGACGCGACCCTGATCGGGCCGGCCGGCTGGATGGACGGTCGCAGCTCAAATACCAGTATGCCGAGGAGGTACCCGACTCCCACAAAGGCCGGGGCCAGTATGACGTTCGTGACGATGTAGGCCAGGACGGCCATCAGGGCGCCGACGACGAGTCCGCCGATCCGGCCGATCCTGGCCCGGCGAAGCACTGCGCTGCTCATGCCGTCGGCCGCGCCGTGCTTGCTGGCCCGCCGGGTACTGACCCAGACGGAGGTGCCTACCAGCAAGACAGGAAGACCGGCGATGATCCCGACGCTGGCGAGGAGTATGACGATCAGTGAGATGGGCAAGGAGAAGATTGACGTACCGCTCATGCCAGCAATGTATCAACTGTTTGATACATTGTCGATACGGGTCGCCAGGCGGCCGTCGGGGCGGACCGTCGAGTTTCGGCCGTCGGCCGTTAGCCCTGATCGGCGCCGTCATTGGCGCGAGTGATTGGCGCTTTAACGGCTAATCGCATCGCCGTGGCGGCTTGCCCGATGATCTGGAACGCTGGTTAGCTGTGTTGCTTGCCCGGCACAGCCCGGGTTGATCCGACCTGTAGTGAAATCAATGGAGGTACCGGCGGTGGCAGCCAAGTTCGTACTCAAGAAGAGCTCTAACGGAAAGTTCCACTTCAACCTGCACGCTACGAATGGCCAGGTGATCGCGACTTCGGAGATGTACGAGAGCAAGGCCGCCGCGGTGAGCGGCATCGACTCGGTGAAGAAGAACGCACCGGCGGCCGACGTAGACGACCAGACCGCGAACTAGCCGAACCCAGCTCCGGCTGGATGCCTGTTCTCCGGGTATCGGCACCGAGGTCGCGCGGTCGCCGCACGGCCATCGCTGGCGAGCGGTGGCCGTGCGGCGGCGCAGGTCCCAAGGCAGGTGCAGGTCCCAAGCCGGGCGCAGGTCGCAAGGCAGGCGCAGGTCCCAAGCAAGTTGAGTCGTACCGGATCTCTATCCGGACGTTCCGTCGCGCTCGCTTCTACGGGCGAGGCGCTGGAGTTGCCCTTCGTGCACGCCGGGCAGCCAATCTCCGTACGTAGCCGACGGGCCGAGCCGCGGATCGCTGACAATACGGGCGTCACGCAGCGCGTGCACATACGCACGATCCTGGTCGGTCCGCTCGTGTACCTGATCGGCTCCGCCGACGGACCCGTGGCCGGGGATGAGGACATCGACGTCGCCCGCCACGCCCTCGAGCAACCGCAGCGCGGCGAGGTAGCCCTCGATCGGGTCGGCGGCGGCGTTCAAGTCGAGCAACGGAATCAAGACATCGGAAAGCATGTCGCCTGCGACGAGAACCCCGCGTTCCTCAATCAGCAGGGCCGCATGGCCCGGGGCATGCCCCTGATGCTCGACAATCCGGACTGCAGGGCCATCCCAGGGAATCTGCGCCGTCTCGGCGGGCAGGCCGGTAACGAGGCCGAGCAGGTCCAGCGGTACCTGGTCGGCGATGTCCGGTGGTATCAGTTCGGCGGCGATGCGGGCCTTCGCGCGCGCGTCCGACAGCCGATCCGCCGCGGTGGCCGCGCAGCGGGCCGTGCCGTAACGAGGCGGCGCGCCGAGCCTGGCGTCCCAGAGCAGATGATCCCAGTGCGGATGGGTAGAAAATCCCGCCACCACAGGCTGGCCCAAATCAGATAGGTCGTCCGCGAGGCAGGACAGCTCGTGACCGAGCACCCCAGGGTCGATGAGCAACACGCCAGCCCGGCCGGGCACGACAACGGCGTTGCTCTGGCAGAACTCGCTCTGGTGGATCAGCACGCCCTCCGCGACCTGCCTCAGCACCGGGGCTCCTTCCGCTCGTGGTTTGCAACCGCTTGTCGAGACGTTAGTACCTGGCGACAACTCGGCGCACTAGCTTGATGTGCTCGAATATTTGTTCGATAATGACTCTGTGGGAGCCTCAGTCGCACAGGTCGCATCGCTGCCAGCCAGCCTGGCCAGAGGGGAGCCCGGCCTGGCCAGGGGGGAGCCCGGCCCTGCCGGCCGCCAAGGCGGCTTGGTCTCACTGCTCGCCGACGGAACGGTCCGCTCCGCCCGCGACCTTGCCCCGGGAGTCGGCGTCGTCTCTGATGCCGATCTGCTTCCCGTGCTGCCCGCACTGCAAGACCTTCTGCCGCTAGGCGCGCTGCAGCGTGGCTCGATCGTAGCGGCGGATAGCTGGAGCATGCTCTGCCTGGCGCTAGCAGCCGGGCCGGTCGCATCGGGGGCCTGGTGTGCGGCCGCCGGGATAGCCGAGTTCGGGGTGGCGGCGGCAGCCGATGCCGGGCTCGACCCCACCCGATTGCTCTTGATCCCCGATCTCGGCCCGAATTGGCCCCAGGTCGTCATGTCGCTGCTTGACGGCTGTGACCTGGTCCTGCTCCGTCCGTCGGACCGCCCGTCCGCCCAGATTCGCCGCAAGCTCGAAGCGGCGGTCCGTAAGCACGGTGCCGTGCTGATCGTGGCGGGAGACTGGGACGGCGCACAGGTCAGGCTCCGGATAGCCAGCCAGGTCTGGACCGGGATCGGCCTGGGGCACGGACGGTTGCGCGAGCGCAAGGTCCAGGTGGTAGCCGATGGCCGCGGCGGCTGGTCACGGTCAAGGGCACGCTGGCTGTGGCTGCCAGGTCCCGACGGCGCGGTCTCTTCCGTGGCCGATGACCTTGAGTCGCCCGGCTCGCATGAACTGGCGGCCGAACTTGAGCTGGCGCTCACCACCGAACTCGAAGGACTCACCGGCTTCGACGCGCGGCCCAGCGAATTCGCGGCCATCGGTACAGCCACCACCCAGCGGACCAGCACCGGATGACGCCCGAACCTGCGGAAGACCGACAGCGCCGGATCCTCGTCGTGCGCTGTCCGGCCTGGCCCGCCCCCGATCAGACCCCCAGCCGCCGCAGCCCAACTCAGTCATCCGGCCGCCGGAAGAAAGACCAGAAAGACAAGAAAGACCAGAAAGACCTCGCCGGGCACCCGGAAACCCCCGAAGCGCGAGCTTTCGAGCAGGTGGTGAACGCCATCGGAGAGTTCTGCCCCCGACTTGAGGTGCTGCGCCCCGGCATCTGCGCCTTCAGCGTTCGTGGCGTCGCCGGGTACTTCGGCGGGGAGACCGACCTCGCCAAGAAGATCATCGAGACCGTCCGGCAACTCGGCTTCGACTGCGGGATAGGGATCGCCGATGGCATGTTCGCCGCGCTGCTGGCCTCGCGGGACGCGCTGGTCGCCGAGTGGCCAGCACCGCCCGAGCCAATCGAGTCGATCGCAGGAGAAGGAGGAATGCCAAGGTCGCCCGGCCGGCACAAGGGACCGACCGGGCTCCCCAACCTGATCGAACCGCCCGTGGTAATCGCCCCGCCGGGCACAACGCCTGACTTCCTCGCCCCCCGCTCGGTCCGCGTTCTCGGCGAACCTGACCTAGCCGACCTCCTGACCCGGCTCGGCATCAGCACTCTGGGCGACTTCGCCGCGCTCCCGGCCGCCGAAGCCGAGAACAGGTTCGGGCCGCAAGGACTCCTCGCCCACCGGCTGGCCAGCGGGCTCGATCCTCGTCCGCTCGCCGCCCGTCCGCCCACGGCCGACCTGTCCGTTCAAATCGAATTCGACCCTCCGGCCGAGCTCGCCGAGCAAGTCATCTTCGCGGCCAAGTCGCTCGCCGACGAACTGCACGCCAACCTCGCCGCGACCGGGCTGGCCTGCGTCCGCCTGCAAGTGCAGGTCATCTGCGCGGACGGCCAGGAGATCACTCGCCTCTGGCGGCACGACGGGCTGCTCACCGAACTCGCGGTGGCCGAACGCGTGCGCTGGCAACTCGACGGCTGGCAAGCCGGACGAAGCGCCGACGATCTCGAGACCGGTAACCAGGGCCAGGCCAGCAACGATGACAACGCATCGACGGGCGGGATCGCCTTCCTGCGGCTGATCCCCGATCAACTGGTCCGCCAGCGCGGCCGCCAACTCGCTCTCTGGGGTGATTCCATCGTCACCGACCGGGTCGCCCGGGCAGCCGTCAGGGTCCAGGCGATGCTCGGTCACGAGGCCGTGCAGCACCCAGTCCTGGCTGGCGGACGCAGCCCGGCCGACCAGGCGGTCCTGATCCCGTTCGGCGATGCCCGACCCGAATCCGTCCGTCCCGCCGACCAGCCCTGGCCAGGCCAGATCCCCGCCCCGGCTCCCGCCACGGTCTACCCGCTCCCGAGGTCAGCGACGGTAACGGACGCCGCGGGCACCCCCGTGATCGTCACCGGCCGGGGTGAAGTATCCGCCGACCCCGCCCGCCTGTCAGTCTCCGGCGGCCCGCCGCTCGCCATCACCGCCTGGACCGGTCCCTGGCCCATCACCGAACGCTGGTGGGACCCGGTCCAGGCCTGCCGGAAAGCCCGCTTCCAACTGGTAACCGTCGACGGCAGCGCCTGGCTCGCCGTGGTCAAGGAGGGCCGCTGGCTAATCGAAGCCAGCTACGACTAGCCGCATCAGCTTTTTGTCAGTACCCCGTGCTACACCTAGTTCTGGCTGGCAGGGCCAAACGAGCGCAATGTGTTCATCCCAAAAGCTTTTAAAGATTTTCAGGAGGAAAATTTTGCGGCAGCAAGATCACCGCTGCCAGAGCCCAGTCAACGCACGCGGCTAGTCGCGACCTACCCGAACCCGGCGTGACGCAGCCCGGCGTGGCACGGGCTGGCGTGCCGCAGGCCGTTGTCACCCGGGCTGGCGTGGTACGAGGCCGGCGTGCCGCAGGAGGCTGGCGTGCCCAGGCCGGCGTGCCGCAGGCCGTTGTCACCCTGGCCGACGGGTCGCAGGCCGACGTTATAGACCCGACCGGCACGGGTCTGGTGCCTGCGCCACGGGGTCTAGTGCCTGGTGGCTACGACTGATCGGTATCCGTCGCCAGCGGGGTATCGAGTGTTGCTCCTGCGGCGAACGGGCGGCGCGGACCGTCTGCGATTACCCAGGCCTTCTGGCGGCCGTACACCTGCCACGACTTCCCCGTGCCGCTGAGGTCGACGATCGCGGTGTCCTCGTCGATGCCGATCACCGTGGTGCCGTCCGGCGAACGCAGCATCGCGCGGGTGAGCAGGTCGGGTACCCAGCCGAGCATCTTGTCGAAGTGCGGGAGCACCCGCAGGCCCGGCAGGACGCCAAGGCCCGGATCCGGTTCACGGTGCAATGCTCGCATGGCCGGAACCCATCCAGTCAGCGCCATCGCACCCGCCGAGCAGCCGGCCAGCGCCGACCCGGACTGCCACGCGGTGGCGATCGCGTTCCACACCTTCGTGCCGCGCAGCGTCTGGGCCAGGAACATCGGATTGCCGCCCGACAGGTAGATCAGCCCGGCGCCATCGATCAGCGCAGCCAGTTCCGCCGAGTCGGCTTCGTCGCGGTTCCTGACTACTACCGGGACCTGTTCGACCCCGAGCCGCTTGGCCTGAGCCGCGCCGAGATCAAGCCAATGCTTCAGGCTCTGCTCGCCTTCGGGTGCGGCCGCGGTCGGAAGCTGCACGTACCGGCTGCCACGTCCCTCGATCAGCATGTCTTCCACGTCGGTCATCACCGGCAAGTACTCGCCGCTTCCCACCAACGCCAGCGGCCCCGGGTTCACGCATCACCGCCGGACCGGTGATGCCGAGAGCTGGGCCAGTTGCCGGGCTGGTCGTTCGACGCCGGTGTCGACCATCCAGAGGTCGACCAGCGGCAAGATCCTGAGGGGTGAGGGGCTGATGGGCGTGGCACAGCATAATCATGGCGTGCCACGGCTGTTGCGCGCCAACGGGGTACGCCCTCTCAAGCGAGTCGTCTCTCTGCCCCAGAACCGACGACGGCCGCGCGAGTACTGTCGCCCCGCCGAGCCGAGTCCCGCACCTTCGCCCAAGGACGGTTACCCGCCTGCGCTAGGACGCCAACCAGCCGTGCCAAGGCCGCGCACTTGTGCGCCAGGACCAGTCACCTGTCTGTGCCAGGCCCGCCGACCCGCCGCAATTCATGTCGGCAGGCCGCCGTCGCCCGCGACTGCAACGTTACGTTAGGAAACGTAATCGAGAGTGCGTTCGATCGGCAGTCAATTTTGTCAGTGGGTCTCGCTAGAGTAGTCGATATGAACTTATCCGGTTGACGGCCAGCAGGATCGAGCAGCCAAGGAGGTGATCATGACCGACGGAGTAGGGGCGTTGCCTGGTGAGCCCGCACCTGAGCACGCCAGCAATGCGAACGCAGGTCCTGATGTCACCGCCGACGGTGTGGCCCTAGCCCAGGCGTTGCCGCGGGAGGGACTGTCGTGGACTTGGGACCTCGACGCGGAGGCGCTGCTGGCAGCGCTTCATGAGCCGGCTCCATGGAGCGGGCGCGGTCGTTCGACAGCTAAGCCGCCTAATCCAGCTTCCGTCGACTTGGCCAATGCTTCTGCGGCCCCAGCCGGGATGGCCCCAGCCGGGATGCCTCGAGCCGGGACGAGTCCGGTTGAGGTAGGTCCTGCAGAGGCTGATCCAGCAGAGGCTGATCCAGTGGAGGCTGATCCGGTCGAGGCTGAGTTCGCGGAAATCCTGAGCGCTATCGAAGACGGGCGGTCCAGGGTTGTGCCGCTCACGACGGTTGCCGGGCGGGTCGCGGAGTCGTTGCCGACCGGTCCTGACTTGGCCGGCTGGCTTGCGACTGGCGCTGAAGGCGAGCTGGAGGACGGGGCGCTGGCGGGCGTCGCTGCTTCTTACCGGCGGCTGGCTTCGTGGGCGCAGGCAGGGGAGCTCGCCGTTGTTGCTGAGCTCGCGTCAAGATCAGCTAGTGCCGATGAACGGATCGGGACCGATAAGGAAGGTCGGCCAGCGCGGCTGCCCGACGAGGCCTGTGCCCAAGTATCGCTAGCGCTCACGATGTCGCATAGCAGCGCGACTTGGTGGTCAGACCTGGCGGTCACCTTGAAGTGGCGGTTGCCAGCGACTGGTGCCGCGCTCAGGTCCGGTGCTATCGATCTAGCTCGGGCAAGGGCTATCGCCGAAGCCACTGCTGTTCTCGATGACGAGAAGGCGCGAGCAGTCGAGTCTCGGGTACTTCCAGCGGCCGGAAACCAGACGATGGCTCAATTGCGCGCCGCGCTGCGGCGGGCAGTGATCACGGCCGACCCGCAAGGCGCGGAGCGCCGCCGCCGAGAGGCCGAACGGCGCGCGAAAGTTATGTTGTATCCCGAGGCCGAGGGGACGGCATCGCTGATGGGGTACAGCCTGCCCGGGGTGCCGGCGGCGGCCGCGATGGCGCGAATCGGCGCGCTCGCCCGGGCACTGAAGGCTTCCGGGGCTGGCGGTGGCATCGACTTGCTCCGCGCCGAGGTTTTCCTCGGCCTGTTGCTCGGCACCTTGCCGTACATCCCACCTTCCGCCGACGGCCCGCCCGACGCCGAGCCGCCCGCCGATGCCGGCGGGCCGCGTGAGCCCGAGCCGCCTGCCGATGGGCCTTCTGGCTTTGAGCCGCATGCCGGTGCCGGCGGCGTGCCCGAGCCCGAGCCGCCTGCCGACGCTGACGGGCCGGTCGGTCGGCCTGGCCCAGGGGATTCTGGTGGTCAGTCCGATGCCGAGCCTTCCGTGGGTCGATCCAGCTCGAAAGCTTCCCGCCTAGGCAGCGGGTCTGGCCTGGGTGGTGGGTCTGGCCTGGGTGGTGGGTCTGGCCTGGGCGGCGTGTCCGGCCTGGGCGGTGGAAGGTTGGGCGGCGGGTCGGGTCCGGGGAGGTCCGGATTGGGCGAGCCGTGTGAGGGCGGACCGGATGACGACGATCTTGAGTGGGTCGGGGGCCGGTACGGCGTGACGGCGGGGGTCGACAATGACGGCTCCGATGATGACGACACGCCGTGGGCTCGGCCGCCGCCGACATGGCCGGAAGTGCCTGTGTTCTTGCTGCCGGGGCCTGCTGCGATGGGAGACCTGCGGCCCGCTCAGGGCGGAATGCTTGACCTGAGGTTGTCGTGGGGCACCCTCGTCGGAGAGTCCGCCGAGCCTGGCTACCTAGGACGGCTCGGTGCGATTACCCCAACGCAGGCCAGGCAACTCGCCGAGATAGCGGCCGGTGATCCCGCCGTGGACTGGCGCGTCGTCGTGACCGGGTCTGATGGTCGTGCACTGTCTGTTGGGCGGGTTCTGCGTAAGCCGGCTCGTTCTGGTCCGGCTGGGTTGGTTAAGCGAGTAACCGTCAGCATCGCGCGAGACCAACTAGCCCAGCCGGCCGCTGACCTGCCTCAGGCGTTGATCCGGGTGCTGTCCGCTGCCGAACGGGCGATTAATCGAGTTGGCGAAAGGACGCTGTCCGAGGTCGAAACAGAAGGCGGCTGCGCACATGTTGAGGCGACCTCCGGCTACCGGCCGTCGCCTTGGCTGCGTGACTACGTGGCCGCACGTGACCAGACTTGCAGGTTCCTCACCTGCAGGCAGCCGGCCTGGCGGTGCGACCTCGACCACACCAAGCCCTATGACCAGGGCGGCCGGACGTGCGGCTGCAACCTCGGCTGTCTCTGCCGGTTCCACCATCAGCTGAAGCAGCACTGCCGCTGGCAACTCGTCCAGTCGGCGCCAGGCGCGTTCACCTGGATCACGCCAACGGGCCGTTCTTATTCGACCATGCCCGACTCTTACCCGGCATAGGAGGCAGATGGGCTGGGACAATCCGCCGATCTCCTGGCGAGAGTTCGAGCGACGCCTGTCCTGGCGGTCAGGAGATGCGGCTGCCGGAGCAGATGCCGAGCAGGCCGCAGAAGATCTGGCCGGTGGAAAAGACCTGGCCGGCGGTAGAGATCTGGTCGGCGGTAGGGACCTGGGCGGCGGTGAAGATCCGGGCGGCGGTGAAGATCCGGGCGGCGGTGATGATCCGGGCGGAGGTGAAGTTCCGGGCGGAGGTGAAGTTCCGGGCGGAGGGGTAGCGCGGCGGCGGCTCGGGCCACGAGGCGAGTCACGACTGGAATCAGAACAGCGGTCGGAGGAGCCCATTGTCCCGTGGGCCGAGTTGCACTGCCATTCGTGGTACAGCTTCCTGGACGGTGCGTCTGAACCCGAGCAATTGATCGCGGAGGCGACCTCGCTTGGCCTGAGCGCGATCGCGATTACGGATCACGACGGGATGTACGGGGTGCCGCAGTTCGCCCAGGCCACCACTCGCCTCAGGAACGCGGCCATGGCCGCAAGCGGTGGAATCGGTGGGAGCGTCGGAACCGGTGGGAGCGTCGGGATCGGTGGGGGCGTCGGGACCGGTGGAAGCCAGAGCGGGGTGGCGACTGTGTTCGGGGCCGAACTTGGCCTGACCAGGGGAATCGGCCGGACTGGGATACCCGATCCGGCTGGCAATCACCTGGTCGTCCTTGCCCGCGATCCCGATGGATACCGGCGGCTGTGCCAGGTGATCAGCGCTGCCCAGCTGGCCGGTGGCGAGAAAGGGCGGCCGGACTATGACCTTGATTTGCTGGCCGGGGCGCATGACGGGCACTGGGTAGTCCTTACCGGCTGCCGCAAGGGGGCGGTGTCCACCGCGCTAAGCGGCACCCGTTCGGCCAGTCGCAAGCGGGAAGCCGCGACGGCGGAACTGCAGGCGCTGATCGACATGTTCGGTCGCGACAACGTCATGGTCGAGCTGATCTGCAACCGCCTGCCGGGCGATGACGAGCGAAATGATGCGTTGTTCGAGCTGGCCGGTCAGGTTGGCGTTGGCGTCGTCGCCACGAACAACGTGCACTACGCGACGCCCGCCGCGGCCAGGCTGGCGCAGGCGCTGGCGGCGGTCAGGGCGCGCACCAGCCTGGATGAGATGGACGGCTGGCTGGCCGCTTCCGGCGGCGCCTATCTGCGGTCGGGACAGGAGATGGCGTACAAGCTTCGTCGTTACCCCGGAGTACTCGAGCGTACGGTCGAGCTGGGGCTGGACTGCGCGTTCGACTTCAAGGTGATCGCGCCTAAGCTGCCCGACTTCGAAGTGCCAGACGGCGAGACCGAGATGAGCCATCTGAGAAAGCTCGTCGAGCAGCTTGCCCCGGAGAGGTACGGCGACCCGGCGGCCGAACGCATTCCGGGTGCCTATCGCCAGATCGGCCACGAGCTCGACGTTATCGAGCACCTTGGGTTCGCTGGTTACTTCCTGATCGTGCACGAGATCGTGGAGTTTTGTAAGAACGAAGGAATCGCTTGCCAGGGGAGGGGCTCAGCGGCTAACTCGGCCGTCTGTTTCGCACTCGGAATTACCAGCGTCGATCCCGTTATGCATGGATTGCTGTTCGAGCGCTTTCTTTCTGCTGGCCGGGACGGGCCGCCGGACATTGACCTCGATATCGAGCACCATCGGCGCGAGCTAGCGATCCAGCACGTCTACGACAAGTACGGCCGTCAGCGGGCGGCGCAGGTAGCCAACGTGATCGCGTACCGGCCGCGCATGGCCATCCGCGACGCGGGACGGGCGCTCGGTTACTCACCCGAACAGCAGAACGCCTGGTCCAAGCAGGTCGGGCCGCGAAGCTACGCGGCCGGCCAGCCGGTCCCGCCAGATGCCGGAGTGCCCGAGCCGGTCGTCGCGCTGGCCGGGCGGATGCAGCGGATGCCTCGCCACCTGGGCATTCACTCGGGCGGCATGGTGATCTGTGACCGGCCGGTAGCCGAGGTCTGCCCCGTGGAGTGGGCGCGGATGCCGAACCGTTCTGTGTTGCAGTGGGACAAGGACGACTGCGCATACGCCGGGCTGGTCAAGTTCGACCTGCTCGGGCTGGGGATGCTGACCGCGTTGCGGGACTGCTTTGAGTTGGTGGCCACCCATCATGGCGTCCGCTGGGACCTGCATTCGATCCCGCAGGAGGACGCGGGCGTCTACGACATGCTGTGCGCGGCCGACACGGTCGGAGTGTTCCAGGTCGAGTCGCGGGCCCAGATGGCGACGCTACCGCGGTTGCGGCCAAGGGAGTTCTACGACCTGGTGGTCGAGGTAGCGCTGATCAGGCCAGGCCCGATCCAGGGCGGGTCGGTGCACCCTTATATGCGCCGCCGTCACGGCGATGAGCAGGCCGATCTGCCGCATCCGTCAATGGAGCAGGCGCTGGGCAAGACGCTCGGCGTCCCGCTGTTCCAGGAGCAGATGATGCAGATCGCGATCGACTGCGCCGGGTTCTCCCCGGCGGAAGCCGACCGGCTGCGACAGGCGATGAGCTCCAAACGCGCGCCGGAACGAATCACCGAACTCCGCGCGCGGCTCCTAGAAGGAATGGAAGAACGCGGAATCTCGCTGGAAGTGGCCGAAGACATCTACGAGAAGATACTCGCCTTTTCGAGTTACGGGTTTCCAGAATCACACGCGATCAGCTTCGCCTACCTGGTCTACGCCAGTGCCTGGCTGAAGTGTTACTACCCGGCGGCGTTCACCGCCGCACTGCTCCGCGCCCAGCCAATGGGGTTCTATTCGCCGGCCAGTCTGATCAGCGATGTACGTCGGCACGGCGTAGAAGTGCGCGGCGTGGACATCAACGCGAGCGGCGTACTCGCCACGCTGGAAAGATCAACATCTTCGAGTGAGAAAGATTTGCGCGCGCCGGCCGCCGTCCCCGAGGCTGGTGTGGCGGGGACGGCCGGGGCTGGTCTTGGCGGGGTGGGCGGTGTGGTTGCGGGGCCTGGCGGGCCGGTCGCCGTTCCCGAGGCTGGCGCGGCGGGGAGGGCAGGGGCCGGTGCGGTTGCGGATGGTCCCGGTGAGAAGGCTGAGGGCGATCTCATCGAAGCGGATAGCGTTGACGGGCCTTCCGGTGGACAGCCCGTGCCGGATCAGCCGGCTATCCGAGTAGGCCTGTCCGAAGTACGGAACCTCGGCAAGGACGCGGCCACCGCGATCGTGGCCGGCCAGCCCTATTCCTCACTCGAGGACTTCGCGCGGCGTACCGCCTTGCCCCGGCAGGCGCTCGAAGCACTAGCCACGGCTGGCGCGTTCGGATGCTTCGGGCTTTCGCGGCGAGAGGCGCTGTGGGCCGCGGGGGCGGCGGCGACGATCCGGCCCGGGCAACTCCCAGGTACCACGATCGGCATGACCGCGCCCAGGCTGACCGAGATGACCCCGGCCGAAGTGACGTTCGCGGATATGTGGGCCACCGGAACCTACGGGGCGGCGCATCCGATCGAGCACATCCGGCCGATGCTGGCCGAGCGCGGAGTGCTGCCCGCCGTTGAGCTGGTGAAAGCCGATGACGGAGCCGCGGTGAGCATTGGCGGGCTGGTCACGCATCGGCAGCAGCCGGGGACAGCTCGCGGAGTGGTCTTCCTGAGCCTGGAGGACGAAACCGGGATAGCGAACGTGATCTGCCTGCCGGACGTGTGGCAGCGGCATCGGAAGATCGGGGTGGCCGCCAGCGCGCTGGTGATCACCGGCAAGGTCGAACGGCTCGATGGCGCGGTCAGCCTGCTGGCGACGAGCCTGCGCAAACTGCGGGTAGTCACCGCCGCGCAGAGTCGCGATTTCCGGTAACAGTCGCATTTCCGGCGAGGGGTGCTGTCCTCTGCTCCGCTGTTGCTGCTGATGAGATGATTCGAGGCATGCACGCAGTGGAGCAGCAGACACCGGAGCAGCAGACACCGGAGCAGCAGACACCGGGGCAGCAGACTTTCGGTGACGTTGGCCTTGTGGTGGACGGACATGTGGCTACGGCGGAAATTCACCGGCCACCGCACAACTTCTTCGACGCGGGGCTGATCGGCTGGCTGGCCGACGCTTACGAGGCGGCGGCGGAGGCCGGCGCCCGGGCGGTCGTGCTGTGCTCCGAGGGCAAGAACTTCTGCGCCGGGGCCGACTTCACCGGACGATCCTCGGCCGGCCAAGTTGGCGGCGGCGGTGGAGCGCGGGAACTCTACGACGAGGCGTTGCGGCTGTTCGAGGCGCCGCTGCCGGTCGTGGCCGCGGTTCAGGGCGCCGCGGTCGGAGGCGGACTCGGATTGGCCTGCGCGGCGGATTTCCGGGTGGCGAGTCCTGCGGCCAGGTTCTGCGCGAACTTCTCCCGGCTCGGCCTGCATCAGGGGTTCGCGCTCTCCGCGACCTTGCCGGCGATCCTCGGTCAGCAACGGGCCTGGGACCTGCTGTACACCGGTCGCCGCGTCGACGGCGAGGAGGCGGTGGCGATGGGACTGGCCGACCGGCTGGCCGACGAGCCGCGTGCGGCTGCGCGGGAACTGGCCGAACAGCTGGCCGAGGCCGCGCCGCTGGCGGTGCGGGCGATCCGGGCAACGATGCGGGCCGGGCTCGCTGACCGGGCCAAGGAGGCGATGGCCCGCGAGCTGACCGAGCAGCAGAAGCTGTGGCCAACGGCCGACTTCGCCGAGGGAGTCAAGGCGACGGCCGAACGACGGACGCCGCGATTCGAAGGCCGGTGACCGGCCGGTGCCAGATCGCGGGGTAGGAGTTGGCCAATGAAGTGCGGTTCTCCGCAGGCAAGCGGTGCGCGGCTGCTCAGATGGCCTTTGGCGCGGGCGTTCGGCAGGCCGGCCGTGCGTGGTTCGGTGAGGTGACTGGGCGGTGAAAGATCCGGCGGCAGTTCGGGCCGACGTCCGGCAGTGGGTCGGTGAGCACTGGGACCCCGAGCTCAGCCTGGCTCGGTGGCGGGAGCTCCTGGCGGACTCGGGCTGGGGCTGCCCGGGATGGCCGAAGGAGTGGTGCGGGCGATCCCTGCCTGCCGAGCTGGCCGTTGCCGCCGCATCCGAGCTAGCGGCCGCCGAGGTACCGGGGACGCCCGAGGGCGTCGGGATGTCGCTGGTGGCGCCCGTGCTGCTGGAGTACGGAAGCGATGAGCTGAAGCGGCGGTTCATCCGGCCGACCGTGACCGGCGAGATCATGTGGTGCCAGCTGTTCAGCGAGCCGGGCGCCGGCTCGGATCTGGCCGGGCTCATTACCACTGCGCGGGCAGATGGTGGCGTTTGGCGTATCAACGGGCAGAAGGTCTGGTCGACCGGGGCGGCGACGGCAGAGTACGGGCTGTTGCTCGCGCGCACCGACTGGGATGCTCCCAAGCACCGGGGCATCAGCGCGTTCGTGCTGCCGATGCGCCAGGACGGAGTCGACGTCCGGCCGTTGCGGCAGATGAACGGGCATCAGTCGTTCAATGAGGTGTTCTTCGATGACGCCGAATTGCCCGCGGACAACCTGATCGGGGAACCAGGCGGCGGGTGGACGGTGGCGATCACCACGCTGGCGCACGAGCGAAGGCTGGCCGCCTCGCGGCCCGGGACCGCGCCGCGCAACGCGACCGGGCGGGCGTGGCGGGAGGCGATCGAGGAACGGGTGGCGGCAAGGGAACCGCACAAGTGGTATCCGCAGCGAGCCGGGCGGCCCGACCTGGTGGCTCCGCGCGCGGCCGAAGCCGGACTGGACAGTGACCTGGTGATCAGGCAGCAGATCGCCCGGCTTACCGAGGCGACGATGTCGGCGCGGTGGACCGCGCAGCGGCGGGCTAGCGCCATGGCGGCCGGCCGGAATCCGGGCGCGGCTGGGTCGATCGGCAAGCTGGCCAGCAGTGACATCGCCCGGCAGGCGTCCCGGGTACACGGATCGATCGCGGGCGCCTCCGGGATGCTGGCCAGTCCCGACGCACCGGGTGACGGAGTGATCGCCGAGATCCTGGTGTCGGTGCCCGGCATCTCGATCGCGGGCGGCACCGACGAGATCCAGCACACGATCATCGGCGAGCGGATCCTTGGCCTGCCTAAGGAACCGGACGCCAGCAAGGATGTCCCGTTCCGCGAGGTACCGAGGTGAGGTCATGAGCTACCTGGACAGGCAAGACGGCACCCGGATCTGGTATCAGAAGGTCGGCCCGGCGAGCGGCGATCCGGGATTGCCCGTTGTGCTGAGCCATGGCTTTGGTGCGTCGGCGGAGATGTGGCTGCCCAACGTTGCCGCACTGGCTGCCGGGCACGAGGTGATCACCTGGGATCTGCGCGGGCACGGGCAGACCCAGTGCCCGCTGGACCAGAGCCTGTACACAGCGGCCGCCTGCGTCGGGGATCTGGCGGCCCTGCTCGACGAGGTCGGTGTCGGTCGGGCCGTGGTTGGCGGGCTTTCGCTCGGCGGTTACCTGTCGCTGGCGTTCTACCTGGCGCACCCTGAGCGGGTGGCGGCGCTCGTGCTGGCCGATACCGGGCCCGGGTTCCGCAAGGACGAGGCCAGGGATCAGTGGAACGACCGGGCTTACGCCCAGGCAGGCCGATTCGAGAAGAACGGTGATCAGGGGCTGGCGCTGGCGGCCAGGGGCATGCTGGCTCAGGCGGACGCGACCGTGATCGACTCGCTGCCGCGGGTCGGCGTTCCGGCGCTAGTGGTGGTCGGCGGCGAGGACACGGCGTTTGTCGGGGCGGCGAGTTACATGACGGCCAAGATCCCGGGGGCGGTTCAGGTGACCCTGGACGGGGCCGGCCATATGGCGAACATCGACGCCCGGGATGCTTTCAACCAAAAGGTTCTGAATTTTCTTGAAGGTCTGCCCTAACGGGCGATGCGGTCGGCGCGCCAGCAGAGCGAGCGCAGCGGCAGTTCGATCTCGGTCGCACCGGGGAACTGCTCTGCGACCGCCGCCTGGACGCGGGTCAGGATCTTCGCCTGCTCCTCCTCGCTCGCCGTGATGACGCGGCTGTAGGTAGCGATCATCGGCGCATAGTTCTCGACGCGGATCGTCTTGGTAAATGGGAACGATGCCGTCTCGATATTGGTGAAGGGACTCGGCTCGGGGAGGGCGATCCGGCGGTTGCGGAGGCCTTGCGCCCGCACCGCCTCGGACGGATCTGGAGTGTTCGCTGGCTCTCTGAGTGCGTCGAGTTTCCGCACCCACTCGACCTCGCGGTCACGACTGGTCCAGATCAGGCCGAACCGGCCGCCGTCGCGCAGCACCCGGCCGATCTCGGGGACGGCAAGGTCGGAATCCATCCAGTGCCAGGCCGAGGAGATCAGCAGCGCGTCCGCCGAGCCTGACCGCAGCGGGAGGGCCTCGCCGACGCCGGCCACCGCGCGGGCGCTCGGAGACTCAGCGAGCAGCACGGTGCTCATCCGGGTGTCCGGTTCGACGGCAAGGATCTGGCCGGCCTTGCCGCTGATCGCGCGGGAGAGCAGGCCGGTGCCGGCGGCAAGGTCGACAACGAGGGTGGCGCGGTCAGGGAGCAGCCAGTCGATGGCGGCCGGCGGCGGGCTGGGCCGCAGCCGGTTGTACTGATCGGCGATCGAACCGAACGACCTGGACCGTTCTGTTGCCTGGCTCAAGCTGACCCTCCCAGAACGTTGGCCGCGTCGAGCGCGTCGATCTCGGCGTCGGTCAGGCCAACCTCGGCGAGGACCTCCCGGTTGTGCTGGCCGGCCAGGGGCGCGGACCGGCGGACCGAGGCCGGGGAAGCGGAGAACCTGACCGGCGGCGGAATGAGCTTGTAGGTCGTGCCGGTGGCGGCGTGTTCGGCGTCCGGCAGCGAGTCGATCAACTCGTCCAGGCCGGCGGCCTCGGCGGCCGGGATGCCGTGTTCAGAGCAGAACGCCAGCCACTGCGCGGTCGTCTTCGTCGCGAGCACGCGACCGAGCGTCTCGTACCCGAACCTCGGCTCGTGCCAAAGGCCGCGGTTGGTCAGCCGGGGGTCCTCGATGAGGTCGTCCAGGCCGGCCGCCTTGACGAGAGCCTTCCACTGGTCGTCGCGGTGCGGCTGGATCGCGATCCAGCCGTCCATGGTCCTGGCCGGGGCGCGGTTCGGGGTGAGGATGCGGGGGTAGCCGGCCGGGCCGCGGCCAGCGATCGCTGAGCCGCCGTGCTCGGCGAGCAGGAACGCCTGGAGCGCGTCCGTCATCGGGATCTCGACTCGCTGGCCCTGGCCGGTGCGCTCGCGATGGAACAGGGCCGCGATGATCGCGTAGGTGATGACCAGGCCGGAGACCTTGTCGGCGAGGAGGGTCGGCATCAGGGTTGGCTCGAGGCCGGCCCTGGCGAAGAGATCGGGAACGCCGCTGGCGGCCTGGATGATGTCATCGAAGGCGGGATCGTTGGCCCGCTCACCCGAGGGGAACCCGTTGGCCTGGCAGTAGATGATGTCCGGGCGTACCGCCGCTACGTCGGGGTACTCGAGCTTGAGGCGCTCGAGCGAGGCTGGGCGCAGGTTCGTGACGAACACGTCGCTGGTAGCGGCGATCCGCAGCAGGGCCTGGCGGCCCTGCGGACGGGCGATGTCGATCGTGAGGTTGCGCTTGTTGCGCAGCAGGTTCAGCGACACGCCCGACAGGCCCCGGACCGGGCCCCGGCTCATCGTGCGGTTGATGTCGCCGGCCCGGTTCTCGATCGTGATCACGTCGGCACCGAGGTCACCCAGGATCTGGGTGGCGAGCGGGCCCATGACGACGGCGGTCAGGTCGAGCACGCGGACGCCGGCGAGCGGGCCGGGCGGCGGGCCAGGCGGCGAATCGACTGGCGTTGGCGGGGGGTCAGTCGTCATTGGTGCATCCTCCGTCTACGCGCCGGCGGGGTCACCAGTAGGTTAGTGCGGACCGAAGGGGGAGCAATGAACCGGATGTGGAACCCGTTCGCCAACATGGCGGCGCTGGCTGGCAACGAGATCACGATGGTGGGCGGTCAGGGCTCGACCGTCGTGGACTCGCAAGGCCGTTCCTATCTCGACGCGATCGCGAGCCTCTGGTACTGCAACATCGGCTACGGCCGCACCGAACTGGCCGAGGCCGCGGCGGCGCAGATGCGGGAACTGGCCGCGTACCACACGTTCGAGTTCTTCTCCAACCCTCCGGCCGAGGCGCTGTGCCGGCGGATCGCCGAGATCGCGCCGGTGTCCGACGCGCGGGTGTTCCTGACCCCGGGCGGCGGCTCGGACGCGATCGACACGGCCGGCAAGCTCGCCCGGGCGTACTGGCGAGCGGTCGGCCAGCCGGCGAAGCAGATCATCGTCTCCCGGTCGCACGCCTACCACGGGATGAACGCCTACGGCACCTCGCTGGGCGGCATCCCGATGCTGACCGAGGCGTTCGCGCCGCTGGTCGGCCAGGTCGAGCACGTGGCCTGGGACGACGCGGCGGCCCTGGAGAAGGTCATCGAGCAGCTCGACGGGCAGGTCGCGGCGTTCTTCTGCGAGCCGGTGATCGGCGCGGGCGGGGTGTACCCGCCGCCGCCCGGCTACCTGGCGCAGGTCAGGGATATCTGCCGGCGGCGCGAGGTGCTGTTCGTTGCCGATGAGGTAATCACCGGGTTCGGCCGGGTGGGCGAGTGGTTCGCCAGCGGGCGGTTCTCGCTGGATCCGGACTTGATGACCACGGCCAAGGGGCTCAGCTCCGGGTACCTGCCGATCGGCGCGGTGATCGCGTCCGGGCGGGTGGCCGAGCCGTTCTGGCGGGCCGGGACGACCGAGGTGTTCCGGCACGGCTACACCTACTCGGGGCATCCGGCCTCGGCGGCGGTGGCGCACGCCAACCTGGACCTGATCGAGCGGGAGCAACTGATCCAACGGGTCGCCGCGCTGGAATCCGTGCTGGCCGAGGCGGTCGCGCCGCTGGCCTCACTCGAGCTGGTCAGTGCGGTCCGCGCGGGCACTGGGTTGCTCGCGGCAGTCGAGATCGCCGAGGACGCGCGGCTGGCCGATCCGACGCTCGCGCAGCGGATCGTCCGCTCGATCAGGGACCGGGGCGTGATCACCAGGCTGCTGCGCGGGGTGGCGCTGCAGATCTCGCCGCCATTCGTGATCACCGAGGACGAGATCGGGCGGATCGTCGAGGTCTTTGGCGAGGTGCTGGGCGGCTAGGGCCGTTTGGCGGCCAATTCGAGGCGGCTAGTTCGAGGCGGCTAGTTCGTGGTCGTGATCTTCGCGCCCGGTGGCAGCTTGAACAGCGAGGCCGAGGGTGACGTGGTGTAGCTCTTCAGCTCGAAGCTGGTCGGATTGCCCGCGACCTTGACGTAGCCGAGGATGTTCTGCGGCGTGGAACAGATCGTGCTGCGTCCCTTCACGCCCTTGGCAGAGAAGTCGACGCAGCGCATCGAGACGCCGTTCACGGTCCTGGTGGAGTTGGTCACCTTGTCACCGGCGAATCCCGCCGCGACCGAGAACGTCTCGAGGAAGGTGATCCAATGCGAGGGGGTATAGAGGCTCACCAGGTCGTTCTGGGCGATCGCCTGAGCGCGGCCGAGCTTCATGCAGGTCCAGCCAGACTCGCTGGTCGCTGCGGTGCAGGAGTACTCGCCGCTTGCGTTGCTGACCAGATCCAGCTTGCTTGAGCTGCTGCTAGTGCCGGTCTGCAGGAACGAGAACTCGTGCGGCGGCCGGACCGAGTAGACAATCGTGGTCGGCGATGAGCCGGTGGTCACGTACGTCGCCGAGAACGCCATGACCTCGCCGGCCTTTAGTCCCTCGGTAAAGGTCTTGATCGCGGTTCGGTTGCTGCCGACGGCGTGCCTGACGTTGTTGATCGACCGCACGACCGAGCATCCGGACAGTACGCCGGCCAGCGCGCCGACTAGCGCGATGCCCGCGACGGCTACCCGCCAGCGCGACGGCTGGCCGGCGGCCTGCGACATGGGGAACATGGTGTTGCCTCCTCGCTCAGCCTGCAGAATACGGCCATTGCGCAGGTATCCGGTCCGCAACGCGGCGTAGGCGCGGGCACTGGCGGGGCGGGCGACGCCGCCGACGGTGTCGCTTAAGGCGCAAAGTCGATCAATGAACGTAAAGAACTAGTAAGTAAAGAAGTAGTAAAAGTGTGTTCCAGGCGGCCTCGAGGGAACCTGGGATGGCGGCTGGGCCGTCCAAGGTTCAGTTGATCCAAGCGAAGGGTGCAGGCGATGCGGCGCACGGCAATCGTGAAATTGGCGACCGGTTTGGTGCTCCTCGCGCTCGCCGCGGGTTGCGGGATCCAGACCCGGGCTGCTGGGGGCGGCTCGCACCACGGCGGGCCGGGCTCGCCAGACGGCACGCCAAGCGCCAAGCCCGGCAGTACCCGCGCCGCGTCGACGAAGTGCGTCCATCCGCGCCGCGGCTCAGAACGCACGACGATCATGCTGACCAATTCGGCCAACAAGAAGGTCCTGTGCGTGCTGCCCGGCGTCGGCGTCTTCATCACCCTGCACGGCACGCCTCATGCGTTGTGGACAGCCGTAGCCTCAAGTTCGGCCGCACTGCAGCCCCGGCCTAACGGAGCGTTGTCGCTGCCGGTCGGGGTGACCGGCGCGTTCTTCGTCGCGGCCGCGCCCGGGACCGCGAAGCTCACCTCCACCCTGCGGCCGTGCCCGGCTAAGCCGCGTACGCACGCGGCGGCCCCGTGCCTGAAGCTCATCAAGTTCTCGGTCACCATCAAGGTTCCGAGCTAGCCGGGCGCCGAGCTAGCCAGCCGCCTCGGTTGTCAGGCCAAAGACCTTCGCCGCGTTACCGCCTAGAGCCGCCGCGACCTGGTCCGGCGAACACCCGGCGGCGGTCAGGACCTTGTCCAGGGTTTCCGCGTTCTGCCGCACGCTCGGAACACCGGGCCAGTCGGTCCCGAAGATCATCTTGTCGGCCAGTCGTCGCAGCGTGGCGCCGTAATAGTCGGGTAGCCGCTGCGGGGGGAGCCCGGACACCTCGAGCCAGACGTTCTCTTTCATCAGCGCGAGGAACGCGGCTTGCTGATACCACCAGCCACGGCCGCCATGAGCCAGCACCACGGTGAGATCGGGGAAGTCGCGGAACACCGGATCCAGCAGCACCGGATCCGCATAGGCGTTGACCGATCCAGCGAACGTCGAGGTCCCGCAGTGCACGATGACCGGCAGGCGATGCCGCTCCGCCCAGCCGTAGGCCGGGTACAGCATGCGGTCACTCGCCTCGAAGCCGCCGTGCACCGGGTGGATCTTCACCGCGACCGCGCCGAACCCTGCCTGCCTGGACAACTCCCTGGCGGGCGGATAGTGCAGGTGCGGGTTGAGGTTGGCGACCGGGTGGAACCTAGCCGGGTTATGCCTGACCAGCGGCAGCACGTCCTCGATCGGCTGGACGCCGGTCACCTTCGGGCTGTACTCGCTGAATAGCAGTACGTGATCGGCGCCCTGGTCACCGAAATGCTGGTCGATGGCGGCCGGGATCGGTACCCCACCTTCGGCGGAGAAAAGCTCGCCCATGGGGACTCCGGCGCCGAACTTGCCTGCCCATTCCTGCCAGTCGCCCGAGAGCGTCGGCAGCCGCGCGACGTGAGTATGCGCATCGACCAGCAGCCTGCCGTCAATCATCCGTACCGCCAATCGGTCTCTGCCGTCGAATGGGGATGGCGACCGTCAGGATCCCGGCCCGCCAGTCGGGAAGACGAGCCACCACGTTACCGTCCGGTCCGGTCAGTGCCGCGAGGCCGGGGAAGTCCTCGTCCACGGTCGAACCCGCCTGGCCCGCCTGCGCGATCCACAGCCCGAGTCGCCTTGCGTGCCGGCTCGCATCGCCCAGGCTGGCCTGCTCCCACCAGGAAAAGCCCGATCGCCACGACGCTTCGTCGGTCCGTCGGCCGTACAGGCCGGGTGCGGCGGGGAACGGCACCAGTGGCGCCCCGGCGCTGGCCGCCGCGTCGAACGGCTCGTCGTAGCCGGCTTCGGCGCAGATCGCGATCCCGAACCTGACGCCGGCGTGGGTGAAGATCTCGGACTCGGTGGCGGCCGTGAACGCCTTCTCGTCCTCGGGGAGGTGCCGCTTGCGCTGGACGCCAGCGACCTGGCCGCCGGCCGCGAAGATCTGCGTGACGTACGGCTCGCCGTCCGGCCCGCGCTCGGCGATCCCGAAGCAGACGCCGAGGCTGACGCTCGCGGTGGCGCCCGCTAGCGCGGCGACGGCGGGGTGGTCGAGCGCGACGAGCCGACCTGGGTCGGCAGCCGGGTTGGCCGAGCCGGTAAGCGACATCTCAGGAAACAGGACCAGGTCGGCATCGACGGCGGTCGTCACGATCTCAAGGTGAACGGCGAGATTTGTCGCTATGTCGCCTTTGGCGCACTCAATAGCCGCAAGCACCATCCGCATAGATCAATTATCCGGCGGACAAACTCGGCTCGGGGTGGCGGCAGCGGCTGGGCCTGCGGCTGCTGATGCGAATGGGGTCTGAGGTGGAATTGTGGTTGAGTTAGCAGCGACGTCGTCCGGGTGAATGAGCATATTCACCGGGTTTTTTCCAGGTGAATCTGCATACTCACCGGGTTTAGGAAATGGCCCCTGAGCGGCGGGGGGACCAGCCGGCCAGGATCCGCTGGTCGCCAGCGGTGGATGCTAGGAGTAGTTGCGGAAGGCGGGCCAGGTGAGTTGCCACGGGCGCTTGCGGCCGGTCGCCAGGAAGATCCGGGCGCCTTGCTCGTCGTCGCTGACGCCGAGCCCGTTCCAGAACGTCGCGATCAGGCGGACGTGAGTGAAGTAGCGGCGCAGGAGGGCTGGTGCCAGGTTCACCGCGATGGCGGAGTCAGCGGTGGCGGGCGGCGGTCCCCAGAGCCAGAAGTTGTTGGCGCCGCTGTAGGCCGGCGGCAGGCCAAGGCCGGGGCCGTACCGGTCGAGCGCGCCGGCCTCGCCGTAGTTGCCAGCCAGGATCGTCGTGTGGCGGCGCCGGGAGGTGGGCAGTGCGTGATACTCGCCTGCGATGAGGGCGACCTGACGAGGCCACGCAATGCTTTCCGCCAAATCGTAGTTGATCTTTTGAAGCGGCACAGAATGCAGGACGCGAGCCGGAAATACCGGCAGCGCCGCCGGCAGGACGAGAGCCGCGGAAACGACCATCGCCGCCGCGGCCAGGCCGGCCCGGCGCGGCGACAGGCGGTGCTCGAGCCAGGCGCAGCCGGCGGCGAGCAGGAACGTGTAAGCGGCGCCGGCGTAGTAAGGCTTGCCGCCGAGCACGAACTGAAGCGCGATCGCGAGCGCGCAGGCCAGTGCGACCGGACGGAAGGCGCGTGCCTGCGGGCGTCGCAGGCACCAGACCAGGCCGCCGATCCAGATCGGTGTCAGCGCCAGGCCGGTGAAGACGACCTGCCCGGGCCAGTAGGTCGCGCGGTTGAGCCAGGACTGCGTCTGCAGCGCGCGGAAGACGGCCAGGTTCGGCCAGCCGTGGATTGCCTGCCAGATCACGTCGGGGGCCGCCAGGGCGACGGCGATCGCCGCTGCGATCAGCAGGTAGCGGCTGCGCAACAGGCGGCGGGCCGGCGTCAGCGCGAAGCCCGCCGCCAGCGAGGCGGCAAGGAACGCGATGTTCCACTTCGCCTCCATGGCCAGCCCGACGCAGCCGCCGATGGCCAGCCACCAGCGCGGGTCGCCGCTCGACAGCAGGCGCGTGACCAGGAGCAGGGTGAGCGTCCAGAACACGAAGTCCGGCGTGGTCGTGGTCAGCTCGTGGGCCGCCCCGAGGAACTCACCGCACGTCGCGGCGGCGAGGGCGGCGAGCAGCTGGCCGGTGCGGCCGGCGCCCAGCAGCCGGCCCATCTCCGCGGTCATGATCACGATCGCGAGCAGGGCCAGCGCCGGCAGCAGGCGCAGGCCGACCAGCGAGTTGCCGGTCAGCACGGCCGAGAGCCTGGCCAGCAACGGGGTGAGCAGCGGCTGGTCAACGTAGCCGAACGCAAGATGGCGGCCGGCGGCCAGGAAGTACAGCTCGTCCCTGACGTAGCCGTACCGCGCGCTGACCGCCAGCTCGACGCCGAACGCGGCCAGCGCGATCAGTGCGATGCCGAGCCTGGGCCGGCGAGCCGCCGGCGGTGCGTCCTGGGTGGCGGCGCAGCCATGGCTGGCGCTGTCGAACAGGGTTGCGAGTTCGTCATTCATGCTGCCCATCGTCGCCGCGATAAGTGTCCGGGCGCTTCGGGCCGGCGGGCGAATTGCCTGGTCAGCCGACAGTCAGAGAACGGCCGCGGATCGGCCGGGAATCTCCCGCTTACGGGGGAACCGGCGGCTCCGTCTTGCGGGCGATGTCCGGATCTGGCCGCAGACCCTACGATCTTGCATGTGGGTCAACTAGCGACCGGCCAGTCGGCTCAGCGTGCGGCGCGGGCGCTCTCTGAGCGATTCGCCGCCCTGCCGCCGCGCCGTCAGGAGCAGTGGCAGGACGCCGGGATCGCGGTCGCGCTGAGCGCGGTCAACGCGGTGTCGCTGCTGCCGTACCGCTCGCAGTTGCACCCGTTCTGGCTCGCGATGCTGCTGGTAGTCGCCCAGGGAGTGCCGCTGGCCTGGCGGCGGGTCAAACCGGTCGGGATCGGGCTGGTCGTCGGGGTGGCCAGGGTCGCCTATGACCGGATCGGGTTCGGGTTCGCGCCGTTCCCGCTCGGGCCGGCGATCGCGGTCTACACCGTGATCGACCGCCGGGGGCGGGTCTGGCGGTGGACGGTTGCCGTCCTGCTGGTCGCCGGCATCACCTTGTCGCTGACGGGCTCGGGACACAGCGTGCCGTACGAGGCGATCTTCCAGGCACTGATCTTCCTCGCCGCGGGGATCGCCGGCGCCGTCAGCCGGTCCAAACGGCTCCGCCTGGAGGCCGAGAAGGGACGGGCCGACCGGGCGGAGGCCGAGATCGACCGGCAGGCCGGTCTCGCCGCGGCGGCCGAGCGGACCAGGATCGCCCGCGAGCTGCATGATGTCGTGGCGCACCACGTCAGCCTGATCGCGGTTCAGGCCGAGGCGGCCTCGTCGTTGCTGCCGGACCGGCCGCAGGGGGCGGCGAAGTCGGTCGAGATCATCGGTGACACCGCCAGGAAGGCGCTGGCCGAGTTGCGCCGGCTGCTCGGCGTGCTGCGCGGGCCCGGCCCGGCGCCGTTGACCGAGGCGGACAAGGCGCCGCTCGCGATGCTCGCCGACCTTCCCTCCGTTCTGGAGGACGTTCGGGGGGCCGGGCTGGCGGTGGAGCTTGAGATAGCGGGGGAGCCGTATCCGCTCGCGCCCGGGGTGGATCTGGCCGCCTACCGGATCATCCAGGAGGCGCTGACCAACACTCTCAGGCACAGCGCGGCCGGGGCGGCGCGGGTGACGCTGAGCTACGAGCCGGGTTACGTGACCGTCCGGGTGAGCGACTCAGGGAGCGGCGGCGCGGGGGCCTCGGTGGCTCGGGGGAGCGCCGCTGCCCAGCCCAGCATCGGGTTCGGGCTGGCTGGAATCGCCGAGCGGGTTGCCTCCTGCGGCGGCCACCTGACCGTCGGGCCGACGGAGCCGGCGGGCTTCGCAGTCACGGCCCGGCTGCCTTCGCCATGACTTCCTCAATTAGGGTGCTCGTCGTCGATGACCAGGAACTGGTGCGGGCCGGATTCGCCGTGATCCTCGAGGCTACCGATGGCATCACCGTGGTCGGCGAGGCCGGCGACGGCGCCGCCGCGGTCGCGCAGGCGGCCGAGCACAAGCCGGACGTCGTCCTGATGGATATCCGCATGCCCGGCATGGACGGGCTGGAGGCGGCCAGGCTGATCACCGCGACCGTCGACCCGCCGAAGATCGTCATGCTGACCACCTTCGACCTCGACGACTACGTGTACGAGGCGCTGCGGTCGGGGGCGAGCGGCTTCCTGCTGAAGGATTCACCCCGGGGCGATCTGGTCGCGGCGATCCGGGCCGCGGCGGCCGGAGACGCCCTGCTCGCGCCGTCGGTGACCAGGCGGCTGATCGAGGCGTTCGCGCGGCGGCCGGCCCGGACCACGCCGTCCCCGTCCCGGCTGGCCGCGCTCACCGCCCGCGAGCGGGACGTCCTGCTGTTGCTGGCGCGCGGGCTAAGCAACGCCGAGATCGCCACGGCCCTGTTCGTGAGCGAGGCGACGATCAAGACTCACGTCGGCAACCTGCTGGCCAAGCTCGGGCTGCGCGACCGGGTCCAGGCGGTGATCATGGCCTACGAAACCGGCATCGTCGTCCCAGGAAACGACCTAACCCCCTGAGCCCTGGCGGCACCATAGAATCGGTTGCCTGAACGCTCGGACTTTCCTTCACCAACGGCACCTAGCCATCGACACCTATAGAGGCACTTCCTTATGCGCTGGTCGCAGCTCCACATCCCTACCCTTCGCGAAGACCCGGCCGACGCCGATGCGGCCAGCCACCGGCTGCTGCTGCGCGCGGGCTTCATCCGCCAGCTCATGGCCGGTCACTACAGCCTGCTGCCGCTTGGCGTCCGGGTACGTACCAAGGTGATCGCGGTCATTCGCGATGAGATGAACCGGATCGGGGCGCAGGAGTTCTTGCTGCCGTCCATGCAGCCGGCGCAGATCTGGGAGAAGTCCGGCCGCATCGCGGTGATGGGCGAGGAGATGTTCAAGTTCAAGGACCGGCGCGGCCAGCTGACCGTGCTCGGCATGACGCATGAGGAGATCTTCGCGACGCTGGCCATCGAGCTGGCCTCCTACCGGGAGCTGCCTCAGTTCTGGTACCAGTTCCAGACCAAGTTCAGGGACGAGCCCCGGCCCAAGAGCGGGCTGATCCGGGTGCGGGAGTTCACGATGAAGGACTCCTACAGCTTCGACCTCGACGAGGCCGGCCTCGATGTCTCGTTCGACGCTCACCGCAGCGCCTACGAGCGGATCTTCGCCCGGCTCGGCATCCCGGCGTTCGGCGTCGAGGCCTCGAACGGCACGATGGGCGGCTCGGACTCGGTGGAGTTCATGTGCCCGTCCAAAGCCGGCGAGGACGTGGTGGCGAAGTGCCCGGATTGCGGTTATGCCGCCAACCTGGAGAAGGCGACCTCTTCGCTCGCCGCGATCGAGGACCCTTCGGCCGACGCGGCGCCCGCCGCCCCGGTGCGGCTCGACACGCCCGGTGTGCGGACCATCGAAGACCTCGTGACCACCTTCGGCCTGGCGGCCGACCGGCAGATCAAGACGCTGGTCCAGGTGATCGATGGCAAGCTCACTCTGGTGCTGCTGCGCGGCGACCATCCGCTGTCGGACCAGAAGCTGATCGACGCGACCGGTGCGGTGTCGGTGCGGCCGGCCCAGCCCGATGAGATCTCCGATGCTCTGGGCGCGCTTCCTGGCAGCCTTGGCGCCGTGGGAGTCACCGAGTTCCCGGTCATCGCCGATGAGGCGCTGCGCGGCCGCCGCGACATGGCGACCGGCGCGAACACCGACGACGTGCACCTGACCGGGGTGGATGTGGAGCGGGACATCCCCGCGATCACCTGGGCGGATCTGCGCGAGGTTAGCGAAGGGGAGCCCTGCCCGCGCTGCGGCGCCGCGCTTGAGTTCGTCCATGCGGTTGAGGTTGGTCACATCTTCAAGCTGGGCCGCAAGTTCACCACCGCCCTCGGCGTCACCGTGGCCGGGCCGGATGGCGGCAGCATCATCCCGATCATGGGCAGCTACGGGATCGGCGTGGAGCGGGCGATCGCGGCCGTCGCCGAGGTTCACCACGATGACGCTGGCCTGGTCTGGCCGGTCCAGGTAGCGCCGTTCGAGGCCGCCGTTCTCCCGCTCAGCAGCAAGGACGCTGAGGTCAAGGCGACGGCGGAGATGCTGTACGGCAGCCTGCTCGATGAGGGAGTCGAAGCGGTCATCGACGACCGGGACGTGCGGCCTGGCGTGAAGTACGCCGACGTAGAGCTGATCGGAATCCCGTATCGGGTCAGCGTCGGCGCCCGCGACCTGGCCGACGGCGTCGTCGAGGTCACCAGTCGTTCGACTGGCGAGAAAGAACGAGTGCCGGTCGGTCAGGCCGCCGCGCGCCTGCGCGAACTGCTTGCTCGGTGAACTGCTGGCTCGCTAGCCACCCGTGTTAGCGAGCCAGGGCCGCCTTCTAGCTAGCGGCCTTCAGTTCGACGTCGTTGCCCTTGTCGTTGTCCGTCGTTGCCCGGTCCGAGGGGTTGAACAGCCGTTCGTGCCTCTTGTCGAGCGCAGCCCACCGTTGCTTGTCGTCGGCGTGCTTGGTGTGCGTGTTCTTCGTGTCCGTGCTGATCCCTGACATGGTGCCTCCCCGCGACAAACCAATCCCAGGCGCAGTACCCCGGCTGCCCGCTTGCCGGTTTGGGTCGTCGCCAGCCCCTCCCGCACTGACCCCGGCCCAATCTCCGCCCTCCACATATAGAAGACGCTCGAGAGGTAACTTCGGACTTAAAAGCTTTGTAACGAGATGGCAACTCTTTGCCATCTAGCTACGTCGAAGCGCCCATTACAGCCGAGACCATGCCTCCGTCAGCACGCTCCGCAGGATCTGCTCGATCTCGTCGAAGTGCTCCTGGGTGCAGGTCAGCGGCGGCGACAGCTGGATCACCGGGTCACCCCGGTCATCGGCACGGCAGATGAGACCCGCATCGAACAGCGCGTGCGACAGGAAGCCGCGCAGCAGCCGCTCGGACTCATCGTCGTCGAACGTTTCCCTGGTCGCCTTGTCCTTGACCAGCTCGATGCCGTAGAAGTAGCCATCGCCCCGGATGTCGCCCACGATCGGCAGGTCGTTGAGCTTCTCCAACGTCGCCCGGAACGCGCCCTCATTGGCGCGGACATTGCCGAGCACGTCTTCCTTCTCGAACACGTCGAGGTTGGCCAGCGCGACCGCGCAGGAGACCGGGTGCCCGGCGAACGTGACGCCGTGCAGGAAGGAGGACTGGTCCTTCAGGTAGGGCTCCATCAGGAAATCGCGCACGATCATGCCGCCGAGCGGTGAATACCCGGAGGTCACGCCCTTGGCGAAGGTGATCACGTCGGGCCGGTAGGCGTACCGCTCGCTGCCGAACATGTGGCCGAGCCGGCCGAACGCGCAGATCACCTCGTCAGAGACGAGCAGCACGCCGTACCTGTCGCAGATCTCCCTGACCCGCTGGAAATACCCGGGCGGCGGCGGGAAGCAGCCACCGGAGTTCTGCACCGGCTCGACGTAGACCGCGGCCACCGACTCCGGGCCTTCGCGCAGGATCGCGCGCTCGATCTCATCGGCGGCCCACTGGCCGAACGCGGTCACGTCGTCGGCGACGAACGAGGGCGCCCGGTAGAAGTTCGTGTTCGGCACCCGGACCCCGCCCGGCGGCAGCGGCTCGAACGGCATCTTGATGTCGGGCAGGCCGGTGATCGCGAGCGCGCCGTGGGTGGTGCCGTGGTAGGCGATCGACCGGCTGAGCACCTTGTACCTGGTGGGCTGACCGGTCAGCCGGAAGTACTGCTTGGCCATCTTCCACGCCGACTCAACCGCCTCAGAGCCGCTGGTGGTCAGGAAAACCCGGTTCAGGTCGCCGGGAGCGTAGCTGGCCAGCCGCTCGGACAGCTCGATCGCGCGCGGATGCGCGTAGGACCACAGCGGGAAATAGGCCAGCTGCGATGCCTGGCGGGCGGCCGCCTCGGCGAGTTCGGTCCGGCCATGCCCGATCTGGCTTACGAACAGGCCCGCGAGGCCGTCCAGGTACCGCTTGCCGTGCTGGTCGTAGACGTACTGCCCCTCGCCGCGCACGATGATCGGCACGTCGCCCTTCTCGTACGAGCTGTGCCTGGTGAAGTGCAGCCACATGTTGCGCTTGGCCGCTTCCTGGAGGGCCGCATTGTCCAAACCGGCGCGGTCGAATTCCGGTGTTCCGTTCATCTGGTCCCCCAGTGATAGGTCTGTTTCCGCAACTTCAGGTACACGAGTGTCTCCGTCGTCGTCACGCTCGGCAGCGAGCGCACCTGGCCGAGGATTTCGAGCAGCTGATCGTCGTCCTCGCAGACGACCTCGGCCAGCAGGTCGAACGAACCTGCCGTTATGACCACATAGTCGATGGCTTCCATACCCGCGAGCAGGTCCGCTACCCGCTGCAGGTCGCCGCCGCACCGGATGCCGATCATGGCCTGTCGCTTGAAACCAAGCGACATCGGATCGGTGACCGCGACGATCTGCATGACACCGGTGTCGATCAGCCGCTGGACCCGCTGCCTGACGGCCGCCTCGCTCAGCCCGACCGCCTTGCCGATCGACGCGTAGGATCGCCGTCCGTCCTGCTGCAGCTGCTCGATGATGTGCCCAGACACCGCATCGAACGATGGCGTCATAGGTAAGCCTCCTTGCCCTTCCATGCTTATCGGGATGCGTCCATCTGTCAACCGAATCCGTTGTCTGGAACCTAATTTAGTGCTGATTCACTTGTGTGACGAGCAAAAACATGTCAAAGTCGTTGCCATGCGATCAGGGTCCAACCGAACACTGCGCAACTTCGTTGACGGGAAGTTCACCGATACCGCGGCCGGCGCGGTCAGTGACATCGTCGATCCGAGCACGGGCCAGGCCTACGCGCAGGCACCAGTATCTGATGCCAGCGACGTGGACGCGGCGCTTCGGGTAGCTGCCAAGGCCTTCGAATCCTGGCGGGACACGACCCCGGCGGAGCGCGGCCTCGCGCTGCTGAGGTTCGCCGACGCGATCGAGGCCAGCGCCGACGCGCTCACCGAGGCCGAGTGCCAGAACACCGGCAAGCCGGTCGCCATGACCAAAGACGAAGAGGTGCCGCCGCTCGCCGACGAGCTCCGGTTCTTCGCCGGAGCCGCGCGCATGCTGGACGGCCGGTCGGCCGGTGAGTACCTGCGCGAGCACACCTCCATGATCAGGCGGGAGCCGATCGGGGTCTGTGCCCAGGTGACGCCCTGGAACTACCCGATGATGATGGCGGTCTGGAAGTTCGCGCCCGCGCTGGCGGCCGGCAACACGGTGGTGCTCAAGCCGTCAGACACGACGCCGGTATCTACGCTGCTGCTGGCCGAGATCGCCGCCGACATCCTGCCCCCTGGCGTCTTCAACGTCATCTGCGGGGACCGCGATACCGGGCGGGCGCTGGTGGCCCATGAGATCCCGCAGCTGGTCTCCATTACCGGGTCGGTGCGGGCCGGGATGGAGGTCGCGGTGGCGGCCGCGGCCGACCTGAAGCGGGTGCACCTCGAGCTGGGCGGTAAGGCGCCGGTCCTGGTGTTCGACGACGCCGACGTCGAGAAGGTCGCCCAGACCGTCGTCGACGCCGGCTACTACAACGCGGGCCAGGACTGCACGGCCGCGACCCGGGTGCTCGCCGGCCCGCGCATCGCCGCCGACGTCACCGACGCGATCACCGAGAAGGCCGCCGAGCTGAAGACCGCGGGTCCGGACCAGGCCGACGCCTACTACGGCCCGCTGAACAACCAGAACCAGCTCGTCCGGGTGTCCGGCTTCGTGGACCGCGCGCCCGATCACGCGCAGGTCAGGACCGGTGGCAAGCGGCTCGGTGAGGTCGGCTACTTCTACGCGCCGACCGTCGTGTCCGGCTTGCACCAGGACGACGAGATGATCCAGGACGAGATCTTCGGGCCGGTCGTCACCGTGCAGCAGTTCAGTGACGAGGCCGAGGCGGTCAGATGGGCGAACGGGGTCAAGTACGGCCTGGCCGCCAGCGTCTGGACCCGCGACCACGGCCGTGCCATGCGGGTCTCGCGGCTACTCGACTTCGGCGCGGTCTGGATCAACACGCACATCCCGTTCGTCTCGGAGATGCCGCACGGCGGATTCAAGCACTCCGGCTACGGCAAGGATCTGTCGCTCTACGGATTCGATGACTACACGAGGATTAAGCACGTCATGAGCTTTATAGGTCAGTGAGGCCGGTGCCCGGCCAGGCAAGCCTGGCCGGGCACCGGCCCGGCTAGGACTCGCCTGCCGGGC
>DATNFM010000351.1:0-59202 GCA_035606435.1 Streptosporangiaceae bacterium | reverse complement strand
TGGATCAGGCGAACGTCCGGGTGAAATGCGTGATTTAGGAGGTAATGCCCAATGGCCGGCTAGGAGAGGTCGGCTATGTCGGCCGCGTATGGGGCTGTGTCGGGTGGGGCGGGGTGGGGCTTGGCGTAACGGCTGGCCAGTTCCTCTGGGGTGGGGAGGGGCGGGGGAGTTCCGCCGAACTCCGGGCAGAGCGCCTGGTGGGCGCACCAGTCGCAGAGCCGGCCGCGTCGGGGGCGCCAGTCGGCCGCGTCCCTGGCCCGCTCGATCGCCCGCCAGAGCGCCTCGACCTTGCGCTCGGTCGCGAGCAGGTCGGCCTCATCGGGCGCGTACCTGACGAGTTCGCCGTTGCCGAGGTAGATCAGCTGGAGCATTCTCGGCACGGTGCCGCGGGTGCGCCAGAGCACCAGCGCGTAGAACTTCATCTGGAACAGCGCCCGCGCCTCGAACTCCTCGCGGGGCGCGGTGCCGGTCTTGTAGTCGACAATCCGGACGTCGCCGGCGGGGGAGATGTCGACCCGGTCGATGTAGCCGCGCAGCCGCAGGCCGGATTCCAGCACCGCCTCCACCTGGAGTTCGCGGTGAGCCGGCTCCAGCCTGGTCGGGTCTTCGAGCGTGAAGTAACGGTCAAGCATCTCTTTGGCCTGGGTGAACCAGGTCTCGCGTTCGGTCTCGTCGCCGAACAGGTCCGCCAGGTCGGGCTCGGCGGCGATCAGCTGGTCCCAGGCGGGCGCGATGAGCTCGGCCGCCGCCTGCGGGTTGCGCGCCGTCGCCGGGGCGTCAAACAACCGCTCAAGCACGGCGTGCACCAAGGTGCCGCGAGCGGCCGCCGGGCTCGGAGCCTCTGGCAGCCGGTCGATCACCCGGAAGCGGTACAGCAGCGGGCAGGTCAGGAAGTCGGCCGCCCGCGACGGCGACAGCGACCAGCCAGCGCGCGCGGGGCCTTGCGGCGCAGAATCCGCAGTGACCGTGTCCGATGGTGCGCCCGCGCCGGCGGGGTCCGCGGAGGGCTCCGGGCCATCGGGGGCTCGGGGGTGTCCCCCGGCTAGCGGAGTGTCCCCCAGGGCTGGCGCTGCGGGCAGTACTTGGGTCTCGTCCACTCTTGGCAGGGTAAGCCAGACCACCGACACTGTGCCGCAAACACCAGCAGTGCGGTATCCGGACGTTCGTCCGGATAGCGCACGTGCCCGCATTGGTTACGGGCGTGTTTGCCTGCAGTCAACGTGCGGTGGACCACGTAGCATCGTGTCGTGGCAACTAGCGCACCCGATCGCGACACCGCGGGGCCAGGGCAGGATTCACCCGGTGGTCCCCAGCGGCGTGACCGGCGGCTTGGCATCGTCGTGGCCAGGCCGTTCGGTATCCCGGTGTACATCTCACCGTACTGGTTGGTCTTCGCGGTCGTGCTCGTGGTGATGTACGCCACCGGCGTCGAGTCCAATCTCCCGAAGGTCTCCGACCGTTACCTGGTGGCAACCGCGTTCGTGCTGCTGCTCTACGTGTCCGTGCTCGTGCACGAGCTCGCGCACTGCGTGGTCGCCAGGGCCTTCGACCTGCCGGTCAGGCGGGTTCTGCTCTATCCGCTTGGCGGCTACTCCGAGATCGAGCAGGAACCGCAGACACCGGGCCGCGAGGCGCTGATCTCGGGAGCCGGACCGGTCGTCTCGCTGGCGATCGCGGGCCTCGGGTATGAGCTGGCCAAGATCATCCCGAGCGGCCTGCCGCACCAGCTGATCTCGCAGTTGTTCTTCGCGAACCTGATCGTCGGACTCTTCAACCTGCTTCCCGGCCTGCCGCTGGACGGCGGCCGGATCTTCAGGGCCGGAGTCTGGAAGATCACCAAGCGGCAGTACACCGCCACGATCGCGGCGGCCTGGGCTGGCCGGGTGCTCACCATCGCCCTGGTCGGCCTGACGCTGTTCGGCCAGCAGAGCCAGAGCGGCTCGTTCCTCAACCTGTACTGGCTCTGGCTGCTGGTCATCGCCGGCTTCATGTGGATCCAGTCCACCCAGGCGATCCGGGCGGCGAAGCTTCGCGAGCGGCTGCCGAGCGTCGGTGCGCGCAAGCTCGCGAGGCGGGCGATTCCCGTCGCCGCGAACGTGCCGCTGGCCGAGGCCGTGCGACGCGCGCAGGCCGCGGGAGCCAGGGCCCTGGTGGTCGTGGACCACGAGAACACGCCGACGGCGATCGTCAACGAGACCGCCGTGCAGGCGACGCCGGAGGAGCGCAGGCCGTGGATCGAGGTGGGCGCGCTGGCCAGGACGCTTGAGCCGAACATGGTGCTGTCGGCGGACCTGTCCGGTCTTGACCTGATCAAGGCGGTGCAGGCGGCACCGGCGAGCGAGTACCTGCTCATTGAGCCGAGCGGGCAGGTCTACGGCGTGCTGGCCGCGACCGACCTCGACATCGCTTTCGCCGGAGTCTGACCTGAGGCGCTAGCCTGTCGCGGTGATCAACGCAAGGCGCGGGCCTTTCCAGCCCGGCGATCAGGTACAGCTGACCGACGAAAAGGGCCGCAGGCACCGGCTCGTGCTCACCGTCGGCCAGGCGTTCCACACTCATCGCGGTTCGATCGCGCACGACGACCTCATCGGCCAGCCCGAGGGCAGCGTCGTGCGGGCCTCGGGCGGCACGCCCTACGTCGCGCTGCGCCCGCTGCTGGCCGACTACACGGTCTCGATGGCGCGCGGCGCCACGGTCGTGTACCCGAAGGACGCGGCCCAGATCGTCGGCCTGGCCGACATCTTTCCGGGCGCCAGGGTGCTCGAGGCAGGCGCCGGTTCAGGCGCGCTGAGCTGCTGGCTGCTGCGCGCGATCGGCGAATCCGGCCGCCTGGTCTCCTTCGAGCGCCGGGCTGATTTCGCGGCGATCGCCCGGCGCAACGTGGAAGCGTACTTCGGCGGCCCGCACCCGGCCTGGCAGCTCATCGTCGGTGACTTGCCCGCCGGTTGCGGCCAGCCCGCCGAGGCTCAGGACTCGGAAGAGGCCGGCGAGACCCCGAGTGAACCGACTATTGAGACAGTTACGTCAAATAGCGCAGACGGTATCGAATTGCTAGATTTCGACCGGGTGGTGCTCGACATGCTGTCTCCGTGGGAACACGTTCGCCGGGCGGCGACGTGGCTCGCCCCGGGCGGTCTGATCTGCAGTTACGTCGCCACCACGACTCAGCTGTCGCGAATGGTCGAAGAATTGCGCGCCCATGGCGGTTTCGACGAGCCGACTTCATGGGAAAGCATGCTTCGCGGCTGGCATGTCGAAGGACTCGCGGTGCGCCCCGAGCACCGGATGGTTGGACACACTGGCTTCCTGGTCACCGCGCGCCGGCTAGCGGCGGGCGTGCTGGCACCGCCCCGTCGGCGCCGGCCGGCCAAGGGAGCCCAGGGCTGACCCTCCGGCCTGGGACGGGTGATGACCAAGAGTCTGGCGATACCAGATATAATGGATTTAACGGCATAGATAACAGAAGAGACCAATCCGGATGAGAGCAATTAGAGCAGGAGCGCAAACTAGTGAAATTGCCGCTAGCACGGCCTGCTTGCTGGACAGCCGGTCCCGGATGGGTAACGATGCGGTCGCGAGATGGGATCGCATGCGCAGAAAACACTAGACCGATGGCCTGCGTGAGGTTACGGAATGACCGGGCGTAGGTAGGGTCTAGGTAAGTCCGCTCTTGAGGAGGGGGTGAGGGGTATGGCCTCTCGTGACGACAGCGCTCGCGCCGCCCGCCATGATGACGAGGTCAGGGTCAAGGTCCTGACCGACCAGATCTCCTTCCTTGAGGAGGAGGTGGCGGCGCTGAAAGGTAAGCTCGCCGACTCGCCTCGCACGTCTCGGCTGCTCGAGGACAGGCTCGCTCAGTCTGAGGCGGCGCTGGCTAGCCTGACCGGGCAAAACGAGCGCCTGGCTGCGACCTTGCGTGAAGCAAGGGACCAGATCATCGCGCTCAAGGAGGAAGTCGACCGGCTGGCTCAGCCGCCGTCGGGCTTCGGTATCTTCCTTTCAGCCAACACCGACGGAACCGCCGATGTGTTCACCGGCGGCCGGAAGATGCGGGTCTCGGTTAGCCCCAGCATCGAGATCGACGACCTGCGTCCCGGCCAGGAGCTCGTGCTGAACGAGGCTCTCAACGTGGTGATCGCGCTCGGCTACGAGACCGTCGGCGAAGTCGTCATGCTCAAGGAGCTGCTCGAAGGCGGCGACCGGGCACTGGTGATCTCGCACGCCGACGAGGAGCGCATCGTCAGGCTCGCCGAGCCGCTGCTCGACGGCGTCCTGCGGGCGGGCGACTCGCTGCTGCTCGAGCCCCGGTCCGGCTACGTCTACGAGCGGATCCCGAAGGCCGAGGTCGAGGAACTGATCCTGGAGGAAGTTCCGGACATCACCTACGACCTGATCGGCGGCCTCGGTCCGCAGATCGAGCAGATAAGGGACGCGATCGAGCTGCCCTACCTGCACGCCGACCTGTTCAAGGAGCACCAGCTCCGGCCGCCGAAGGGCGTCCTGCTTTACGGCCCGCCCGGATGCGGGAAGACGCTGATCGCCAAGGCCGTGGCGAACTCGCTGGCCAAGCAGGTTGCCCGGCGGACCGCCCAGCTGGCCAGCCAGGGCGAGACCGATGCCGCGACGGGTCAGGCCGCCAAGGAAGGCAAGAGCTTCTTCCTGAACATCAAGGGCCCAGAGCTGCTGAACAAGTACGTCGGCGAGACCGAGCGGCACATCAGGCTGGTGTTCCAGCGGGCCAGGGAGAAGGCCAGCGAGGGCATGCCGGTGATCGTGTTCTTCGACGAGATGGACTCGATCTTCCGCACCAGGGGCTCGGGCGTGTCCAGCGACGTGGAGAACACGATCGTTCCGCAGCTGCTCAGCGAGATCGATGGCGTCGAGGGTCTCGAGAACGTCATCGTGATCGGCGCGTCGAACCGCGAGGACATGATCGACCCGGCCATCCTGCGGCCAGGTCGGCTGGACGTGAAGATCAAGATCGAGCGGCCAGACGCCGAGGCGGCCAAGGAAATCTTCTCCAAGTACATCGTCTCGCAACTGCCGTTGCACCCCGACGACATCACCGAGCACGGCGGGTCGGCCGAGGCGACGGTGGCCGAGATGATCCAGCGCGTCGTCGAGCGGATGTACAGCGAGACGCAGGAGAACAGGTTCCTCGAGGTCACCTACGCCAACGGCGACAAGGAAGTCCTGTACTTCAAGGACTTCAACTCCGGCGCGATGATCCAGAACATCGTCGACCGGGCCAAGAAGATGGCGATCAAGGAATTCCTCGAGACCGGCAGGAAGGGCCTGCGGGTGGCGCACCTGCTGTCGGCCTGCGTCGATGAGTTCAGCGAGAACGAGGACCTGCCCAACACCACGAACCCAGACGACTGGGCCAGGATTTCCGGCAAGAAGGGCGAACGCATCGTCTACATCAGGACCCTCGTCTCCGGCAAGAGCGGTAACGAGGCCGGCCGGTCCATCGACACCGTGGCGAACACCGGCCAGTACTTGTGACTCTGTTTACTTTTCGCCTCCGGGCGCTCGGCGCCCTCTGGCGGGGTGGGCCTACGACCCCTCCGGGCTGGTCAGAGTTGGCCAGGGCAGATGGGGGTAGGACTGCGACACGTACCCGTAGCGTCGCGCTGCGCTACGGGTACGCTTGTGCCGCGCCGCTAGTGTGGGAGCTATGACCGTTCGCCGCGTGATGGGGATCGAGACCGAGTACGCCGTTTCCGTACCCGGGCAGCCAGGCGCGAACGCCATGGTCACCTCGTCCCAGGTCGTCAACGCCTACCACTCGGCCACGGCCGCGAGGGCGCGCAGGACCCGATGGGACTTCGAAGAGGAGAACCCGCTGCGGGACGCGCGCGGGTTCGACCTGTCCAGGGAGTCCGCCGACGCCAGTCAGCTCACCGACGAGGATCTCGGGCTGGCCAACGTCATCTTGACCAACGGGGCCAGGCTTTACGTCGATCACGCTCATCCTGAGTACTCAGGACCCGAATGCACCGAGCCGATGGCGGCCGTGCTGTGGGATAAGGCCGGAGAGCGAGTGATGGAGGAGGCGGCCGCCCAGGCCGCCGCGCTACCCGGTAGCGCGCCAATCCAGCTGTATAAGAACAACACTGACAATAAGGGCGCCTCCTACGGGTGCCACGAGAACTACCTGATGAACCGGTCGACGCCGTTCGCCGAGATCGTCAGGCATCTGACGCCGTTCTTCGTCACCAGACAGGTCGTCTGCGGAGCCGGCCGGGTCGGCCGCGGTGCCGACGGCCGGGAAGACGGCTACCAGATCAGCCAGCGCGCGGATTTCTTCGAGGTCGAGGTCGGGCTGGAGACCACGCTCAAGCGGCCGATCATCAACACCAGGGACGAGCCGCACGCCGACCCTGAAAAGTACCGCCGGCTGCACGTCATCATCGGTGACGCCAACATGAGCGAGCTGTCGACCTACCTGAAGCTAGGCTCGACCGCTCTCGTCCTGTCGATGATCGAAGACCGGTTCCTGGTCAACGACATGTCCATCGACGGGCCGGTGGCCGAACTGCGGGCGGTGTCACACGACCCGACTTGCCGCCACCTGATCCCGATGCGGGACGGAAGGAAACTCACCGCCGTCCAGATTCAGATGGAGTACGCCGAACTCGCCCGCAAGTACACCCAGGACAAGTTCGGCTCCGATGTCGACGATCTCACTACCGACGTGCTCGACCGGTGGGAGACGGTGCTGGCCAAGCTGGCCGACGACCCGATGCAGTTGTCCAGCGAGCTGGACTGGGTCATCAAGATGCAGCTGGTCGACGGCTACCGCAAGCGAGATGACCTGCCGTGGAACCACCCGAGGCTGCAACTGGTCGACCTGCAGTACTCGGACGTGCGGCAGGGCCGGGGACTGTACAACCGCCTGGCTGGGGCCGGCCGGGTTAAGCGCCTGCTTGACGAGGACCGGGTCAAGTGGGCCATCACGAACCCTCCGGAAGACACCAGGGCCTACTTCCGGGGCCGTTGCCTGCAGAAGTACCCCGATTCCGTCGCGGCCGCGTCCTGGGACTCAGTGATCTTCGACATTCCGGGCCGGGAATCGCTGCAGCGCGTTCCCACGCTTGAGCCGTTGCGCGGCACCAAATCCCATGTTGGCGCACTCTTCGATCGCTGCGATACCGCCTCAGAGCTAGTCACCGCGCTGACCGGCAAGTGACCGCCGCCTCGGGCCGGTCTCCGTGGTTAGTCAGCACGTGCCTAGCAGACACTGTGATTAGCATGAGCGACGGTGGGCGAGGATAGCTTTAGGGTTCAGCCGAAAACATGGAGGTTTACCGATGGCGACTAAGGACACCGGCGGTCAGCGGCATACCACTCGGCGCGGCCAGGACGAGGAAGAGGCCGTCGAGCAGAGCACAGAAGAGGTCAAGGAACGGCACGAGAAGCTGTCCGACGACGTCGACGCGATCCTCGATGAGATCGACGAGGTGCTTGAGGAGAACGCCGAAGAGTTCGTCCGGTCCTACGTGCAAAAGGGCGGCCAGTGAGCAGTAGGGTCGGTTGGACGCCTGCCGCGTGCACGAGGAAAGGATCGCGTTGTCTGACTCAAAGGCCGGCCTGACGGCCGCGGCTTACCTGACCCCGATGACATCGTCGTTCAGCGATTTCCTCAGAGACAGCGCCCCCGAGCTGCTGCCCGGCGTGCGAGGCCTGAATGTGCCGGCGGAAATGGCCAGGGAACTGCCGCACGGCACCACGATCGTCGCGACTGACTTTCGCGGCGGCGTCGTGATGGCTGGCGACCGACGGATGACCGCGGGAAACATGATCGCCAAGCGGGACATGGAGAAGGTGTTCCGCAGCGATGAGTTCTCCTGCATTGGGATTTCCGGCGTGGCCGGAATCGCACTCGAGGTGGTCAGGCTCTTCCAGATGGAGCTTGAGCACTACGAGAAGCTCGAGGGGCGGCTGCTGTCCCTCGAAGGCAAAGCCAACCGGCTCGCCACGATCGTGCGGTCCAACCTCGGCGGCGCGATGCAGGGCCTGGTGGTGGTGCCGCTGTTCGCCGGTTACGACACCGAGGAAGGCACCGGCCGCATCTTCAGCTACGACGTCACCGGCGGACGGTACGAGGAGCAACGTTTCCACTCGATCGGTTCTGGCTCGGTCTTCGCACGGGGCTCGCTGAAGAAGCTGTACGCCGACGGCATGGACGAGCAGGACGCGATCACAGCGTGCATGCAGGCGCTCTACGATGCGGCTGACGATGACTCGGCGACCGGCGGGCCGGACATGAGCAGGCGCATCTACCCGATCGTCGTGACCGTAACCGATGACGGCTACCGGCGGCTCACCGACGCTGAGACGGGCGAGTACGCCGAGTCAGTGGTGGCCGGCCGGACGAGCGCGCCGGACGGACCCGCGGCCTCGCTGCGCGAAGCCTGAAGCTCAGGCCAGCAGGGCCCTCACCCGACAAACTCAAGTTAGGAAGCGACAGCGGTGTCGATGCCGTTCTACGTATCGCCTGAACAGGCGATGAAGGACAAGGCGGATTATGCGCGCAAGAACATCGCGCGTGGCCGCGACGGAGTGGTGATCCAGTACGCGGACGGCATCCTGTTCGTCGCCCCGAACCCGTCCAGGGCGCTGCACAAGATCAGCGAAATCTACGACCGGATCGCGTTCGCCGCGGTCGGCCGGTACAACGAGTACGAGATCCTGCGCAAGGCGGGCGTGCGGTACGCCGACCTCACCGGCTACCAGTACGACCGCCAGGACGTGACCGCCCGGGGACTCGCCAACTGGTACGCCCAGACGCTCGGCACCATCTTCACCGACAGCCCCAAGCCGTTCGAAGTCGAGATCGTCGTCGCCGAAGTGGGCGAGGCAGCGGCAGATGACCAGATCTACCGGATCACCTTCGACGGCTCGGTCAACGACGAGCACGGCCACGTCGCGGTGGGCGGCCGGGCCGACCGGATCGGTACCGTGCTCAAGGAGCACTACAGCGAGGGCATGTCGCTCTCGCAGGCGATCGCGATCGCGATCACCGGCCTGTCGACGCCGGCAAACGGCGGTGAGCAGCGGGTGGAGATCACGCCCAGCCAGCTTGAGGTAGCCGTGCTCGACCGGACCAGGGATCATCGCACGTTCCGCCGTTTCACCGGCGCTCGGCTCGACGCTTTGCTGGCCGAGGCGGCCGATGCCGATGCCGATGCCACGGAGGAGAGCGACCAGGCGGGCGGCGCCGAGCCGGGCGCCGGCGCGAACCGAAGTACCGGCACGTCACCATCGCCTAAGCCAAGCAACGGAAGCAAGCCGACCGAGTCGGGAACTGACGCGGACGGAAACGGTGGCGATAGCGCCAGCTAGCCGGCAACTGGACCTCTGGTGATCCGCTGGGTCGCGGCGCCAGTCGGCCTGGTACTCATCGGATTCACCGCCATGAGCGTCATCAAGACGTTCATGGTCCCCCGAGAGACGCACACCAGGCTCAACAAGATGGTGTCTGTCGTCACGCTCATCGCTGTTCACTCTGGGGTTCGCGATCCCGCGCTGCATCGGCGCCAACGCGATCGTGTTCCTAGCGGTCGCTTCTGGGCTCGCCGTCAAGCTCGCGCTTCATCTCGATTTGCCGCCCGCGCTGTGGTCGGGTCCGCGCCGGCCGGGCCGGCCCGAGGCAAGGCCGCCAGCACGGCCCGCCGACCGCAAACCGAGGCTGGCTAACTTACCGCCAGCGATGTGACACACGGGGTTTACGCGGGCACTGCTGGTGTTTGCTGAAGAGGGCCGGAAAAGACGTGGCGTGGGATACTTTGACGGCCCGTCGGCTCAGGCGTCAGGATATTGGAATCCGCGCATCGATTGCATCGCAGTCCCGGGGTCGTGAGCGGATGCGTGGGGAGGAGCTGACCAGCTTGAGCAGTGCTAATCAAGGGTGGAGGGCGGGGGGCGTAGCGGGCGGAACCCCCTCGGACCCCCTCAGGGTTGATTTTCACAACATGCGGACCAAGTCGATCATGCCAGGAGGCGGGATCGCCCGCCGGCCGCTGCACGTGATCCTGCTGGCCGACTGCTCGGGATCGATGGCCGGCGCCAAGATCCAGGCACTGAACTTCGCGATTGGCGAGATGATCCAGCATTTCGCCTCCTGGGAGCGCGAGCAGGAAAAGCGCATCCTGATCAGGGCGATCGCCTTCGCCGACGAGCCGCGCTGGCATATCGCCGAGCCAAGGCCCGCCAGCGGCATGACCTGGAAGGCACTTTCGGTCGCGCCTCGGGCCAGGACGAACATGGGACCGGCCTTCCGCCTGGTAGCCGAGGCGCTCGCCGCGGACGAGGCGAACCGCGGTTTGCGGCCCGTGCTGGTCCTGATCACCGACGGCCTGCCCACCGACGACCCGGCCAGCTTTGAGGCCGACCTGCAGGCCTTGCTTTGCGTTCCGGCCGGCCGGGATGCCATGCGCATCGCGGTCGCGATCGGCAACACGGCCGCGCGCTCCGAGGCACTGACCAGATTCATCGGCAATTCCAACCTGCCGGTACTGGTGGCGGGTGATCTCGATCAGATCTCCGACCAGCTGCACCGGGCCTCCCTGTGGGTCACGAATCCGGGCAGCAACTCGGTCGGCCTGCCGGCCGCCGCCCAGCCGCCTGCGGGGCCGGTTATCCGCGACATCTCCGACGTGGTGTTCTAGCCATGGCCGGCCCCGGATTCGAAGGCGACGCCACGGCGAACGGCAGCACGTCCCACTGGGCTACCTATGTGGCCAGCGCGATCGGCGCCGATCACCAGCGGGCCCGCACCAAGAATCAGGACGCGGTGACCGCCCGGCGGTTTGAGTTCCGGTCGGCTCCCGGCATGGTGGCGTTCGCCGTCGCCGACGGCCACGGCCACTCGCGCCACTTCCGCAGCGCCCGCGGCTCCAAGATGGCGGTCACCGCCGCGATGGCGTCCGCCAAAGACTGGGCCCGGACAGTGCCAGAGGGCTCCCACATCCCGTCCGAGCGGGCGACGGAACTGGTCCTGGACCTGGTCGCGCGCTGGCGCGACATGGTGGCGGCCGACCTGGCCGGTGACCCGATCACCGGCGATCAGCGGGCGGCCCTGCTGCCCGGTGACCCGCCGGAGATTCCGTACGGCAGCACTCTGCTCGTCGGAATGCTCAGGACCGACGTCGCCGTGCTCGCCCAGATCGGCGACGGCGAGATGGTCATGGTGCTGCCAGACGGCAGGCACCTGATCCCGATCCCGACCGACAGCAGGCTGGACGGAACGCAGACGACGAGCCTGTGCCAGCCCGACGCCGAGTCGGCCTTCCGGGTCGCGCTGGTCAACCTGCTTAAGACGCCCGTCTTCGCCGTCCTGGCCACGACGGACGGCTACGGCAACGCTCAAGCCGACCCGCATTGGCATCAGACCCTCGCCCTGGATCTGGTCAAGCTAGCCAGTCAGCACGGCAACGACTGGATCGGCGATCAGCTCAGCCACTGGGTGACGCTGTGCGCGTCCTCCGGGGGCAGCGGCGATGACACCTCCGCCGCACTCGCGCTGAACTCGGCGGTCTCCCCGGCCGTGCCGGCCAAGCCGGTCAGGCAGAGGACCGTGGAAGCAGCCATCACGACCATGGCCGCCAGGGACACTACCCTGCCGTCCATGCCGCTGCCAGTGGACGCTCCAGCCAGCTTCGCGGCGTCCGGCCAGCTTCCGGTGAGCCAGCAACCGACGGCCGAGATCCCGGCCCTTGATCAGACGATGCGAGTGGGGCGTCAGCCACCGCCGGCCGCCGGCCGGTCGCGAGAGGCCGAGACTAACCGGATCCCGCAGGTGCTGCCGCCGTCCGCGGTGCCACCGCCACGCTCCGTCACGGCTCCGCACTCCTTGCCGACAACCGACTACGCGAGCCCGGGCCGACGGTCATTCCTGCCCGGCCAGAGCAGGCTCTGGCTAGGCGGGGCGGTAGTAGCCGCGCTTGCGGTCGTGATCGTCTACTTCCTGCTGAGCCATGGTTCGTCCGGCGGCCCTTCGCCGGCGTTCAGCCAAAGTCACAAGCCAAGCCCGACCGCCACGCCGACCAAGACGACCAGCGGCAGCCTCGGTTCTGGCAAGCACAAGAGCGCCAAGCCGTCACCTCTTCCCTCGACCATTCCCAGCCAGGGCGGCGGAGGCATCGGGGCGGCGTCCGGGCACACGCACGCTAAGGCCAAGCCCAGGTCCGGATCGACCAATCAGCTCACGATCCCTGCGGCCGCGCCCACTCATGAACCGGTCGGCGGCGGGCAGCGTAATGCCTGAACTCAAAAGAGGTGACTGCGTCTATATGCGGTCCGCCCGCGATCCGCTGCCGATCGGAGAGCGGCTCGGCCGTGGCGGGCAGGGCACCGTATTCGGCACTGAGCTTCATGGCAGGCAGCTGGCCGTGAAATGGTACCGGCCTTCGGCCAGCCGGGTTTTCGACAATAAGATCCAGACCGACCTGGTCAGGCTGGTAGAGGGCGGCCGACCTAAGAACCAGGCGTTCATCTGGCCGATCGACCTGGTATCGAGCCCGGGCCAGCCCGGTTTCGGCTATGTCATGCCGCGGCTTGAAAGCCGGTTCGTCACCTGCTTCCAGATGCTGTCAAGCGATCAGGCTCCCAATTTCGATATTAAGATCAATATTGGGCTTAACCTCGTCGAGGCGTTCGCTTCCCTGCATACCGAGGGCCTGTGCTACCGGGACGTCAGCTTCGGCAACCTCTACGTCGACCCGAATGCCGGCGATGTCGCGATCATCGATAACGACAACGTCGGCATCACCGGCGAGGAGTCGCTGATCAAGGGAACGCTGCAGTTCATGGCGCCGGAGGTGATGCTGGACAAGGCGCCGCCGAGGACCGAGAGCGATCTGTACTCACTCGCGCTCTTCCTGTTCTACCTGTTCTGCCATGGCCATCCGCTCGAAGGCGCGGCCGTCGATGCGTCTTACAATTCCAACGAGCCTGAGCGGCCTTCCGACCACGATCTGCTGCTCAAGCACTTCGGTTATGAACCGCTGTTTATCTTCGACCCGGAGAATCCGTCTAACCGGCCGGCCTCTGGCCATCCGGTCAATAACTGGTGGCCGGTCTATCCGAAGTTCTTCCAGCAGATGTTCATCACCTCGTTTACGACTGGCCTGAAGGATCCGACCCTTACGGGCCGGATCATTGAGAGCCTGTGGCGCCGGGCTCTGCACCGACTGGCTGACAGTATCTGGCAGTGCGACAACTGCCAGGCCGCGCTGCTCTTCGACGCGTCCGAGCCCAATCAGGCTTGCTGGAATTGCCGGCGGATGCCGGCCAGCCCGATGCTCATAAGAACCACGGGATCTTCGGTGGTGGTTATGAATGGCGCTATGCTGACGAACCGTCATCTGATGCTGCCGGGCTCGCCGGACGAACCGGTCGCGGTCGCCGAACTCGACGAGCGATTGCCGGGGGCGGTGCTGCTGCGGAATCTCAGCTCGCAGGTCTGGGATGTCGAGACGGCGGGGGAGAGCCCGCAGCAGGTCAAGCCGGGCCACAAGCTCGTCGCCAGGCCGAGGAAGATCAGGGTCGCCGGCAAGTCCGCGACGATCGTCCCGGCTCAGCCGGGTCAGCCAGGTCAACGGGGGGCGTGAGGAGCCAGATGAACCAGGCCTGGGACGCGGGCGGCGAGGCCGGTGCGGCGCTCCTGCATGTCGTGGAGGGCTTCGGCACGCCGGTGCTCGGGCGGCCCGACATGCTGGAGGGCTTGCTGGCCGACGACGTGCCGCAGTTGCCCAGGGAGGTCGCGATGCTGACCGAGGCGGCGCGGCACGGCGTCGCCGACCTGATCGCCGAGCGGGTGAGCCACGGGGTCGCCCCGCAGGCGGCCGTGGCGATGGTGGCCAACGACCTGACCTCGCGCACGGCGGTCGACGCCGCCGGCGCCTTGTGGGCAGCGAGCATGTTCGCGCGGGCGGCCGGCCTGCCGGTCGGCGGTGCAGCTGGCACCCCGCCCGGCGCCGGACCGCCAGTAACCACGCCTCCGGTGGTCGGGCCGACGCCAGCCGGACCGACGCGGGTCATCGTCGGCGGTATCAGTCCGGGGCTCGGCGGAATCCCGCCCGAACCCACCACCGCTGATCCGACACCGCCGGGTCAGACCATCGCCGATGGGCCCCAGCAGACGCGCCGGTTCGAAGGCGGCCCCGAGATCTACGGGCCGCCCACCATCGGCGACCAGCAGCAGACGATCCTCCCCGGCCAGGCAGGCTTCCCCGGCCAGGCAGGCCTCCCGGTCCAAGCGGGCGCCCCCGGCTACCCCGGTGCTGGCTATCCCGGTGCTGGCTATCCCGGCCCTGGCTATCCCGGCCCTGGCTATCCCTCGCCGTGGGCCGGCCAGGTCGCGACCCCCGGAACCGCAGCGGTCGGCAACAGCCAGGGACTGGCAGCCGTCGCCGCGATCTGCTTCGGCGTCGCCGCGCTCATGCAGCCCTTCGTCGGGCTCGGCTCGCACCTCAGTCACGTGGCCTACGTGCTCGATAATTTGAGCGCGACCGCCGAGTTCCTCCTGTTCGCCGCCGCCGCGGTCTGGGTGGGCCGGTCCAAGGGATCGGCGGCCGGCTTCGCGGCGACGGTCGGCCTGGCCGTGCCGGCGATCCCGGTCGGCATTTACACCGCGTTGTTCCTGCCGAACTACGGCACCCCGGGCGTCGAGCACTCGATCTTGCTGCTGACCACGATCGTCTGGCTGCTGGCCTGCATCGTCGCGGCCTTCGTCGGTATCACCGGCCTAGCCCAGCAAAGGCGGCTGGCCGGGGCCCGGTCCACTGGACCGGCAATAGCAGCCGGGTTTCTCGGAGTGCTGTTCGCGCTCGCGAACAGCGGCGCGCAGGTCACGTTTCCTGGCGCGCGGTATGACAATCCCGAATTCCGGTACGGGATCTTCGGCGCCGGCGTGACCGGGGTGCACATCTTGTGGGGCCTTGTCCTGATCGTGCTGTTCGCCGGGCCGCCGCTGCTGGCCATCTTCCCGCTCCCGGGCCGGGAGACCAGAGTCGTCCTGCTCTGCGGCTGGCTTCTGGTCACTTTTATCTGGCAGCTCGGCGACACGCCGATCGAGGGCCTGGTCGCGGCGCCGAGCCTGTACCTGACCTGGGTTGCCTGGCTCGCTACGCTGCTCGCTACGGCGGTGCTGGTGGTCCGGCCGCCGCCCGAAGCGGTCAACCTGCTCAGCTGACCCGCCTGGGGGCGAGCGGACTTTGCGTCTGACTCTGGCGGTGGCGGGGTATGACTCGTCCCATTGGTAATGTCGGGCATGGGCGAGGCCGGACCGGCCCCCGCGAGTTTTTGGAGGCGACATGGCAGCCGACCTGGCAAGTATTACAGGTATTGACGCTCCGACCCGGCTGCTGATCGGCGGTCAGTGGTCGACTGGCCGCGCGGGCGTGCTCGAGGTCATCGATCCCGCTACCGAGGACCCGATCGCCGAGGTCGCGAGCGCTACCCCCGAGGACGCGCTTGACGCGGTCGCCGCCGCTCACGATGCCCTTGCGAGCTGGGCCGCCACCCCGCCCCGGGTCAGGGGCGAGTGTTTGCGCCGGGCCTGGGAGCTGATGCTCGCCGACGCCGACGCGCTCGCCCGGCTGATGGTGATGGAGAACGGCAAGGCGCTGCGCGACGCCAAGGCCGAGATCACCTACGCCGCCGAGTTCTTCCGCTGGTTCGCCGAGGAAGCCGTCCGCATCGACGGCATGGTGACCACGGCTCCGTCCGGCGCCAACCGCATCCTGGTCACCCACCAGCCGGTCGGAGTGGCCGTCCTGGTCACGCCGTGGAACTTCCCGGCCGCGATGGCGACGCGCAAAATCGGCCCCGCGCTGGCGGCCGGATGCACCGTCGTGCTCAAGCCGGCCAAGGAGACCCCGCTCTCCGCGCTCGCGGTGGCCGACATCCTGGCCAAGGCGGGAGTGCCCGACGGCGTCGTCAACGTGCTGCCCACCCGCTCGCCCGGACCTGTCGTCGGCGCGATGCTCGCCGACCCGCGGGTGCGCAAGCTGTCCTTCACCGGCTCGACCGAGGTCGGCCGGACCCTGCTGCGCACGGCCTCTGAGACCATCACGAACTGCTCGATGGAACTCGGCGGCAACGCCCCGTTCCTGGTGCTCGCCGACGCCGACGTCGACGCGGCGATCGACGGCGCGATGATCGCCAAGATGCGCAACGGCGGCGAGGCGTGCACCGCGGCCAACCGGTTCTACGTGCACGACTCGGTCGCCGATGAGTTCACCGCCAAGCTGGCCGGGCGCCTGGCCGCGCTGAGCGTCGGGCCCGGCCTGGACGACGGCGTCGACCTCGGGCCGCTGGTCAACGCCGACACCAGGGACAAGGTGGCGACGCTGGTCGAAGAGGCGACCAAGGACGGCAGTCGGCTAGTGACCGGCGGCCAGGCCCCTGACCGGCGCGGTTACTTCTACAGTCCGACCGTGCTCGACCAGGTGCCGGAGTCGGCGGGGATCCTGAGCGAGGAGATCTTCGGCCCGGTGGCGCCGGTCGTCCGGTTCACCGACGTCGACCAGGCGATCGCCCTGGCCAACAACACCGAGTACGGCCTGGTCTCCTACCTGTACACGAGCGACCTGCGCCAGGGTTTGCGTGTCGCCGAGCGGCTCGAGGCCGGCATGGTCGGGATCAACCGGGGCGTGGTCAGTGACCCGGCGGCTCCCTTCGGCGGCGTCAAGCAGTCGGGCCTCGGCCGGGAAGGCGGCCACGCGGGCCTGCTCGAATTCACCGAGACCAAGTACATTGCGGTGGACTGGTAAGTGCCCGGCGAGGGCAAACCAAAGCCAACGAGCAATTAAACATACGGTCGAGCTGGGAGACGCGTGGACAGGCGAATATTCGGTCTGGAGAACGAGTACGGCGTCACCTGCACGTTTCGCGGCCAGCGCAGGCTTTCGCCCGATGAGGTGGCCAGGTATCTGTTCCGCCGGGTCGTCTCCTGGGGCCGCAGCAGCAATGTGTTCCTGCGCAACGGCGCCCGGCTCTACCTCGACGTGGGCAGTCACCCCGAGTACGCCACCCCGGAGTGCGACAGCCTGATCGACCTGGTCACCCACGACAAGGCCGGCGAGCGGATCCTCGAGGGCCTGCTGGTCGATGCCGACCGGCGGCTGCGCGAAGAGGGCATCGCCGGCGACATCTACCTGTTCAAGAACAACACCGACTCGGCCGGCAACTCTTACGGCTGCCACGAGAACTACCTGGTCGCGCGGCACGGCGAGTTCGGGCGGCTGGCCGACATCCTGATCCCGTTCCTGGTGACCAGGCAGATCATCTGCGGCGCCGGCAAGGTACTGCAAACCCCGCGCGGCGCCGTCTACTGCGTGAGCCAGCGCGCCGAGCACATCTGGGAGGGCGTGTCGTCGGCCACCACCAGGTCCCGCCCGATCATCAACACCCGCGACGAACCGCACGCCGACGCCGAGCGCTTCCGCCGTCTGCACGTGATCGTCGGCGACTCGAACATGAGCGAGTCGACGATGCTGCTGAAGGTCGGCACGACCGACCTGGTGCTGCGCATGGTCGAGGCCGGCACGGTCATGCGGGACCTGACGCTGGAAAACCCGATCAGGGCGATCAGGGACGTCAGCCACGACATGACCGGGCGGCGGAAGATCAGGCTGGCCAGCGGCCGCGAGATGAGCGCGCTGGAGATCCAGCACGAGTACCTGTCCAAGGCCCGCGCGTTCGCGGAGACCAGGGGCATCGACAAGATCTCAGCCCGGGTGCTCGACCTGTGGGAGCGCGCGGTGCGAGCGGTCGAGACCGACGATCTCGACCTGGTCGCCCGCGAGATCGACTGGGTGACCAAGTACCAGTTGATCGAGCGGTACCGGAACAAGTACGACCTGCCGCTGTCCTCGCCCAGGGTCGCCCAGCTCGACCTGGCCTACCACGACGTGCATCGCGGCCGCGGCCTGTACTACCTGCTGCAGCGGCGCGGCGCGGTCGAGCGGGTGTGCTCGGACCTGGCGATCTTCGAGGCCAAGTCGGTGCCGCCGCAGACGACCAGGGCGCGGCTGCGCGGTGACTTCATCAGGCGAGCGCAGGAGCGGCGGCGGGACTTCACCGTGGACTGGGTGCACCTGAAGCTGAACGACCAGGCCCAGCGCACCGTGCTGTGCAAGGACCCGTTCCGGTCGGTAGACGAGCGGGTCGAGAAGCTCATCGCCGGAATGTAGCTCATCGGGCACGCAGAGTTACTAGAGTCTTGCTGCGTGCCCAAGTTCGGCCTGCCTACCGCGTTGGCCCGGGGGGACGACCCCCCGAATCCCCCCGCGGTGCTGCCCAGGATCGGCTGGCCCAGCCTCAGGGTGGCCGTTCCGCGAGTTAGCCTGGCAGCGATCCGCCTCTGGGTCACCTGGACGATAACCACCGCCACCCTTTTCCTCTGCTATATCCATGTGGCCAGCAGCGCCGTGGTCACCTCCGATGGCGCGTCCAACGCCTTGCAGGCCTGGGACATGCTGCACGGCAACCTGCTGCTGCACGGCTGGCGGCTGTCGGACGTGTCGTTCTACACCACGGAACTGCCGCAATACCTGGTGATCGAGCGCTTCACCGGCCTGACCCCCGAAGTGGTGCACGTGGCCAGCGCGATGACCTACACGCTGCTGATCCTGCTCGCCATGATGGCGGCCAAGGCCAGGACCACCGGCCGGGAGGCGATCGCGCGGTGCCTGCTCGCGGCCGGCATCATGGCCGCGCCGCAGGCCGGCAACGGGGTCTACGTGCTGCTCGGGTCGCCTGATCACGTCGGCAGCACGGTGCCGGTGCTCCTCGCCTTCCTGCTGCTCGACCGGGCCCCCAGGCGCTGGTACACGGTTGCCGGCGCCGGGTCGCTCCTGGGCCTCGCGCTGATAGCCGACGGCATCGCGATGTACACCGGCGTCCTGCCGGTCGTCATCGTCTGCGGCGCCCGCATCTACCAGGCGAGGATCGCGGCGGCGCAGCGCTGGCGCACCGTGATCTTCGATCTGGCCCTGGGCGCGGCGGCGCTCTGCGCGGTCTGGCTGTCCAGCCTCACGCTCGCGGCGGTACGCTCCGGCGGCGGGTTCATGGTCTGGCCGGTGCCGCGGGCGCTGGCGGCGCCCGCCGATGTGCCGCACTACCTGATCACTACGGCACGCGGACTGTTGTTGCTATTTGGTGCCAATTTTTTTAGCCATAACGCAGGGCTGGTGGCTTTCCTGGCCGCCGCCCGCCTCATCGGCTTCGGGCTGGCTGCCTGGGCCGTCTGCGCGGTGATCCGCAGATTCGGCTCGGCCGATCTGGCCGCCCAGTTGCTCGCCGCCGGCGCGGTTGTCGTGCTCGCCGCCTACGCGCTCGGCACCCGCGCGGGCGGCCTGCTGACGGCCAGGGACCTCGCCGCCGTGCTGCCGTTCGGGGCCGCGCTGGCCGGCCGGCTGCTGCCGTCGCGGCTGGCGCCGGCCCGGCTGCTGCCTGCGATGGGGGTGCTGCTGGCCTGCTACCTGTTCTCTCTCGGCCGGATCGTGACCCTGCCGCCCGCGCAGGCAGCCAACGGCGACCTGGCCGCCTGGCTGGCCGAACACCATCTCACCTACGGGCTGGCCGGCTACTGGAACGCGAACATCACGACCCTGGACACCGGCGGCAAGGTGGTGCTGCGCTCGGTGCTCGCCGATGGCAGCCACATCGCCGGTGACTACTGGGAGGTCAAGTCCAGCTGGTATAACCCGAAGCTCAACGACGCGAACTTCATCGTGCTGGTGCCAGGGCCGCCTGGGTTCAAGCGCTATCCGACGGTCGGCTCGGTCCGTGCGACCTTCGGACAGCCTCGCCAGATCTACTTCATAGGCGAGTACACGGTCGTTGTGTACGACAAGAACCTGCTCGCCGAGTTGGTGCCCGGCGCTCCGCTGCCGCCTCGAACAACGCAGAACGGGCCGCCAGCCATACCGCTGCCTGGGCCGTTATGGCCGCCCTCGTCTTATAGGCGCCGGGCTCGCGCCCGACGTTTACTCAGAGACTGAGCCGGTAGGCTGTCCGGACCGACCAACTCCAACTTCGAGGATTTCCCATGCGACGTGTGGCCGTGGCGCTTCTAGCGCCACTCGCCGTGACCGTGGCGGTGGCGGGGTGTGGCAGCTCCGGCTCCTCTTCAGCCCCGACCGATAACAATTCGGCAGTGAAAATCTCAGGCACTGCTGGCAAGGCACCGACCATTACGATTCCGTCCAGCACTCCTGGCAAAAAGCTGGTGACCAAGGTTTTGACCAAGGGCACCGGTCGCGTGCTCGCTCCCACCGACTCGTACCTGGCGAACTTCACCGTCGACCTCTGGCGAGGCAAAACCCATAAGGTGCTGTTCTCCAGCTTTACCTCCACTCCGACCAGTCCTGCCACTCCTGAGGTGCTCCCGGTCACCATTGGCCTGACCGGCCTGCAGAAGGCCATGTCCGGCGTCCACGTGGGCAGCCGCGTACTCGCCGTGCTGCCGCCGAAGTACGGGTACGGCCCGCGCGGCAACTCCCAGGTCGGCGTCAAGCCCACCGACACGCTGGTCTGGGTGATCGACGTTCTGCAGGCGTTCGCCTCGAACCAGGGCGCGACCGGCAAGCACCTCAGCGACGGAGGCGGCGCGCTGCCTAAGGTCACCGTCCAGGCCGGCACCGGGCCGCAAATCGCCGTTCCCAAGAAGAACCCGCCGGCCAAGCTGGTCAAGACAACGTTGATCCAGGGCACCGGCACGCCGGTCCAGGCCGGGCAGTCGATCATCGTCAGGTACGTGGCCTCGATCTGGCGCACCGGCAAGGTGTTCAACGACAACTGGCCAACCACCCAGTCGCCGACGTCGCCACCGAACGTGTTCCAGCTGGGCAAACTCATCCCGGCGTGGAACACCGGCCTCGTCGGTGTCCCGATCGGCAGCCGAGTCATGCTCGTCGTGCCTCCAGCCGAGGGCTACGGCAAGACCGGGCAGTCATCGGTCGGCATCACGGGCACCGACACCCTGGTCTTCGTCATCGACATCCTGGGCACCGCCTGACCAGGTAGCTAAGTCACGCACGGTACCGCGAGCCTCGCGACCGGCTCAGATCGACGCGAGGCTCGCGGTGCCGAGGTACTCGTCAGCCCGAAAGCTCGCTCCGGCGATTCTGCTCGCGTTACCCGGGCTCAGGCCCCTGATCACGAGTAACAGGGGCACCGATAGGCACGTCAGGCACATCGGTATCTTTGCCTAGCTGAACCGCATCCGGTGAGTTTGCATATTCACCTGGTTTTTAGACGGTGAATATGCAAACTCACCGGGTGCAACTAACTGCAGGCCATGATCAACTTGCTTCTCGGCTTTGCGCGGGCATGGCAAAGCGGACCAAAGTGCCCTGGTTCGCGGTCGTCAGGCGGGTGCGGTGATGGTGGCGGCGTGGCGGCCGGAGGCGGCGGCGGACAGGAAGTAGGCGAGGTCCTGGTCCAGGTTGCGGCCCATGGTGGACAGGGGAACCGGGCTTCCGGCCAGGACGTCGCGGAGGCCGTCGACGCTGACCGTCACGAGGTTGTGGCGGTCGGCGAGTGGCTTGGCGGCCTCGACGATCTCGGCGCCGAATTCGCCAGGCAGGTCTGGAACTACTACGTCCGCGCGGGCCAGGGCCACGCGGCCGTAGGCAGTCAGGCTGTGGTGGCTGATGCCCCGGTGGCGCGGTCTCGGGTCGGCCTGGCTGATCCGCAGCGACGCGATCGGCCGGCCGCCTAGAACGGCGGCGGCGTTGACCGCCTCGCCTGAGGCCACGCCGGAGAAGCCCCAGCGGGTGCCTGTCCCCAGGTTGCCCGGGCCCTGGGCGACCACGATCAGGTCGGCGCCGAGCACGTGCCGGGCGGCCAGCAGGCCGCTGTGCAGGGTCACCGCCTCCAGGTCACCGCCGAAGGCCTGCCCGACCGTGATCGTGCCGGCCAGCCAGCCGTGGTCGGTAAGCATCGAGACCGTGCGGGAAAACCAGGCCGGGAGGGCACCCCCATCCAGCATCACGTAAGCAACCCTGGGCCGGCCTCCGGCCGCCGGAGGGTTGCTTTCCGCATAAAAAGAGGCGAGCACTGCTGGCAGGGCCGAGTGGAGGTCGGCGATGACGACCGGAATGCCGTCCAGGCTGTCGGCTTCGACCAGCGTCTGGTGGTGGACCGACCCCTGCTCGTCCGCGCCGAGTACCGTGGCCTGCAGTGGCGTGTAGCGGGCCTTGACCAGGTGGCCGGGGCCCTGGGGATCGGGCGGCAGCCGGTCGGGAATCGCGACCACCAGCGCGTAGCCGCCGGTGCCCAGGCCAAGGTCGAGCGCGCCGGTGTTGAGCAGCACCTGGTCGCCGGGAACGGGAGAACCAGTGAGCTCTGGGTAAGCCAGCGCCCGGACCGGGATCCCCGCAGTGCTAGCCGAGGGGGGCGACCCCCTGTCGACCCCCGCCAGCGCGACCTCGAGTTCGACCGCGCCCTTCCACTGCCGCCGCACGGCGGTAACCTCGCCTCGCCGCCATCTGATCACGGTGGAAGGCTAACGCACGGTGCCGACCAACGCCTTGGCGAAGAAGGCGTGACAATCCACCGCCGACACTCTTGCACGCGGTACCGTCAAATGCTGGGGGAGCGGCAGTGACAAAGCATGGTCGCGAAGGGGTTACGCGATGTCGAAGCAGAAGACAGAACGACTGCTCAGCCTGGTCGTCTGCCTGCTGTCCTCGCGGCGGTATCTGACCGCCGGCCAGATCAGGGACGCCGTGCCCGGCTATCCGGACGCGTTCGAGGCCTTCAAGCGGATGTTCGAGCGCGACAAGGACGAGTTGCGCGAGCTCGGCATCCCGCTGGAAACCGGCACCAACGCCGATACCGACGCCGAAGTTGGCTACCGGATCTCGCGCCAGGCCTACGAGCTGCCCGAGATCGTGCTTGAGCCGGACGAGGCGGCCGTACTCGGCCTGGCCGCGCAGGTCTGGCAGCGAGCCGAACTGGCCGGCGCGGCGGCCGGGGGGCTGCTGAAGCTGCGGGCCGCCGGGATCAGCGCCGAGGAGACCGTGCGGCCAGGAATCGAACCGAGGCTGCAGACGGAGGAACCATCGTTCGGCCAGCTGTGGCGAGCGGTCAGGGACCGGCGGCCGGTGACGTTCGGGTACCAGGCGGCCGGCCGGACGGCGAGTCAGGCCCGCAATCTCGAGCCGTGGGGCGTGGTCAACCGGAACGGCAAGTGGTACGTGGTCGGCTTTGACCGGGACCGGGGCGAGCAGCGGGTGTTCCGGCTGAGCCGGATCGACGGGCCGGTCAGCTTCACCGGGCCGCCGGGCTCGGTGCTGGTGCCGGCGGGCACGGACGTGCGGGCGGCCGTCCGGCTGTGGGACGGCGAGCCGCCGCAGGTCAGGGTCGCCGAGCTGCGGATTCGCAGCGGGGCCGGGTACGGGCTGCGCCGCCGGGCGATCTCGGACGAGCCCGAGGCGCGGGAGCCGGGCCAGACCGGCTGGGACCTGGTCAAGGTGGCCTTCTCTGATTCCGGCTGGTATGCCGACTACATCGCCTCGTTCGGCGCCGACGTCGTGGTCATCGAGCCGGTCGACCTGCGCGAAGCCGTGATCGGGAAACTTAAGGGGGTACTCGCGTGAGCAGGGCAGGAACGGCCACCGACCGGCTGCAACGGCTGCTGGCGCTGGTGCCTTACGTGGTCAGCAGGCAGGTGGTGGGGCTGGCCGAGACCGCGTCGGCCTTCGGCGTGACCGAGCACGACCTGGTCGATGACCTGAACATGCTCTGGTGCGTCGAGTTGCGCTCGCCTGATCCCTACTGCCCGATCGACCTGTCCTACGAGGGCGGCGAGATCATGGTGACGCAGGCCGAGTCGATGGCGCGGCCGCTGCGGCTGGGCACCGACGAGGCGAGTGCGCTGCTGATCGGGTTGCGGCTGCTGGCGGAGTTGCCCGGGCAGCAGGACAGCTCCGCGCTGCGCCGGACGATCGCCAAACTGGAGGCCGCGGCCGGGGAGGCTGCTTCCGCGAGTGCCCAGGTCTCCGTGCAGATGGACGGCCGGGCACCGGCCAGCGTGCAGGCCGACGTCGCCAAAGCGCTGCGGGAACACAAGCGGCTGCACCTGTCGTACTACGTGCCCGGGCGGGACGAGGCGACCGAGCGGGACGTGGACCCGATGCGAGTGGTGTTCGAGCAGGGCCGCGCATACCTAGAGGGTTGGTGTCGGCGGGCGAACGCGGTGCGGCTGTTCCGCCTGGACCGGGTGCTGGACCTGAACATCCTCGACGTGGCCGCGGAGGTTCCCGCGACCGCCGAGCACGTCGACGTGGACTCGGGACTGTTCCGCCCGTCGGCGGGGGACACCCGGGTCGAGCTCGAACTCGCCGGTGCCGGTCACTGGGTGGCCGACTACTACCCGTGCGAGAAGGTGACCCCCCTCGGCGACGGCCGGCTCAGCGTCGTGCTAAGGACGCCGGACACGCAATGGGTCAGGCGGCTGGCGCTTCGGCTTGGCGAGGACGGCAAGGTAGTCTCGCCACCGGAGCTAGCCGAGCAGGTCGTGAAGGACGCGAACATGGCGCTAGCGCAATACTCCTAGGGGTCACCTGCTTGGCGAGGCTCTCGACAACGCGGGGGCGAGGGCGGATGCTAGGGAAAAATCCGTACTCGCGGCAATCCGGCCGCCCCCCAGCGACGAACCAGCAACGACCAGCCAGGCCAGACAGAACCAGTTAGGCCAAACTGTGCACGTGTAAACTACCGGCAGGGCAGCTTGCGCACAGCGCGGCGCTGAGTTAAGCAAACCGCTGCAGCGCAGCCGCTTCCCGGACTGAATGGGGAATGAGAATGAGCCTGTTCGACAGCCCGTCGCACATCATCATCCTGCTGGTGGTGGTGCTGCTTCTGTTTGGCTCCAGCCGCCTGCCAGGCGCTGCCAAGGCGCTGGGCCAGTCGATGAACATCTTCAAGCGCTCCATGCGCCATGACGACGACGATGACCAGCAGCCGGGTGGCAACCAGAACTACACCCAGGCGACGGTCCTGCCCCCGGCCCAGCAGCAGCCAGTTCAGCCACCGCCGCAGCTCGGCGCCCAGCAGCCGGGCCCCGCGCACCAGGCCCAGATCGATGACCTGCAGCGCCAGGTCGCCGATCTCCAGCGGTCGGCGGCGACCAACGGCAGCTCGTCGGTGCAGGACTCGACGCCCAGCTCGTCGTCGAACTAAGCGTCAAGCCGGATGTCCGCGTCGCAGGACAGCCCGGCGCCCGGCGCCGGAGAAGACGGCAAGTCGCGTCGGCCCAGGGTCCGCAAGGAGCCGAATCCCGATGCGAGAATGCCGCTTATTGAACACATCCGCGAGCTTCGCCGCCGGGTGCTCTGGTCTATCGCCGTCATGGTCGTCGGATCGATCGTGGGCTGGTTTATCGAGCCTCCGGTCTGGAACTTCCTGACGAAACCCTATTGCCGGCTTCCGACCCACGACATCAACGCTCTTCACCTGCCCAAGAACAATGGCTGCAACCTGGTCGTCAACGGCCTGTTCGACCCGCTGTTCATTCACCTGAAGCTGGCCATCATCATCGGCCTGCTGATCTCCAGCCCGATCTGGCTGTACCAGTTCTGGGCGTTCGTCGCGCCCGGCCTGCACCGGCGAGAACGACGCTGGACGTACTTCTTCGGCGGCTCGGCCATTCCGCTGTTCGCGCTCGGCGGGTTCCTGGCTTACTTCGCCATGTCCAAGGGCCTGCGCTTCCTGCTCGGCCTGGTCCCGGCGCACGTAGTCGCGCTGATCACCGTGAACACGTATTTCAGCTACGTGCTCGCGATGGTGCTGATCTTCGGGCTGGCTTTCGAGTTGCCGCTGGTCATGGTGATCCTCAACGTCGCCGGGGTACTGACGCACGAGCGGTTCGCCAAGTGGCGGCGGATGATCATCTTCGGGGTGTTCGCGTTCGCGGCGGTGGCCACGCCAAGCCCGGATCCGCTCAGCATGCTGCTGCTGGCCGTCCCGTGCGTGGGGCTGGTGGAACTGGCCGAGGTGTTCGCGTGGGCTAACGATCGCCGGCGCGCTAAGCAGGGCGCCGCCTTCCCCGGACTGTCCCAGGAGGAGATCAGCGAGTACGGGCTGGATGACCCGCTGGCTTCGGTCGGCTCGGACGATGCCGACTTAACCGACTAAACCGACCCTGCTCGCCTAATCGGCCAAGCCACGCCAAGCCACGCCAACGCGTCCGGCTTGGCCGATTAGCCCCAGCACACGGGCCTACCCGTAGTCTTGATCGCATGACGACGCCGGCTGATCCTGCCGACCGGTACGCCGCCTACATGCGCAGCCGCGAGCAGGACGGCCCCGCGCTCACCGCCTTCCAGGCGATGTACGACTTCGAGTTCGACGAGTTCCAGCTCAAGGCGTGCCGTGCGCTGAACGAGGGTCACAGCGTGCTGGTGGCCGCCCCCACCGGGTCAGGCAAGACGGTGGTCGGCGAGTTCGCCGTGCAACTGGCGATCTCCCGCGGCCGCAAGTGCTTCTACACCACGCCGATCAAGGCGCTGTCCAACCAGAAGTACGGTGACCTGGTCAGGCGCTACTCGCCCGCCAAGGTCGGCCTGCTCACCGGCGACAACGCGGTCAACGGCGATGCCCCGGTGGTGGTCATGACCACCGAGGTGCTGCGGAACATGCTCTACGCCGGCTCGCCCGCCCTGACCGGCCTCAGCCACGTCGTACTCGACGAGGTCCACTACCTGGCCGACCGGTTCCGAGGCGCGGTCTGGGAAGAGGTGATCATCCACCTCCCCGAGTCCGTCACGCTGACCGCGCTGTCGGCCACGGTCAGCAATGCCGAGGAGTTCGGTGACTGGCTGACCTCGGTACGCGGCGGTACTTCGGTGATCGTCGACGAACACCGTCCGGTGCCGCTGTGGCAGCACATGCTGGTCAACAACCGGCTTTACGACATGTTCGCCAGCCCGGTGCGCGGCCAGAGCGCGCGGGCCGACCGGTCCGAGGTCAACCCCGAGCTGATCAGGGTCTCCCAGCGCGACGCCACCAGGTACCGGACCCAGGGCCAGTACAACCAGTACAGCGCCCGCGGCAGCGACCGCAGGCGCGGCCCAGGGCCGTCTGGACGCCAGCATGGTCCCAGGCAGCCGTCGCGGCCCGGTAGCGGTGGCGGCGGTGGCGGCGGTCGCTCGCCGAGGTTCATCCCGCCCCGCCGGGCCGAGGTGATCGCCAGGCTGGACCGGGCCGGCCTGCTCCCGGCGATCACGTTCATCTTCAGCCGGGCCGGCTGCGATGCGGCCGTCCAGCAGTGCCTGGCGGCCAACCTGCGCCTGACGACCCCGTCCGAGGCCGACGAGATCGCCGAACTGGTCGCCGATCGTACCTCCGATATCCCCGACGACGACCTGCCGGTGCTCGGCTACGACGACTGGCTGGCCGGGCTGGTGCGCGGAGTCGCGGCCCACCACGCCGGCCTGCTGCCGACGTTCAAGGAGGTCGTCGAGGAGTTGTTCGCCGCCGGCCTGATCCGCGCGGTCTTCGCCACCGAGACTCTCGCCCTCGGCATCAACATGCCCGCCCGCACCGTCGTGATCGAGCGGCTGGACAAGTGGAACGGCGAGACCCACGCCGCGCTCACCGCCGGGGAGTACACCCAGCTCACCGGACGGGCCGGGCGCCGCGGCATCGACGTGGAGGGCCACGCGGTCGTGCTCTGGCAGCCAGGTACCGACCCGCTGGCCGTGGCCGGGCTGGCCGGTACCAGGACCTATCCGCTGAACTCCAGCTTCCAGCCGTCCTACAACATGGCGGTGAACCTGGTCGGGCAGGTCGGCCGGGAGCGGGCCGCCAAGCTGCTCGAGTCCTCGTTCGCGCAGTTCCAGGCCGACCGGGCCGTGGTCGGGCTGGCCAGGAAGGCGAGCAAGCTCAGGGAGTCGGTGGCCGGCCTGGGCGCCACCTGCGATCGCGGTGACTTCGTGGAATACGCCCGCCTGCGGTCCGAGCTTTCGCAACTGGAGAAGGGCCACGCCAAGGACCGCTCGGCGGCGCGCCGGGCCGCCGTTGTCGAGTCGCTCGGCGCACTTGGCCGGGGCGACATCATCGTGGTGCCCGGCGGCCGGCGCGCCGGGACCGCCGTGGTGCTCGAGCCCGGCCGGGACTCGCTCGCCCCGAGCCCGCTGATCCTGACCGAGCACCGGCAGCTCAAGCGACTTTCGCTGGCCGAGTGTCCCGACCCCGTCGTCGCGGTGATGAGGATTCCGATTCCCGGCCGGTTCAGCCCGAAGTCACCGCAGCACCGTAAAGATCTAACTGCCACCATGAGAAACAAATTGGCGGGTCTTGATCTGGCCGAAGGCGCGGGGGGTCGTCCCCCCGCGGGTCACAGAGCTTCCGATGCGCTGCACCGGCGCGGCGGACGTAACGGCGAGAACGGCGACCGGGCCGGTCAGGCCGGCGAGGCCGACCACCAGATCGCGGACCTGCGCCGCCGGCTGCGCGACCATCCCTGCCACGGCTGCCCGGACGCGAATGTGCACGCCCGGCAGACCGACAAGTTCATCAGGGCCGAACGCGAGGCCGAAGCACTCGACCGCCGCGTCGCCAGCCGGGCCCACGTGATCGCCCGTACCTTCGAGCGCGTCTGCGCCCTGCTCGGCCAGCTCGGCTACCTGGACGGCGACAAGGTGACCCCGGATGGGCAGATGCTGGCCAGCATCTACTCCGAGCTCGACCTGCTCACCGCCGAGTGCCTGCGCCGGGGGATCTGGGACGGGCTCAATCACGCCGAGCTGGCCGCCTGCGTCTCGGCACTGACCTTCGAGGCGCGGCGGCCTGAGGATGCGGGGCCGCCGCGGCTGCCAGGCAGCCGGGTCGCCACCGCGGTCGCGGCGATGACCAGGCTGTGGGGCGAGCTGGACGGGATCGAGCATGACCACCGGCTGTCGTTCCTGCGCGAACCCGACTTCGGCTTCGCCTGGACCTCGCACGCCTGGGCCAGCGGCCGGACGCTCGAACACCTGCTGAACGCCGATCTGACGCCGGGCGACTTCGTCCGGGCCGTCAAGCAGCTGATCGACCTGCTCGACCAGATCAGGGCCGCCGCCGGGGACAGCGAACTGGCGCAGACCGCCGCCACGTCGATCAGGGCGCTGAGGCGCGGGGTCGTCGCCTACACCTCGGTCCAGTAGCTCGTTTGCTGAACGCCGGACCGTCACGGTACAAAAGCGGTATGTCAGCCGCCCCGAGGCCGGTCGTTCCGGTCTGGGTCACCGATGCCGCGCTCGCGGCAATCATCGCGCTGCTTGGCCTCTCCGGCGGCTTGTCTCACGACAGCCCCCTGTCGCCGGCCGCGACGGCGCTGATAGTCGCGATGGGGGTAGCCCTGCTGCTGCGGCGCCGCCTTCCCGGCACAGTGGCGGCCTTCGAAGCCGCGATTGTCGGAGCGCTGGCGCTGATGGACGTGCCGCTGAAGGCGACGTTCCTGGCCGTGCTGGTCTCCGGCTACAGCGCGGCGGTCTACGGAAGCCGGCTGCTGGCCAGGGCCCTGCTGGTCGCGGCCATCGTCTCCGTCGTGGGTCTGGGCATTCCTGAGGGGTTCGGCGCGGGCAAATGGCTGGGGACTAACCTTCCGGTGCCGGTGATCGTCGCCGCCGCAGGCGCGGTGCTCGTGGGGCTGGTGGTAAGAACGAAGCTCGAAACGAGGGCAGAGCACATCGCGGCGCTGGCCGAGCGGGCTGAGCTGCTGGCCGTGGGGCAGGCGGAGAACGAGCGCCGGGCGACGCTCGCCGAGCGGCTGCGGATCGCCAGGGAGATGCACGACATCGTGGCCCACCACATCAGCGTGGTCGTTATCCAGGCGCAGGGTGCCCAGCGGGTCGTCGATGATGATCCGGCCCGGGCGAAGACCGCGATGGCGGACGTGGAGCGGGTCAGCCGGACGGCGCTGGAGGAGATGCGCCGCCTGCTCGGCCTGCTCCGCACCGGCGAACCCGCCGACCCCCAGGAGCCGGAGGGCGCATATGTGCCGCCGCTGGGCCTGGCCGACGTCGACGGCCTGGCCGAGCGGCTTCAAGGCACCGGTCTGGGAATCTCCGTCGTCCGCCGAGGTGAGCCGCACGGCATACCAGATGACGTGGGGCTGACCGTCTACCGGGTCGTGCAGGAGTCGCTCACCAATGTGCTGAAGCACGCCGGGCCCGCTATGGTCACCGTCGAGCTTGAGTTCGCCGACCAGATCGAGGTCATCGTCACCGACGACGGACAGGGCGCGAGCGCAGCGCTGTCGGCGGTACCGGGCACGGGGCGCGGTACGGCCGGCATGCGCGAGCGGGTCGCGGCGGCGGGCGGAGATCTGCGAGCCGGCCCGCGACCCGGCGGCGGCTATCGCGTGCACGCCACCATTCCGCTTGGGGAGTCGTCATGATCAGGGTCCTGCTGGCGGACGACCAGCCGCTGGTGCGCACCGGGTTCGCGATGATCCTGGGTGCCGAGCCGGACATCGAGGTGGTCGGTGAGGCCGGGGACGGCGCCGATGCGGTGCGGCAGTGCCGCAAGCTGGGGCCGGATGTGGCGGTGATGGACATCCGGATGCCAGTGCAGGACGGGATAGCCGCTACGGCCCAGATCGCCGCCGAAGAACTGGCCAGGGTGCTGGTGCTCACCACCTTCCATCTGGACGAGTACGTGATAGCCGCGTTGCGGGCCGGGGCCAGCGGGTTTCTGCTCAAGGACGTCGACGCGGGCAAGCTGGCCGAGGCGATCCGCATCATCGCGGCCGGGAACGCGATCGTGGATCCCGCGGTGACTCGCCGCATGCTTGACCATTTCACCCGGCTTCCAGCCACTCGCGGCCCGGCCGCGGCCCCGCCGGAACTCGGCTGTCTCACCGACCGCGAAACCGAGGTCCTGACGCTGGTAGCACGTGGCCTGTCCAACTCCGAGATCGCGAGCGAGCTCGTGGTCACCGAGGCAACGGTGAAGACGCACGTGCATCATCTGCTGACCAAGCTCGATGTCCGGGACCGGGTCCAGCTCGTGATCTTCGCCTACGACGCGGGGCTCGCCGGATCTCCATCCTGAGATCGAGGCTCCATCGCGGGATCGAGAACTGATCCAGCACCGCGGGTCGATGCCCGCAAAAGGGTCAAACCCTACTTTCGGTCTCATGACTACTACAGCAATTGCGACCGCCGCCCGAGCACGGGATGTTACGAAGATCTACGGGCAGGGTCAGGCGGCGATCACCGCCCTCGACGCGGTCAGCCTGGACATCCCGGCCGGTTCCTTCAGCGCCGTGATGGGGCCGTCTGGCTCCGGGAAATCCACCTTGATGCATTGCATGGCGGGCCTGGACTCAGTGACCAGCGGACAGCTGTGGATCGGCGAGATCGAGATCGGCGGGATGCGGGACCGGCAGCTCACCCAACTGCGACGGGACCGGATCGGGTTCGTATTCCAGGCCTTCAACTTGCTCCCGGTGCTGAGCGCCGAGGCGAACATCACGCTGCCCCTCGACATCGCCGGCCGCCGCGCCGACCAGGAATGGCTGGCGACGGTCATACGGACGGTCGGGCTGCTCCGGGGCTCGGTACGGGAGTTCGGACAGACGGTGGTCATGGTCACCCATGACCCAGTCGCGGCCAGCTATGCCGACCGCGTGGTGTTCCTGGCTGACGGCCAGATCGCCGGCGAACTCGAGCAGCCGTCGCCGGAATCCGTGCTGGACGCGATGAAGAAGCTGGGGGAGTGAGCATGTTCAGGGCACTGTTCCGCAGCCTGCTCATCCACCGGCTCCGCCTGGTCCTGACCGGGCTGGCCATCGCACTCGGCGTCGCGTTCATGTCCGGCAGCTTCATCTTCAGTGCCAGCCTTAGCCACAGCCTGGACTCCTTGTTCGTCCAGGCCAGCAACGGGACCGACGTGGAAGTCATGCACGCCGGCCCGAATGGGTCCACGCTCGCCGGGGACCCGGCCCGGCCGCTGCCAGCCAGCGTCCTGGAGACGATCCGCCGGGTCCCCGGGGTCGCCGCCGCCGACGGCCAGGTCTTCGCGCAGATGGTGCTGCTCGGCCGGAACGGCAAGGCGCTGCCCGGACAGTCGTCCGGCGTGGCGTTCAGCTGGCCGGCCGACTCCCCGTTCCAGACCGCGTTCTCCAGCCGGACCGGGCAGCCGCCAGCCGGAGCTGGCCAGGTCATGATCGACCGGGCGTCCGCGCGGCGCGGGCACTTCGCGGTCGGCGATTCGATCGGCGTCGCGATCGCCGGGCACGCGGTCCCGTTCACCATCACCGGCGTCACCGGCTACGGGTCCGCAGACAGCATCGGCGGTGGGTCGATGGCGATTTTCAGCCTCGGCACCGCCCAGCGGCTGTTCGGGCAGGCCGGAGAATTCAGTCAGATCGTCGTGAAAGCCGCGCCCGGCGTCTCAGCGGCCCAGCTCAGGGACCGCATCGCGGCCGTACTCCCGCCCGCCGCCCGGGCCGTAACCTCCGCTGCCGCGTCGGCCACCGCAGCCCAGCAGGTCAACCGCCAGCTCGGAACCCTGCAAGGCTTCTTCCTCGGCTTTGCCGGGATCGCGTTGATCGTCGGCGCGTTCGTGATCTGGAATACGTTCTCGATCCTGGTTGGCCAGCGCACCCGCGAACTCGCCCTGACCAGGGCGCTCGGCGCCAGCACCGGCCAGGCATTCCGCTCGGTACTCGCCGAGGCCGCGATCATCGCCGCGGTGGCCAGCGTAGCTGGCGCCGGGCTCGGCCTGCTGATGTCCAGAGCATTGGGCGCGCTGCTCGGCGCGTTCGGCCTGTCGCTGCCGATCAGCGGCCTGCAACTGCCCGTCGCTGACCTCGTCTTCTCGATCGTGACCGGTATCGCCATCACCATGATCGCCTCGCTGGCACCGGCCTGGCGGGCAACCAGGATCGCCCCGGTCCAGGCGATGCGCGACCCGGCCCCCGAGCCGGCCCGGTTCGGGAACGGGCGCCTCGCGACCGGTCTGACATTGATCGCGACCGGAGCCGCCGCCCTGCTGATCGGGATCTACGCAGGCGGCCGAGGCGCGCTCACCGCGACCGGGGCGGCCTGCAGCTTCATCGGGGTCCTGGCGCTGGCCCCGCTGCTGGTCCGGCCGCTGGCGTACCTGTCTGGCGCGCCGCTGATCCGGCTGCCTGGCCAGGTCGGCGTGCTGGCCAGGGGCAACACGATGCGCAACCCGAAACGGACCAGCGCCACCGCCGCCGCCCTGATGATCGGCGTGGCCGTCATCACCTTGACGTCGGTTCTGGTCAGCTCCGCCGACGCGATGGTCGCCAGGCAGATCAACGCGACCAGCCGGACCCAGTTCTACGTGCGGGCGACCGGCAGCGACGGCCTGACCCCCGCGCTGGCCTCGGCCATCGCCCGGCAACCAGGTGTCAGGGCAGTGACCGAGATACGCCTGACCCACGCGACCTTCGCCGGTGCCGATCGCAGTGTAGACGGCGTCGACCCCGCCGCCATCGGCCAGTTCACCGACCTCGGGGTGACCGCGGGCTCCGTGGCCGCGCTCAGCCAGCCAGGCACGATCATGGTCAGCGGCACCGGCTGGAGGCTCGGCCAGAGGCTGCGGGTGCAATTCGGCGCCTACGGGACCTACAGGTTGCGGGTCGTGGCGAAGTTCGCCCAGACAGCGCCGCTCAGCGGTTACCTGGTCAGCAACTCCACGCTGGCGGCAGACAGCGGAGTCCGTGCCGACGTGCTGGATCTGGTCCGGGCTCCAGGGTCATCCCGCAGGCTGATCCAGGCCGCGCTGGCGCGATACCCGGGCGCGCGGCTACTAGACCACACCGGATTCATCGCGAGCGAGAGGGAGAAGCTGGATTCGCTGCTGAACCTCATCACCGCCATGCTGATCCTCGCCATCGTGATCGCGCTGCTCGGCGTCGTCAACACCCTCGCCCTGTCGATCTCAGAACGCACCAGGGAGATAGGCCTGATGCGCGCCATCGGCATGCGCCGCGGCCAGCTCAGGCAGATAGTCGCGGCCGAGTCGATGATCATCTCGGTGATCGGCGCTTTGCTCGGCACGATGCTCGGGCTCGGCCTCGGCGCGGCCCTCGCGGCTGCCCTGACCCGATCCGAACTGGAAACCGTCTCGATTCCGGCTGGCCGGCTCATCATCTTTGTCCTGGCCACCGCGGCCGTCGGCGTGCTGGCCAGCATCGGCCCGGCCCGGCGGGCAGCCCGGCTCGACCTGCTCACCGCGATAGCCACCGAGTAACCGCGCCAGATCGGCAGAGCCGGCCCGCTCACGGGAGCGGGCCGGCTCGTTAATGGTTTGCGGCTCCCTGGCGCGGCCGGGCAGGCTGCGGGGATGACCGATCAGGCTGAGAAGCTAGTCATAGCGCGGGTCAGTCCTGACCAGTGGGCGACGTACCGCGAGGTGAGGCTGGCCGCGCTCGCGGATTCGCCGGAATCGTTCAGCTCGACGCTCGAACGCGAGCTGGACTTCGGTGAGCAACTCTGGCGGGACCGGCTCGGAGCGAACATCTCGCTGCTCGCCTGGCTGGACGACCAGCCGGTCGGCACCGTCACCGTCATAGGAACCGAGCTCGCCGACACTCACGGCTTCACCGGCGCCTGGCATCTCGTCGCGATGTGGGTTAGCCCGTCGGCCCGGAGGCTTGGGGCGGGCGGCCAGCTTGTCACCGCGGCCGCCGACTCGGCCAGGTCGGCGGGCGCACCCGCGCTGCTGCTGTGGGTGGTCGAATCCAATGACGCGGCCCGCACGCTGTACGAACGTCAGGGCTTTCGGGCCACAGGCTTCCGGCAGGCTTATCCCCATCAGCCCGGTGAGTGGGAGCAGCTGATGGTCCGCGAGCTAGCCTGAGCGGCGTGGCCTACGACGCTGACGGATTTCTCGCCGCGTACGACGCGGTCCTCTCGCGCTGGTCAGTGCCGGTGGAGATGCTGGAACTGGTCTCGGAGTTCGGCACCACGCACGTCAACGCCTGCGGGCCCGCCGGCGCGCAGCCCTTGGTCTTGCTGAACGGCGGCGGCACCACCGCGGCGGTGTGGTTCGCCAACGTCGCCGGCCTCAGCCGGGTCCGCCGGCTGTATGCCGTCGACCGGATCGGTGAACCTGGTGGCAGCCAGGCGGGTGAGCGACCGATCTCCTCGCCCGCCGACCTTCTCGACTGGCTGGACGGCGTACTGGACGGGCTTGGCCTCCCGCAGGCCGACCTGTGCGGGCATTCCTACGGCGGGTCGATCGCGCTCAGCTACGCACTGCGCGCGCCCGGCCGGGTCGCCAAGCTGGTGCTGCTCGACCCCACCGGCTGCCTGGCCGGGTTCAGCGCGAGCTACCTGCTGCACGCGGCGCCGGTCCTGGCCCGGCCGAACGCCGCGCGAGCGGCCAAGTTCCTGGCCTGGGAGACGGGCGGCGTCGGGATCGACCCGGCCTGGCTTGAGCTGTACAAGCTGGGCGCGGAATTCCCGGCGGCCAGGCCCGTCACGCTCAAGCGGCCCGACTCTTCTGAGCTGGCCACCTGCCGGGTGCTCACCCTGGTGCTTCTGGCCGGTGCCAGCCGGGCCCACGACCTCCGGCGGGTCGAAGCCGGGGCCAGGCTGCTGCCGCGAGCGTCGGTGCAGACGCTGCCGGGTGTCTCGCACCACGGGATGCCCTTTATCGGCGCCGCCGAGATCAATCGCGCTGTGGCCGGCTTTCTCTGCCAGCCCTGACGTCGGGCTTGCGACGCCTGATGTGATCGGTTCTGGCAGGATCAGCAGAATGGCTGGACTGATGCTGCTCGACTCCGCGTCCATGTACTTCCGTGCCTTCTACGGCGTCAAGGAGACCATGACGGCCCCGGACGGCACCCCGGTGAACGCGGTCCGCGGCTTCCTCGACATGATCTCCCGGCTGGTCAGGGCCAGGAACCCGGATGGCCTCGTGGCGTGCCTGGATCTCGGCTGGCGGCCGACGTTCCGGGTGGCGGCGATCAGCACCTACAAGGAGCACCGGGCCAATCCCGACGGCTCTGAACAGGTGCCCGACGACCTTACCGTGCAGATCCCGATCATCTTGCAGGTGCTCGCGGCGGCCGGAGTCGCCACGGCCGGCGCCGACGACCATGAGGCCGACGACGTGATCGGCACGCTCGCGGCGCGAGCCCAGGGTCCGGTCGAGGTCGTCACCGGCGACCGTGACTTGTTCCAGCTAGTGGACGACGCCGACCAGGTGCGGGTGCTGTACATCGGGCGCGGGGTCGCCAAGCTCGAGGTGATGGACGAGGCGGCGGTGGCCGAGAAGTACCAGATCCCCGGTCGCAGCTACGCCGCGTTCGCCGCGCTGCGCGGTGACCCCAGTGACGGCCTGCCCGGCGTGCCTGGCGTGGGGGAGAAGACAGCGGCCGCGCTGGTCAGGACCTTCGGGTCGATCGAGGCGATGCTGGCCGCGATCGACGCCGGGCACGGTGGCTGGCCGACCGGCACCAGGGCCAAGCTGGTGGCGGCCCGGCCCTACCTGGAGGCAGCGATCCCGGTCGTCGCCGTTGCCCGCGACGCGCCCGTACCGCCGGTCGACGGCCAGTTGCCGGCCCGCCCGCCGAACCCAGCCGCCCTGGCCGAACTGGACGCCCGCTGGGACCTGGGCAACTCCCTGGGCCGCCTCATGTCCGCCCTGGCCCTCCGCCCTAGCTAGAAAAATCACGGGGACCGCAAGGCCGCTGCGATCTTGCGGATGAGCCGCCGTGCGCTCTTGCCGTCGGTCCGGGCTTACCGGATCGCGTCTGGCAGTCGCTGGCGCGCAAGCTCGGCTGTCGGATGCGGCAGGATCAGCAGGCTCCGCACCCCGCCAGAAGCGGATCGCGCGGCCGTGGCGGATTCATTGAAGCTGATCGTGATCTGGCGACTGACCGACCACAGGTATCTGCCGTTGCCCGGGAACAACACCTGGAAGACAAGCTTGCCCTTCCCTGCACCGGCGGTTAGCCTGACCGAGAACCTCCCGACGGCGTTCGTCCGTGCTGTTGCGACCGCCGACCAGTCCTTCCGGCGCTTCGGCCTGGCCAGGATCACGATCCGCTGATGTCCGTACGCGCGCCACTTCCTGCCCTGCTGACGCGCCAGGTGGCCAGTCAGCGAGAGGTGCCCGCCGTTGTTCACCGCGTGCGGACTGATGCTGAACGAGGTGACTTTGCTGCGCGACAGGAATGAATGCACCACCTTGCTGCTGAATGCTTCGATGATGGTGCTGGCCGGAACGACCACACGGTAATACGCGTCGATCAGGCGCCCGGGAATCGGGGCCTCGCGGTCATTGAAGTAACTCCACCCGCCGACCTGGCAGCTCTTCGGTGCCGAGAACGGCTCCACCCCCGGAATCATCCCCAGCTTCCGCCAGGGGCCGTGGCCAGTCGGGGCGTATTGGAGCTCAACCGCGTTGAGCTGGAGCTGGGAGAAACCCAACGGGCTGGTCAGCAGGCAGATGGAGCTCATCACGGCACCGTTGCCATCGAGCTTGGCCTTGAAGAGCTGCGACTTGAGCGGATATTGGATCTGGACACCAATGCCGATCGACTCCGGAGTCAGCAGGGGATTGCTGTCACTGGCCGTCAACTCCAGGTCCTGGCCGTGGACCGTGCTGAATTTCACGCTGAACTTGCCGGAGGCGTCGGTGATGGCTTTGGGAAGCTTCACCGAGCCGTCGGTCACACGCACGACCGCACCCGCGAGGGCGGCCGAGCCCGGGCCAAGGTCCACGATGCCAGTCAGCGTCGCGGACTCGCCGTACTTCAGCTTGGTTGGCTTGACCGTCACGACCCTGAAGTTCAGCGGAACGTAGATCCCGGTGATCACGACCGGGTTGCTCTGTGCGGCTGCGACCGTGGTCGTCGCTTTCGTCGTCAGGCGAAATGTTCCGGGAGCTACGTTGTTGACGGCGCCTGAGTATGTTCCGTCGCTTTGCGTCGTCGCCACCGGAACTGGCGTTCCCTTGGCGGGCGTGAAGTAGACGACGAATCCGGGTTCTGGCACGGCCGGGCCTCCGCCTGGCGGCGTCGCGGTTAGCTCGCCAGAAAAGGTCACTGTCCGGGCCGTGTAGCTCACCTGATTGACATCGCTCATCGCCGTCAGCGTCGGCTGAAACAGGCCGCTCGATGAAATGCCGGCGACGCCGGCCGCGGCCTGAGCCGTCAACGGCATCGCCACCGCAGTAAACGACGCGGCCATGACAAGCGAGAACACAAGACATCGGCGCATGTCTAATTCCAATTTTGGAACCGAGAAGCAGGATAACCAGCCACATTGTCTGCTTGCGACCCATACGAGCGCAACTCACAATGGCGCCATCCGCGTAGTTCGGCGAACTGACCGGGGGCAGACACTACCCTCAGCACAGAATCCGGCTACGTCCTGGCTACTGTGTACCGATGGGTGGATTCCTGGATCAACTGTCGTGGCGTCTGGTCGGCCCGCATCGTGGCGGGCGGGTTGTAGCGGTTGCGGGTCATCCGAAGGACCGCTCCACCTTCTACTTCGGCTCGACCGGCGGTGGTGTCTGGCGCACGACCGACGCGGGCAACAGCTGGGCAAACCTGTCCGACGGGTTCTTCCGCCGGGCGGCGGTGGGCGCGATCGCCCTCGCTCCCTCCGAGCCGAGCGTGATCTACGTGGGCATGGGGGAGAGCACTATCCGCAATAACGCCTCCTCCGGCGACGGCGTCTACCGCTCGGTCAACGGCGGGCTGACCTGGAGCCATCTGGGCCTGGAGGCGACCCGTCACATCTCCAGCCTGCGCGTCGATCCGACGGACTCCGATATCGCCTACGTCGCGGCGCTGGGCCATGCCCACGGCCCCAATCCCGAGCGCGGGGTCTATCGCACTCGCGACGGCGGCGCTAACTGGGAACTGGTCCTGCATCGCGGCGAGGACGCGGGAGCCGCGGACCTCTGTCTCGACCCGCGCAACCCTCGAGTCATCTACGCGACCATGTGGCAGGGGCGCCGGCTGCCCTGGCGGATGGACAGCGGCGGGCCCGACAGCGGCCTGTGGCGATCCGTTGACGGCGGTGACACCTGGGAGGACCTGAGCCGGCGCCCTGGCCTGCCCAAGGGCATGATGGGCCGGGCCGGCGTCGCAGCCTGCAGTGCCCAGCCGGGCCGGGTCTGGGCAATCGTCGAGGCGCAGGACGGCGCGGTCTTCCGCTCAGACGACTACGGGGACCATTGGGAGCGCCTGTCCGAGCAGGAGGATCTGCTTCATCGGGCCTGGTACTACAGCCGCGTCATCGCCGATCCGGTCGACGCGGAGACGGTGTGGGCGCTCAACGTGCAGTGCTGGCGCTCGTCGGACGCGGGTAAGGCCTTCTCCGTCTTCCCGGTCCAGCATGGCGACTGCCACGACCTGTGGATCGACCCGGCTGACACCCGGCGCATGATCCTGGGCGACGACGGCGGCGCGAGCGTGACGCTGGACGGCGGCGAGAGCTGGTCTTCGCTCTACAACCAGCCCACGGCCGAGCTCTACCATGTCACGACCGACACCCGCGAGCCTTACCGCATTTACGCCGCCCAGCAGGACAACACGACGATCGCCTTCCCCAGCCAGTCCCGCTGGGGTGCCATCACCCAGCTGGACCTCACCGAGGTAGGCGGCGGCGAGAGCGGCTATATCGCGGTCCGGCCCGACAACCCCGACATCGTATTCGCCGGCAACTTCAAGGGAAATATCAGCCGCCACGATCAGAGCAGCGGCGAGACCCGCCCGATCCTGGTCTGGCCGCAGGAGACAGCGACGGCGGGCGAGGGCCGCTACCGGTTTAACTGGACCTCTCCGATCATGCTGTCCCCGCATGATCCCGGCATCCTCTACCAGGCCGGCAATCACGTCTTCCGGTCAGCCGACGAAGGACAGACCTGGGAACCGATCAGTCCCGACCTTTCTTACGCCGACGCCGAGAAACTCGGCTCCTCGGGCGAGCTCACCCCCGACAACAGCGGCGCGGAGTACTACTGCACGGTCTTCGCGCTAGCCGAGTCGCCGCTAACCCAAGGCCAGCTCTGGGCCGGTACCGACGACGGCCGGGTCCACCTGACCCGCGACAGCGGTGGTTCCTGGACCGAGATCACCCCGCCCGACCTGCCCCGCTGGGCGACGGTACGCATGATCGACGCCTCGCCCCACGATGCCGGCACCGCCTACCTGGCCGCTGAGGCCCGCAAGCTGGATGACTTCCGCCCCTACCTGTGGCGGACGCGCGACTTCGGTGCCAGCTGGGAGCGGCTGGACCGTGGCCTGGACGCCGACGAGTCCTGTCACGTGCTGCGCGAGGACCCGGGCCGCCCCGGACTGCTCCTATGCGGGACCGAACTGGGCCTGCTGGTGTCCTTCGACGACGGCGCAGCCTGGCAGCGGTGCCAGGGCGAGCTGCCCCGAGTCCCGGTGCACGACTTCGTCTTCAAAGGCGATGACCTGGTGGTGGCCACCCATGGCCGCTCGATCTGGATCCTCGAGGACCTGCCGGCGCTGCGCGAGCACCGGCCCGAGCTGGACTCGGCGCCGCTGCACCTGTACCAGCCCCGCCGGCAGGTCCGCTGGATCACCGACCGGGGGTTCCCGGCGAAGGGAGAGTCGCGCCGGTCCTACTCACTGCTGGGACCGGTGGTCGTCACCCATGACAAGCGACAGCTCCCTGGCCGGACCGAGTCCGAGGACCTGCCAGTCGGGGCAGGCCAGAACGCCACCGACGGGGTGGCGGTGCTGTACCGGCTTGCCGATCCCGGCGACGCCGAGCTGCGGCTCACGTTCCGCGACTCCGCCGGCCGGGAGGTACGGACGCTCACCGCCCGGCCGGGAGACGAGGAGCGCGAGCCTCGGAAGGACATGCCGAAGGACCCGGTGCCGCCCAGGCGAGAAGGCCTGAACCGCTTTGTCTGGGACGGCCGGTACGGGCGCGGCACCCAGATCGAGATCGATCCGCCGGATGATCGCGACGCCGCCGCCAACCGGGGGCCCGAGGTGGCGCCGGGTCATTACACGGTGCGGGTAGAGCTGGGCGATCGGGACGCCGAGGCCGGGTTCGAGATCGCCCCCGATCCGCGCAGCGGTTTCTCGCCGGAGCAGGTCGCCGGTCAGTACGAGCTCAGCCTGCGGCTCTGGGGTCTGCTGTCAGACCTGTACGACGGCGTCAACCGGCTCAGAAAGGCGCGCTCGGAACTGGGCGACAGCGAGACTGATGCCCAGCTGCGGCAAGAACTCGAGGCAGTGGAATCGGACCTGATCGCCGACGGCGGCGGCAAGCGCTCCCTCCACGTGCGCCGGGGTGCCCTGGACACCCGCCTGGTGCGGCTGCGCCAGACGGTCGCGGCGGCTCCGCCGAATGCTCCCGCAGTGGAACTGGCAGGCCAGATCCAGGCCCAGCTGGAGCAGGTGCTGGGGCGGCTGTCGGACTTGATCGAGCGAGCCTGGCTGGCCCGCGCAGAAGAACACTGAACCAGAAAGAGGTAGCTGTGGTGCTCAGGGCGCGGATCGAAATCGTTCTGTCGGCTCTTCTCGGGGCGGCGACGATCCTGACGGCCGTCTGGCCAGACTGGATCGAGGGCCTGTTCGGATTCGACCCCGATGGCGGGAACGGCACGGCCGAATGGTGGATCGTCGCCGCGCTCGCCGTGACGACCCTGGCCGTAGCCGCGCTGGCCCGCCGCGACCGGCGCGCTGTCCGCCGCCGCGCCTCCATGATCACTCTCTAGGCACCCGCCGGCCAGGCCCGCCAGGAGCTGGTCGAAGATAGCCACGCACTGCTCCGTGACGGCTCACGATAGATCCGCGTCACCCGCCTCGATCGACTCGGCCCGGACGACGTCGGCCTCTGGGGCGCCGAGGTCGGCATAGAGACCGAGTGCCTCCCGCCGGTGGTCGCGGGCCAGGTCCGGCGCGCCGGAGGCCTGGTGAGCCCGGGCGATGCCGCGATGGGCGCGGGCCTGCTGATTCTTCCCGCCGATCTGAAGCGCTAGTGCGAGCGCGGCGGCATGCCAGTCGAGCGCCGGTCCCGGCCGGCCGCTGCCGAGCAGGACCTCGCCGAGGCCGTTCAGCGCTTCGGCCTCATCTTCCCGGTCGCCTGTCTGCTGGGCGAGAGCCAGGGCCCGCTGGAGGTGCTCCGCCGCGTCCCCGAGGCGGCCGAGCCGCAGGCAGACCTCGCCGAGCCGGGCGAGCGCCGAGGCTTCGTGGTTCCGGTCGCTGATCTGCCTGGACAGGGCCAGGGCCTCCTGGAGCCGCGCGGTGGCCTCGGCGTAAGCGCCCTGCCGCAGGCTGACTTCTCCGAGGTTGACCAGCGCGGTGACTTCGGTGGCCCGGTTTCCGGTTTTCCTGGCGAGAGCGAGTGACTGGCCGAGGCGACCGCTGGCCCGCTGGTAACGGCCCTGCCGCAAGTCGAGCAGGCCGAGGTTACCGAGGGCCGCGGTCTCACCGACCTGATCACCTTTCTCGCGGTGAACGGCCAGTGCCTGCTGCCACCAGTCCCCGGCATGCTCGTAGCGGCCCTGCAGGAAACTGACGACGCCCAGATTGGTCAGCGACTGGGCCTGACCGGTACGGTCGCCGAGCCGCCGGAACAGCGCCAGTGCCTGCTCGAGGTAGCCGGTGGCCTGCTGGTAGTGGCCCTGGTGAGAAGTGGTGAGCCCGAGTACCTTGAGCGCGACTGCTTCCGCGGCGCCGTCGCCGGCCCGCTGCGCGGCGATCCGGGCGCGAGAATGGACGAGGAGCGCCTCCGGGTAATGGCTGCCTCCATCCAGATAGCGGAACAGGGTGTCGGCCAGCTTGGCAACGTAACCGGGCTGACCATCGTCGGCAACCTGGACCGCGACCGTCACCAGGACGGCGCGCTGGGCGTCCAGCCATTCTTGCGCGCCGGCGGGTGTGGCGACCGGCGGGACCTCGGTGGCCGGCGTCGGGATGCGCGGCCGTCGGCCGCGTTCGGCGGGATACAGGGCATCCATCGCGACGGCTGCCGTGCCCAGGTAGTGGTCGAACAGGCGGGTCAGCGCCGCCTCTTGCTCCGCCGGATCGCCCGCGAGCTCACGCGCGTAGGCGCGCAGCAGGTCGTGCAGCCCGTACCGGCCCGGCGAGGTGACGTGAATCAGGTGGGCGCGGGCCAGCACGCCGAGGAGCTCACTGGCGCGCTTAGCCGTGACGCCGGCCAGCGCCGCCACCGCGTAGGGCTCGAAGTCCGGGCCGGGGTGCACGCCCAGCAGGCGGAAGGTCCTGGCAGCACCGGCGTCAAGGTGCTGGTAAGACCAGGAGAATACGGTCCGCACGGCGGCGCGCCGGTCTCCTCCCGCTGCCAGCAGGTCGAGCCGCCGCTGCAAGTCGGTCAGCTCGCCGGTGAGTTCGGCCAAGGGCACGCCCGGGCGGCTGGTGGCGTATTCGGCTGCCACCCGCAGCGCCAGCGGCAGCCGGCAGCACTGGTCAGCCAATTGGACCGCCGCCTCCGGATCGGCGTCGACGCGTGACCCGATCAGCGCCCGCAGCAGGCCGACCGCATCGGCCGCCGGCAGCAGGTCCAGATCCAGGCGGGTGGCGCCGTCCCTGGCCACGAGCCCGGCGAGCGCGTCACGGCTGGTCACCACCACCGTGCAGGTCGGGGTGCCGGGGAGGAGGGGCCGCACCTGCTCAGCCGACCCGGCGTTGTCCAGCACCACGAGCATGCGCTTGCCGGCCAGCAGGCTGCGGTAGCGTCCGGCCCGCTCATCTTCTTCGGGCGGGATTTCCTGGCCACGCACGCCGAGCGCGCGCAGGAACCGGGCCAGGGCATCGGTGGCAGGCACGGGCTGGTCGGGGTCGTAGCCGCGCAGGTTCACGTAGAGCTGGCCGTCGGGGAAGCGTTCGCTGACCTGATGTGCCCATTCGACGGCAAGCGCGGTCTTGCCGACTCCGGCGGTCCCCGCGATGGCGGAGATCACGATGGTCCGCCCGGCCGCCTGGTCGAAGGTAAGGTTCAGGACGGCCAGCTCGGCCGCCCGGCCAGCGAAGTGCGTCACCCCGCTTGGCAGCTGGCTGGGAATCGGCCGGCCGGGCGCATCGTCCGACGGTGACGCGGCGATGGCGGCCGGAATCTGCTGGTTCAAGATCTGGGTCTGGGCTGCGGTCAGCTCGGCTCCCGGCCGGAGCCCGAGTTCGCGATCGAGTCGCCGCCGCATCAGATCGAAGACTCCGAGCGCGGCCGCCTGCTGGCCACTGCCGGCCAGTGCGATCATCAGCAAGGCGTGGGCTCGCTCGTTCAGCGGCTCCCGGTCGGCCAGCGCGCGCAACCGCGGCAGAGCGCGTTCGGGGCGCGAGGCAGCGATCGCCGCCTCCGCATAGCCGGTCACGGCCTCGGAGTTCTGGCGGATCATCCGCGCCACCGCCGGATGGCCGCGCAAGGAGTCACAGTCAGCCAGCGGCTCTCCTCGCCAGAGCGCGAGCGCGTCCGCGTAGGCCTGGCAGGCCCGCTCGAAGTCACCGGCTGCATGCGCCTGCCGAGCCTGGCTGACCAGCGCCTCGAAGGCGGTCAAGTCCAGATCGCAGGTCGTGGGCTCAAGCCGGTAGCCGCTGCTGGTCTTGGCCACCGGGCAGCCGGGTCCGAGCACGCGGCGCAGCCGGCTGACGTAGGACTGCATCATGGAAACGGCTGTCGGCGGCGGGGCCTCACCCCACAGCGCGTCGATCATGGCGTCCCGGGAAATCCCCGCGTCCTCGTACAGCACCAGCAGCCCAAGTACCGCCCGCTGAAGCGGCGGGCCGAGCGGCAACGGCACCCCCTGCCGGCTGGCCGTCAACGGACCGAGCACGCCAATCCGCACCGCGCCCGTCCGGTCCCTCGGCCCAGCCCCTTCGGGCGTGTCCCCGTTGCCTAGCACTGCCAGGCCGAATTCCATGACCTGTTGCTGGCTAAGTCGCAGCGCGCTGGCCAGGCGCCGCACCGACTCACCGTGCGGGCGTTCGGTCCGGCCCTGCTCCAGGTCGCGCACCACGCCGACGCCCACGCCGGCCGCCTCGGCGAGCTGCCGCTGAGTGAGTCCGGCCTTGCGGCGGAACGTGCGGACAAGCTCGCCTGCGTGATCACCGCCGTGCTCACCCATGGCCTCACCTTATCCGCGGATTTCGGTACCTCGGCGGAGATATCGGTACCGCCAGCCGAAGTCTGGCAGCTGACCGGCAGCGCCCTGACCAGTAGCTTCACCGGCCGATGCGGCGCACCGGCTACCGGAATTGACTGACAGCGCCCGTTTGGTCCGGCGTCAAGGCCAGCGGTGAAGCCTGGGAAGGCAGGGATGGTCCGACCGTCAGAAGGAGGCCCAGGTTGCCGGCGAGCAATCCGACTGGCATCCATCCGAGCGCCGAGTCACAGCTGAAGCACCAGGTACCGGCGGATGTCGTCCTGGACGACGTCCGCTCTGTCGTCGGCCGCGATCAGCGGCAGCGTAGCCTGCTCGTCTACGTGCACGTGCCCTTTTGCTCATCGAAATGCACGTTCTGCACCTGGGTGACGGGAATACCAACAGCTCAGCTGCGTAGCTCGGGTGACATCCGGTGGCGCTACGCCGAGGCACTGAAAAAGCAGATCGAGTACTACGCGCCTCGGGTCAGCGAGCTGGGCTACGTTCCCAAAGTTGTCTACTGGGGCGGCGGCACGCCGTCCGCGCTCAATGCAGGTCAGATCGAACTGATCGGTACCGCGCTGAAGGACAATTTTGATCTGTCCGCGGTCAGTGAATATTCGGTTGAATCGAGCCCGGAGACGCTGACCGCAGAGAATATCGCCGCTTTTCAGTACGCAGGCATGAACCGCCTCAGCGTAGGGATCCAATCGTTCGACGAGAGCGAGTTGCGCCGCGCGGGAAGGGCGCACTCGGCGACACAGGCCGACGGCTCGGTGCGCCGGGCACAACAACTCGGATGCGTGAACAGGAACGTCGACATCATCACCGGTTTCCCCAGGCAGACCGACGAGATGCTGAAGGACACCCTCGCGAGGACGATAGCGCTGAGACCTGAGCACGTAACTTCGTACTCGTATCACGCGGTCAACGAGACGGCGATGTTCCGCCAGATCGAGCGAGGTCATCTCCCGGCTCACAACACCGATCAGCGCGCCCGAGCTCAAGATCTCGCCTACGAGATGCTGACGGCGAACGGCTACGACGAGTACATGCCGATGTACTACTCGCTGGGTCCGCATCACAGATTCAACGCCGAACTCTACTACTTCGACTGGGAAGGTGATCACCTCGGTTTCGGCAGCGGCGCCAACTCGGTGCTCGCCACTCACAAGCTCACGAATGGGCGGGGCAACCTCGAGCAGTACATTTCGTCACCCAATACCTGCGACATCCTGGAGAAGCCCGGGATCTCGACAGCATTGGGCGAGAGCTTCAGGCTCACGTCCATCACTGGACGCCGGCTGAGCTACCAGCGTTTCTCTCACCGGTTCGGCTTCGATTTCAGCGAGCTGCTGAAGGCGCCTCGAATGAAAGCATTCCGCATGGTGCTCGATCGCGCCGAGTCTCCCTTCATCCTCACGACTAGCGAGGCCTACGTATCGCCTCCGGCTGGCGGCTGGCACGGAGGCGAGTTGCTTCGGCTGGCGCGGCGGATGAGAACGGTCCAGGCGGCCGCTCAGCGAAATCAGGCAGGAACGACGTGACTAGTTCAGTGCTGGAACGGCTCGAAGGCCTGGTTTCCCCATTCGGGGTGATCGCAGGCGCTCACGCACTCCAGGCCCGGCGCGGGCTGGGCGATGTCATCGACGGCAGCAGCGCTTTCTTCGGCACGCCGGTGCTGCACCTGGAGGACCGTTACTCGGCCGACCTTAAGCATCTGCGCGAGCACCAGTGGGAGAAGGCACAAGGATTCGGGCGGGCGTTCAAGGACCCGGAAGACGCTCGCCTCAAGGCCCTCGCGGAGGCGGCCGAGCGCTACTCTTCATCGGACTTTGGCGAGCCCGTCCTGCGGTCCAGCTACCAGGACCTAGGCTCGCAGGCACTCGATCCCGGCCGGATTCCGCGCTGTTCTGATCGCGAACTGGCCCTGCCTGGATGCCCGCTGACATCGTTCGACCCGCGTGCCCAAATACGGTGGGTTCTGGGAATCGATCTCCCAAGCGGGAATGAGATCTGGATCCCGGCTGTCATGGCTTACTACGGATTGCGCCGGGCCGAACCAGCGGAGCACTTCTGGTACCGAATCTCCACCGGGTTCGCCATACATTCCGATCCCACAGAAGCTCTTGTCCGCGGAATCTGCGAAGTCATCGAGCGTGACGCGATCGCGATCACCTGGCTGCAGAAGCTGGAACTGCCCCTGGTGGCCGACGGGCTGCTGCCGGAGGACGTCCGGGAGATGATCTCCTGGGGGCACAGCCACTTCTGCCGGTACTGGCTCTTCGACGCCACAACCGACCTCGCGGTGCCAACCGTCCTGTGCCTCGGCCGCGCGATCTACGCGAGCCGGCTAGCCCACACCCTGGGATGCTCGACGGGCCTGACCATCGGGTCAGCGGCAAAAAAGGCGATGCTCGAAGCCTGCTTCACCAGACGCTGCGAGTTGGCGACCGAATCTCCGGATAACCTGGCGGATTTCCATTCGATCTCCGATGGAGCCCGGTACATGGCGGCGCCCGGTCGATGGCCTGCCTTTGGCTTCCTGGTCGAGGATGCGGAAGACCGGCCTGCTCTGGACCATCCTGAACTTCCTGGCCGTCCCGAGGCCACTTTGGCCACGCTCCTGGCGACCCTGTCAGGAAAGGGAATGTCCGTCATAGCTGTCGACCGCACGACGCGCGAACTGGCGGACGCGGGACTGACCGCCGTCAACGTCGTGATACCCGAACTGCAACCGATGACCTTGCATCCGCTGGCCCAGTATCGCCTGCATCCGCGGCTCTACTCGGCCCCCGGGCAGATGGGCTATCCGGTCCTTCCTGAAGAGGAGCTGAATTCATGGCCGATTCCCTTCGAATAACCGAGCCGACCGGCCCGGCGGTCCTGACCGGCGGCGTCGGTGAATTCGGCCAGCGAGTCGCCGGCTTCCTGTCGGACTGGCTGCCGCAGGGAGCGGAATACAAGGTGGGTGACGGGCTTGGTGCCGCCTTCTGCGCTGCTTCGAGCGCGGTCGTACTAGCCCTGTGGCGACCGGAACCTGACTTGTGCGAACAGGCGGACGAGCTGGCCTTCCAGCATCAGATCGCCTGGCTGCCGGTAATCATGGAGCATCCGGTAGTCAGGATCGGCCCGCTCGTCGATCCGGCGACCGGCCCGTGCTTCAGGTGCTACTCCCGGCGCCGAGCCCAGCACGATCGCCAGCCGTGGATCACGGTGACGCTGCACGCGAGTTACCGGCGCGACCAGGATTGGGGACCCGCCGGTTATCTGCCTCATCAGGCGCGGATGGCAAGCGCCGTGGCGCTGAGGGCGCTTGCCGGCCACACCCTGGCGCCGGCCTCGCGATGTGAGGACCGGGCAACTGGTGAGGTCGCCACCATCGGCCTCGTGGCCGGCGGGCTGAGCGTGAGTCCCGTCATCGCCTGCCACAACTGTGATCGGTGCACTCCGGCCAAGGTCGGCGCCGCCCAGCCCTTTGCCAGATTGGACTGGATCCGCCGGCTAGCGACAGGAGCATCTCGCTGATGGAAATCGGGTTGTCCGGGCCGACGCTGAGGCGACCTAGGTCGCGGCAGGGCCTGGCGATGACGCCGATGGGCGAATCGCTGCTCATCGAAGGCGGTCCGAGTCGTCAGGTGCTGAACGGCAAGGCCGCCCTTTCCCTGATGCCGCGCTTCCTGGAGGCGCTCGACGGCCAGCGCAGCCGGGAGCAACTCTGCCACGACCTGGCGCTTGGCGGCGCCCAGGTCGATCAGGCGGTGCGACTGCTGGATGAGTGCGGTCTGCTGGAATGGGTGTCGCCCGATGCGGCGCCGTCGCGCTCGGACCACGTGAGCGCCTACCTGTCCCGCACGATCGCGGTCAGCGAATCCCGCGCCAGCGCCGATGACCTGATCTGCGCGCTCTCGGAATGGACGGTGCTGCTGGCAGCGCCCGGCTACCTGGCCGAGCCGATCGCGGCGGACCTGTCGGCGACGGGCGTCGGCATGGTCCAGGTCATGACGGCCGCGCAAACGGCTCGCGCGCTCGCCGGTACGATCGGCGCCTGCGTGGCGGCGGTGTTCGATTCCCCGCAGGACGCTGACGCGCTCGATCTCGTGGCCGCGTCCGCGCAAGACCGCCGCCCGGTGCTCCGTTTCAGCGGGACCGGCGACTGGGCCGAAGTAGGTCCGGCGTTCTGCGGGCCCAGCACCGCCTGCATCGACTGCTTCCGGCGAGGCCAGCTCGCTGGCTGGGGCCAAGCCGAGCCAGCGGGCGGTCGGCCCACCGGGACCGAGCCCTCGTCAGCGGCCCTGGCCGGCCTGCTCGCCAGCCTGGCCACCTCGGCGCTACTCGGAATCCTGACCGGTCAGGCCCCGGAGCCGCCGCTTCGGCAGGTCACCAGGGTCGTGCTGTCCGGCCTGGCGATCGAGTCCCTGAACGTCACCGCGGATCCCGAGTGCGTGCGCTGCGCCGGCGGAACGCCGCCGGCCGACAGAGCCGTACGAGACCTGCTGGCCTACGAATGGCAATCCGCCCGGGGCGCGCCCTGGCTCGAGCCGGCCGATGCCACCACGCCGGCCAGGCGCGACCGCATCATCGCGCTTCCGCGGGAGCGGGACGGCTTTCCCGGCTATCCGCGCCATTCACTGCCCGATCGGGCCGCCGGACCTCGACCGGCTCACGGCATAACCGAAACCGTTCTCGCGGAGCTGATGGCCCGGGTCGGGGGCTTCGCCCCGGCGACAGCAGATTCGCCGGAAGGGGCGGATCACCGATGGGCCCCCAGCGGCGGAAATCTGGGATCGGTGGTCATCTACCTCATCACTGACCTGGACCTGTTCGGCTTGCCGGGGACGATCTTCCGCTATGACGACCTGCAGCATGAGGTGATGGGCGTCAGGGCGGACCGCGTCGGCGTACCGGCGTTCCTGCGCGCAACGGATCTGGACGCGGGCGGCCAGGGCGCTGTCGTCGTCCTGGTCGCGCAGGTGGGCCGGCTGAGACAGAAGTACGGCGACTTCGCCTGGCGCCTGGCGCATCTGGACGCGGGTTGTGCCGCGTTGCAACTGCGCCTGGTAGCCGAGAGCTACGGCCTGCTCGCCACGTTCGCTTCCAGTTGGCCCGCCGAGCTCGCGGAGTTGCTCGACCTCGACAAGCAGGAAGAGGCCGTGACCGCCATAGCCGGCCTCGCCCCCGCCGTAGGCCAGCGGGCGAACGACCCAGGGGAGCACTCATGACCATCGGGCCAGGCGACAGCCAGCAACTGTGGGAGGCGTTCGGCGACCGCCAGCCGACCTGGGCCGCCAGGCAAGAAACTCCGGCGGCCGCCCGCCCGCTGGCTAATGACCGTTGCCAGTGGCTGACGGAGCCGATCGAGGATTGCCTGACCCGGCGGCGTTCCGTCCGGCACTTCGAGGCGGCGGCGGTCCCGAGGTCGCAGATTCTGGGCGCGATCGAGGCGGCCCGCGCCGCCGAGGAGGCGGTGTGGCCACGAGACCGGCACGGCGGCCTTCGCCTGGACTTTCTGCTCGCCGCGTTCGACGTGACCGGGCTAGGCCAGGGGATATACGCCACTGGCGGGACCGGCACGGAGCTGCTGAGCGAGGATCTCGGCTACCTTGACGTCCTGCGCGAGCAATACCTGGCGGCGCCCGCCCTGCTGCTGCTGTGCGCAGACCTGAACCAGGCTTGCCGGGACGCGGGACCAGCCGGTTATCCGGCCGCCCTGACCCGGGCCGGAACAGCCGGCTACGCCGCCTGGCTGTGGTCGATCTCGGCGGGCCTGGCCGGCTGCCTGCTCGGCGGCGCCTCCCGCTACGCGAGCGCAGCAGCCCGCCTGAAGAATCAGAACCTGCGCCACCTGTTCACCGTCGCCATCGGCTTGCCATGACTGCGACGGCAAAGGACTCCGTCTCCGCCTCGGCCAGCGGTTCGATGCGGCACGAGCCGATCTTCCTGCTCGCGCCCGCCCGCTCCTACTCCACCGTCTCCCTGGCTCTGCTGGCCGGCCACCCGGACCTCTACGGATTTCCTGAGATGCTGATCTTCACCGCGAACACGGTCGGAGAGCTGCTCGACCAGTGCGGGCCGTGGCGGCACCGGCCCATCTTGGCCGAAAACCGGCTTAGCGGGATCATCCGCGCGACCGCCGAACTGCACGACGAGAGCCAGGAGAGCTGGGCGACCCGGAACGCGAGGCAATGGCTGGCCGAGCGCTCCTCCTGGTCGCCGGTCGACCTCATGGACCACCTGCTCCGTCTTGCCTATCCGAAGATCGGCCTGGAGAAGTCGCCAGATACGGTCGCCACCGACGAGGCGCTCGACGCCTGTTTCGACCACTATCCGAATTCCCGCTACATCCATCTGACCAGGCATCCGGTCACCACGATGCGGTCGGCGATCACGTACTGGCGTTCGGTCAGTGACGACCGCACGGGCCTCGCCGCGTTCGCGGCGTCCAGCTGGTATTCCGGTCACCGCCGGATCCTGCGCAAGCTCGACCAGCTGCCCGCCGGGAACTGGCTGAGGATCAAGGCCGAAGACCTGGTGACAGACCCGGCGACCTGGCTGCCTCGCCTGCTGGACTGGCTGGGCTTGCCCCATGATGACGCGATCGTCGCCCGGATGACCCGGACGGAACGCTGGCGGTTCGCGGGCACCGGTCCATCGGGCGACCTGCTCGGCGGTGACGGGAAGTTCATGCGTTCGCCCGCTCTGCGGCCGATTCCCGAGCCGACCACCACGGCCTTCGACCCGGCCTGGGGACTACTCGACGAAATGTGCCACCGCATGATGGCGCTGGCGAGCCACCTGGGCTATCGATCATGATCTCGGCCTGCCCTGCTCGCGGTCCTCCGCCAGCCGGGCTGCCCTGAGTCCGAAATCAAACCCTCAGAAGGAGGAACGCAATGCCCGAGTCAATGGCAGTACTCGATCTCGCGTCCGAAGACGCGACCACGCTGTCCTGGGAAGAACTGACCCTGCTCATGCTGAAGAAGGACAACACCGACCACCCGGTCGATCCTTATGACCCGACCGATCCGGAACTTCCCATCTGCGGTGGTTGCGGCAGCTGCGGCTGTGTCTGCGCCGACTGCCGTACGAGCTTCTGAGCGACCCGCACCACCTAGCTGAAGCCACTGAAGTCAGCGGCTGAAGCGATTCCGGGACCGCAGCGCAGCAACTCTGTGCTGCGGTTCCGACCTGTACGTTGGCCTCGACCTGGAAATGATCCGCCTCGATCAGGACGTAGCGGTCCTGCACGGGTGCTCCTGGAGGTAGGTGGCGATCTTGCCGTCTGCTGTCATGCGGGCCACCACTTTCGCTGTCCGACTAGATGTCGTTTACTCGGTGCGCTCGACGTGGGACCGGGGGATCCCGGCCTGGCCCAGGTGCGGGTCCGACGCGGAGTGAGTTGACCACCACTGCAGCGGGCAGGACGGCACGACGTAGCCCCCGCCGAGTCGCAGGTCGCGAGTCGCGCGCCCCTGGCCGAGCAAGGTGCTCGACAGCACGCAGGCCCCCGCGTTGGGACTGGTGTTCCTGGGGACCTGGATCGAGTACGTGACCAGCGTCGTGGTCGCGTACGGCGATGAGATGGTGACGTCCAGGACGGTCTGCGTCGCCATCGTGGCGCCCGTGCCGGTAGTGACGGTGAGCGTGCCAGACCCGTTGACGCCCACGTCCCCGGTGATCGAGTCCGCGAGGTCGCTGAGTGCCGTCAGGCTGCGCCTTTGAGCGGGCAGGTTAATCTGGCTGTTCTCCGCGTCGTAGAAGCGCGTCTCAGTGGTGAGCACCTGACCCCGGTACAGATCGCGCGCCGCGTTCTTCTGATCCCAGGCGTGCCCGGCCAGGGCGCCGGCGATCAGTGCGGCGATCACGGTCAGCACCATCAGCGTCCAGGTTGGGCGCCGACGCGGGACCGAGGCCGGCGTAACGTCGCCGGCTATTCCCTTAACTCCTGATCCGGCATTGGCGGGCGGAATTGTGATCTCACTGGCCATCTAATCTGACACCCCGTTCAGCCATTAGTCCCCCTCTCGGAAGTATGCACGAGGAATGGCGGCTATCAGACCAGGGTCAGGCAGGGCGACTCGCCAGAAGAGTTCGGTGTTGAGCTTGGCTGGGCTGGCGGCCAGGTCGGCATCGCTGAGGCCGAGGGCCAGCGACTGAGATCGGTACGCGCGGATGATCTTGACCTTGGTCTCGCGCTGGCTGGAGGTCAGGCTGATCTCGGTCGGGCGACTGGTCAGCCAGGACGGCGGGCCGAAGGACAGGACGTACGGGTAGTCGGCGTAGAGCACGATCTCGGGCAGGCCGGCGATCGCGGCGGCCTGGAGCGCGGCGTCTCTGGCAATCGCGTGGTCGGGGTGGCCGCCGAGCGCGGCCGGGATCCAGGCTTCTATCGAGTCGCCGGTGAAGTAACCGGCGATCGACCGGGCGATCCGGTCGAGGCCGGGCCGTTCGCCTGAGCGCCGGTATTGCCGGTCCAGTTCGTCCAGGTAGCGGCCTTGGGCGGACAGCAGCCGCATCGCCTCGGCGTCTTCGGCCAGCCGTTCGGTCTGGCGGTCCTTTGAGCTCGTCGCGCCGGTATGGGCGTCCCAGGACGACAGTTCAACCTCAGGCGGCGGCATCGCGGCGAAGACGGTCACCACGGTGGCATCCCGCCCGGCAAGGCTGGCGCTGGCCGATAGCGCGGCGTCGTCCAGGTGCGCCGAGATCGCGACTATCCCCAAAGATGCCTCCCATGGACGTTAAGTGAATGTTTGACAAGATCATGCACCGGCTCTCGGCAGCCCGTCGCCGCGGACCTAGTCTGATGCCTGATGTTCTCCCTTCCTACTGCGCGGACTTTGTCCAGACCGGTCGCGGCCCTCGGCGCCCTCGCCGCCTGCGCGACATCGCCCGGCAACACCCGGGGCGCGACGCGGGCTCGCTGGCGGATCGACGGTTTCGTGAGCCCGCCCCGCCCGGCCGGCGCGACGCCGCGGCAGTTCTAAGCCGTTCAGACCCGGCTGATCGGTTGTCCCGCCGGCCAAGCATCACCACTGATCACAGCTATCGCCAGCAGCGGCCCGGCGAGCAGGAAACCTCCTGCCTCGCCGGGCCGCTGTCTATGGTGAGATAGGTAGTGCCCCGCGCCCCAGCGCCGGGCGTTCCGATCGGTCACCCGGCCACAGTGAGGTGGACAAGTGAGCATGTCGGAGGAGTTGTATCCGGCGAGCAGGCTGGCTGACGCGGCCACGGCGGCGAGCTTCGCTGGCCTTGACGCCCTGCTGCTGACGCCGGGGCCTGACCTGCGTTACGTCGTCGGCTACGACGCGCACGCGCTGGAGCGGCTGACCTGCCTGACCGTGCCGGTCGCCGGGGATCCGTTCCTGGTCGTTCCCCGCCTTGAACTGCCCGCCGCCAAGGCCTCCCCGGCGGGCCGGCTCGGCCTCGAACTGATCCCGTGGGATGAGACCGACGATCCTTACGCGCTGGTCGCCCAGCGGCTCGGGGCACCGGCCGCGGTCGGGCTCACCGACCGGATGTGGGCACTGATGGTGCTGCGGTTCCGCGCCGCGCTGCCGGCGGCGCGGCAGGAACTGGCCAGCGTGGCGCTCGGTCCGCTGCGCGCCCGCAAGTCGACGACCGAGATCGCCGCGCTGCGCGAGGCGGGCCAGGCGATCGACCGGGTACATGCTCAGGTGCCCGGCTGGCTGCGGCCCGGCCGCACCGAGCAGCAGGTCTCCGCCGATATCAAGGACGCGATCCTGGCGGAAGGGCACGCGCAGGCCGATTTCGCGATCGTCGCCTCGGGGCCGAACGCGGCCAGCCCGCACCACACGGCCAGCGACCGGGTACTGCGCGAGGGCGATGCCGTCGTCGTCGACATCGGCGGCACGATGCCGACCGGTTACTGCTCGGACTGCACCAGGACGTACGCGATCGGCCAGCCGCCCGATGACTTCGCCGCCTACTACCAGGTACTCAAGGACGCCCAGGACGCCGCCTGTGCCGCGGTCCGCCCGGGAGTCAGCGCCGAGGCTATCGACGCCGCCGCGCGGGAGCCGATCACGGCGGCCGGGTACGGCGAGTACTTCATGCACCGGACGGGGCACGGGATCGGGCTGGAGACGCACGAAGACCCGTACATAGTCTCCGGTAACGCCGAGCCGCTGCGGCCAGGCCACGCGTTCTCGGTCGAGCCCGGCATCTATCCGGGCCCGCACGGCGCCAGGATCGAAGACATCGTGGTCTGCACCGCCGACGGCTGCGAACGGCTCAATCTGGTGAGCCGCGAACTCGTGTCGGTCGGAGTCTGACGTGCTCGCCGTCGAGCGCGAAGCCCGCGACGACGAGGCCCGGGCCCTGTTCGACCTCACCGCGGAACTGGCCGACAAGGAGCTGAGCCCCAAGGCGGCCGCCACCGAGCGCGACGGCGTCTTCCCCAGGGACATCTTCAGGTTAATAGGCCGGGCCGGGCTGCTCGGCCTGCCTTATCCGGCCGAGTTCGGCGGCGGCGAGCAGCCCTACGAAACCTACCTTCAGGTCGTCGAGGAACTGGCGGGTGCCTGGCTGACGATCGGCCTCGGGGTGAGCGTCCACGTGCTGAGTTGCTTTCCCCTAATAAATTCTGGTACCGCCGGGCAACGCGAGCGCTGGCTGCCCGCCATGCTTGGCGGTGACCTTCTGGGGGCGTACTGCCTGTCAGAGCCGGCGAGCGGATCCGATGCGGCCGCGATGCGCACCAGTGCCAGGCCAGATGGCTCGGTTTTCGTGATCGACGGCACCAAGGCGTGGATCTCGCACGCGGGGCAGGCCGACTACTATGCCGTCTTCGCCCGGACTTCGGGCGATCCCGACAGCCGGGAGCGGTCGCGCGGCATCAGCTGCCTTCACGTGCCGGCCTCGACGCCGGGCGTGACGGCGGCCAGCCCCGAGCACAAGATGGGAATGCGCGGCTCGGCGACGGCCCAGGTGCTGTTCGACGGCGCGCGGGTGCCTCGTGACCAGCTCGTCGGCGATGAGGGCCGGGGGTTCTCGATCGCGCTCGCCGCGCTGGACGCCGGTCGGCTCGGGATCGCCGCGTGCGCCACCGGCGTCGCCCAGGCCGCGCTCGACCTCGCGGTCCGGTATGCGACCGAGCGGCACCAGTTCGGCCGTCCGATCATCGAGTTCCAGGGCTTGTCGTTCATGCTGGCGGACATGGCCACCTCGGTGGCGGCCGCCCGGGCCCTGTACCTGACCGCGGCCAGGCGCAAGGACGCGGGCCTGCCGTTCAGCCAGCAGGCGGCGATGGCAAAGCTGTTCGCCAGCGACACCGCGATGAAGGTTACGACCGATGCCGTGCAGGTGCTTGGCGGGTACGGGTACGTCGAGGACTTCCCGGCCGAGCGCCTGATGCGGGAGGCAAAGGTCCTGCAGATCGTCGAGGGCACCAACCAGATTCAGCGGGTGGTCATCGGGCGGTCGCTGGCCGCTGGCGGTCCCGGCGGTCCCGGGGCGACCGGCCGGCGGTGATCGGCGGCGCCGACGGCCAGGGACTGGACGAAGTCGGTGATCTGGCGCAGGGTGCGGCACTCGCTGACCTGGGCGCACCAGGGCGCGTACCGGCCGATGACCGAGTCGCCCTGGTTCCAGTACCGGCGCTGTTCCGGGTTCAGCCAGTAGACCTTGCCCGCTCGCTCGCTGATCTCGGCGAAGGCGGACTCGGCCGGGTCCAGGTAGTTGGTCCGTGCGTCGCCGACCACGAGCACGACCGAGCGCCTGGTCAGCTGGGGCGCGTACCGGCTCGCGAAGTCGCGCATGACCCAGCCGTAGTCCGAGCTGCCGCTGAGCCTGATCGCGTCGGCGCTCGCCTCGCGCTGGTCTAGGCGACGGCCGCTGGAGCGGGCGTCGCGGACCATCGTCGTGATCTCCGCCAGGCCGTCGACGAAAGCGAACACCCTCAGCCTGGACAGCCGGCTGTCGAGCGCGATCAGCAGGTCGAGGGTGAACCTGGAGAACGCCGCGACCGAGCCCGACATGTCGGCGAGCACGACGATCTCTGGTTTCGGCGGCCGGGCGGGCTCGGTGACCAGCCGGATCGGCACCCCGCCGGTGCCCATGGACTTGTGCAGCGTCCTGGCGATGGACAGCTTGCGCTTGCGGTGCAGCGCCAGCTGGGCCAGCACGTGGGTGAGCCGCTGAACCAGGGGGCTGATCGCCTGCGTCATCGCGGCCAGCTCGGTGGCCGACGCGGTCGCGATGTCGACGTCCTCCGCCAGGCCGACCCGCATGGTCCGGCGGACCGCCTGGGCGCCCCGGTCGGCGACCAGAGCGCGGCGGATCGCCGCGGCCAGGTCACGACGGAAGGCGGCGACCTGCTGGTCGGCGGCCGACTCGGCGAGCTGGGCGCGCACGCCGCCGCCTTGGCCGCCGGGGCCGCCGCCGGACCCTGAGCCGCCGCCACCGCCCTGACCTTCGCCCGCCTGGCCGTCCGGGTTTTCCAGTCCGGGGAGGCCGGCCTCGTCGCCCTGGCCGGCCTGGCCGGCCAGCAGCTCGGCGCGCAATCGGGGAAGGTCGGCGGCCTCGTTCACCGCGATCGTGGCGAACACCCCGGCCACGGGGCTGCCTGGCTCCAGCCCGCCGAACCGGCGCACGTACTCATCGGCCAGCAGCCGGCGCAGGTGAACGTCGCCGGAGCCGATCACCGAGCGCAGCAGTTCGGCCAGCTCGGCATCGCTCATCGCCGCGACCAGGTCGGCGCCGGGACGGGTGGTCCCGGCCGTGTAGAGGTCGAACAGCAGGTTGAAGGTGGCGACGTGCTCGGCCCGCTTGACCAGGGCGCATTGCAGCGCGGCCCGGAGGACTTCCTTGTCCTGCAGCGAGATCGCCGACAACGCCTTGGCGGCGTCGAGGTGCTCGCCGACCGAGACCCCGATGCCGACGCTGCGCATCTCGTCGACCAGCCCGGCCAGCATCACCTGCATGACTGGATCCCTTGCATGACTAGATCCCCTGCACGTCTAGATTCGCTGCACGTCTAGATTCGCAATGTCGCCAGCGCGGTGTCGATGTCGCGTTCGTACTTCAGCAGCACCGACAGGGTGTTCTTGATCAGGTCATCGGACAGGTCGCTGGCGCCGAGCGTCAGCAGCGTTCGCGCCCAGTCCAGCGACTCGGCGATCGACGGCGGCTTCTTCAGGTCGGCCTGGCGCAGCAGCGCGACCAGCTCGGCGATCTGGGTCGCCAGGTGCCCGGCCAGCTCGGGCACGTGCAGGCGGACGATCTCGGCCTCGCGCTCGGTGGTCGGGTAGCCGATGTGCAGGAACAGGCAGCGCCGCTTGAGCGCCTCGGACAGGTCCCGGCTGTTGTTGGAAGTCAGGAGGACCTGGGGGATATGCCGGGCGGTGACGGTGCCGAGCTCGGGGATCGAGACCTGGTATTCCGACAGCACCTCGAGGAGCAGCGCCTCGCTCTCGATGTCCAGCCGGTCGACCTCATCAAGTAGCAACACGACGGGCTCGGGCGAGCGTATCGCGGCCAGCAGCGGGCGGCTGAGCAAGAATTCCTCGCCGAAGATGCCGGCCGAGTCCAGGCTCTGGGTCCCGCTTTGGGCCTCGCCTTGGGTCTCGCCGCCGCGGTGCAGCTGCAGGTGCAGGAGCTGGCGGCGGTAGTCCCATTCGTAGATCGCCTTCGACTCATCCAGGCCCTCGTAGCACTGCAGCCGGATCAGCCGCTTGCCGGCCGCGAGCGCGACGCTCTTGGCCAGCTGGGTCTTGCCGGTGCCGGCCGGACCTTCGACGAGGATCGGCTTGCCGAGCTGGGCACCGAGGTAGACGACCGTGGCGATCGCCGTGTCAGCCAGGTAACCAGCCTCGCCCAGTCCCTTCAGTACCTCATCGACCGGATTGCCACCTTGTTCCATGAACTAAGTATCTTCGACCGCCAGGGTGTGCCGCCCCCGGGGCGCGCGCCGAACCGCCTGCCTGGCGCACAGCGCCGCCGTGGAATGCAGCGCCGCGTGATCCGACAAGTCTTCGCCGAAAACCGGGCATTGGGGTCAACCGAGCATGATCACGAAGACCTTTCGGCCAAATGGCAGAACACCTCAGTCACACCGATCGCTTAGGTCACGGTCACGGCCGCCTACAGCTGGGACAA
>DATNFM010000350.1:0-29113 GCA_035606435.1 Streptosporangiaceae bacterium | reverse complement strand
CCGGCGCGAAGTTCAACTTCTGGCACCCAGACCTGGTCACCTTGCACGCCTGGGTCTGGTACCCGAACCGGGCTGGCCTGTTCTCCAGCACGAATCCGGATATCGCGCTGTTCAACGGCGGTTGATTGATTGATTGAGTGAGTGAAGGCCCGGGCCGGTGGCCCGGGCCTTCATGGCGATTACCTCTGGCAACTACGTCCAGACCCGCGCAAATTTTTTTGCATATATCCGGTTATTTTTTTGTTTCCCTAGATCACCGGCATCGACAGGCGCAGGTCGCGCGAGGACCGGCCGACCTCGACGGTGAACTGGCCACCGGGCCAGATCCAGTCGCCTCGGGCGGCATCCCACCGCGCGAACGCCCGTGCGGGCACGGTCAGCAGAACCTCGGCGCGCTGGCCCGGCTCGGCGGTCGCCGAACTGAATGCCGCGAGCACCCGCACCGGCCTGGTCGGATCGCCCGGCGGGTCCGCCAGGTAGGCCTGGACTACTTCCCGCCCGCACCGCGATCCGGCATTCCTGATACCCACCCGCAGGACCAGATCCTCTCCCGGCCGGTAACTTGCCGTCACCGCCTCGATCGATTCGTAGTCCCAGTCGGTGTAGCCGAGGCCATGACCGAACGGGAACCGGGGCGCGACGCTGGCCGCGTCGTATCCCCGGTAGCCGATCAGCAGGCCCTCCCGGTAATCGAGCACCCCGTCGACCGGGGTGGCATCGAGCACCGGACAGTCCGACTCGGCTACCGGGATGGTGACCGGCAGGCGGCCGGCGGGTTCGGCGTCGCCGAAGAGTACGTCGGCGAGCGCATCACCCATCGCCTGGCCGGGCAGCCAGGCTTGCAGGACGGCCGCTACCTGGTCGGTCCAGGGCATCAGCACCGGCATGCCGGAGTTCAGCACCACGATCGTCCGGTCATTGACCGCTGCGACCCGGCTGACCAGCTCGTCCTGCCGGCCGGGCAGTGCGAGCGTGGGCCGGTCCAGGCCCTCGACCTCAGTCAGCTCGGCCGAGCCGACGACCACCACGACGGCGTCGGCTGCCCTCGCCACCTGCACGGCCTCGGCGAGCAGCGTTTCGTCGTCGGCGGCGGGCACGACTCCGAACCTGACCGTCAGCGGACCTTCGCCGTCCGGCGCGGGCCGGAACCCGACCTTCAGCCGTACCTGCTGGCCCGCTTGCAGATCGACGCCTGCCCTGACCTGACCTGGGTTGGTCATGGCCTGGACCGGGTCGACCGGTACCGCGGTCGGCCGGTCCGCCACGATCACGCCGTCCACGGTGATCGTGAGCCGGCCCACGCCGGCGGCTCCGATCAGGTGCGGACCCGTGGCCTGCGGACGGTACAGCATGTCGAGCACGATGCTGCCGCCCTCGCCCCAGCCGATCCCCGGCGGGAAGCCGTCCCACCAGGCAAAGGTCGCCGCAGTCCGGTGTTCGGCCCGGAGCACGGTGCCATCGGTCGCGATGAACTCCAGGTGGACGCCGGGTTCGCCGGTGACCGGGTCGGTCAGTGAGTCGATCGGCGGCGCGGGAACGGTTGCCCAGATCTGGCAGCCTTCGGCCACCGTGACCTTGGTACGTGCCGACAGCGCCTCCACCGGAGTCGACACGCTGGCCGGGGCTACCACGACCGCACCGGCACCCTGGATCGTCGGACGGATCCCGCCCGGGCCGATCAGGGCTATCTCACCAACTTCGCCGATCTCGGCTAGGTTGAGCGGCAGCAGCTCGTTGTTGTTCTTGAGCAGGACGAACGAGCTTGAGGTGATCTTGCGCAGCAAGGCCGGGTCGATCAGCCGCACCTGCTCCGGCGGCACCTGCCTGGTCAGGCTGGCGACGCCCTGGGGTTCGGTCGGCGGCCCGCAGGAGTCGCCCAGTGCCCCGACCCGCCGGGCCAGGGCGAGCAGGCGCATGAGCTTGTCGTCGAGGATTTGCTCGGTGACCACGCCGTCGGATACGGCGTTGGCCAGCTGCTCGCCCCACGGGCCATCTGGTCCTGGCATGGCCAGATCGAGGGTGGCGAGCGCGGTGGCGGTGGTGCTGCGCGCGGCGTGCCAGTCCGAGGTGACGACGCCGGCGAACTCCCACTCGCCCTTGAGCACGCCTGCGAGCAGGCGGGCGTTTTCGGTCATCGGAACGCCGTTGACCTTGTTGTAGGCGGCCATCACGAGCGCCGCGTCGGCGTCACGCACGCACGCCTCGAACGGCGGCAGGTAAAGCTCACGCAGGACGCATTCGGCTACCTGCGCGTCGTAGCTCCACCGCTCGGTCTCTGAGTCATTGGCGACATAGTGCTTGACGGTCGCGGCGACTCCGGCCTGCTGCAGCCCGCGCACGTAGCCGACGGCGATCTGCGCGGTGAGCACAGGATCCTCGGCAAAGCACTCGAAGCCGCGGCCGCCGAGCGGCGTCCGCATGAGGTTAATGGTCGGTCCGAGCAGCACGTGAATGCCCTTGCTGCTCGCTTCTTCGCCGAGCGCTGCCGCCAGTTCGCTCACCAGCTCAGGGTCCCAGGTGGCACCCATCGCCGAAGGGCAAGGCAGGCTCGTGGAGGGGTGCCGCTCGTCGAGCGCCACACCCCTGGCGCCGCACGGCCCGTCCGACATGATCATCGGATGCAGGCCGATCGCATCGGCGCCCTGAGTGCTCCAGCTGTCCGCGCCGGTCAGCAGCAGCACCTTGTCGTTCAATGACAGAGATGCGATGAGTTCCGCGTCGTCAGCCGGAGTGGTTGTCTGGGCACCCGCCCGGCCGGAAACCCGGCCGGGCGGGGTCCGCCCCTGAAATGGCGTTGGCATAACCGCAGGGCTCAGCCAGTCGGCTTGAGATGCAGGACAGTGGCCAGGATGTAGGGGTCGTTAGGAACCGGGTTGTTGTACTGGTTGCTGGCGGTCGGCCAGCCGGTGTAGTTCTTCGTGCTGTACTCGTACCAGGCCGCACCGTAGAGCAGCGGGATGACCGGCGCCTGGGTGGAGACGATCTGCTGCAGCTTGTTGAGCGCGTCCTGCTGGGTGGCGGAGCTGTTGCTGCCGGCGAACTCGGCCAGCGCGGCCTGCGCCGCCGGGGAATTGAAGCGGCCGTAGTCGCCCGCGGCCGGCTTGCCGATCGGCGCGGACTGGGTGCTGTCGATCCAGTTCTGGAAGTAGTAATACGGGTTCGGTCCCTGGTTGCTCCAGTGGATCATGGCGTCGAAGTTGCCGGTCGGGTAGTCGGCGAACCACTTGGTGGCCTCTACGCCGCTGAACGTGACATCGAAGCCCTGGTTGTTCAGCTGGGTCGCGATGAGCTGGGCGTCGGTAGCGTAGTCGGTGAAGGCGGACGGGTCCTCGATCGCGAACTTGATCGTCTTGCCGTTCTTGGTCCACTTGCCGCCGACCTTCTTCCAGCCGTCGCTGGTGAGGATCTGGCTGGCCTTGGCGGTGTCGGAGGTCGGCTTCAGGTCATTGTTGACGGACTGGTCGACCAGGGCGCTGTCGATCGGGAGCAGCAGGCCGCCCGAGGACGTCGCCGGCGGCTCGTAGTCGGTCTCGCCCTGAGTGGACAACTGCTGGCGGTCGATGCCGGCGCTGATCGCGAGCCTGACCTTGGGGTCGTTGAGCGGGGCGCGAGTGGTGTTCAGCCACAGGGTGACCACGTTGTTGTCGGAGAACCACGGCTTGTCCGTGGCCCAGGTGTGGTAGTCGGTGGACTTGTCGAGGAAGTTGGACTGGACGTTGCTCACGTCGTTGCCCGCGTAGTCGATCTGCCCGTTCGACAGGGCCGGGTTGGCCGTGGTGTTGCTGACGAAGTTCGGGAAGATGATCGACGGAACGTGCAGGCTGCTCTTCTGCCAGTAGAACTTGTTCTGGGTGAGCGTGTACTTCTGCGCGGAGAACTGCGAGACCACGTACGGGCCGGTGCCGATCGGGTTGGGGTCGGCGAACGTGGCCGGGTTCGAGATTCCCTGCCAGACGTGCTGCGGCACGATGTACATGCCGCCGATCAGGAACAGGTTCGCGTACTCGGGCTGGCCGAAGGTCAGCACGGCGGTGGTGGCGTTCGGCGCGGTCGCGCTGTCCGGAATAGGCGGCGGCGCGTTCGGGGTCAGCGTCGGGTTGTTCTTCAGCAGGTTGAAGCTGAAGGCGACGTCGGCGGCGGTCATCGGCTTGCCGTCACTGAACTTCACGCCCTTGCGGATCGTGAACGTGATCGTCTTGCCGCCGTCAGACCACGCGTACTTGGTGGCCAGCCAGGGGATCGGGGCCTGGGTCGGCTGCATGATGTTGAACATCAGCAGCGGCTCGTAGGTCAGCGCGGTTGAGTTGTTCGAGTTGCCCAGCGACGTGTTGACGTACGGGTTGAAGTTCTTGGTGAACGTCAAGCCCGTGGCGTCCACCACGACTAGCGGCTTGCCTTGCTTCGGACCTGAGTTCGTAGAAGGCGAGCTGCTGCTACTGCAGGCGGCGGTCAGCACGGCGCTGATCGCTCCTACGATGACCAGGCTCTTCATGAGCGGATGCTTCATTGCCTAGACTCCATTGTGCCCGGCCGGCTCTCGCCGGCCTGTCCTTTATGACCGTGCGGGGTCTGTTAGAGAACTGGTGCAGTGCGGGGTCGGCCGGGCCTGGAGTGGACCCGGTGGTCACACTGCGGTGCGAAATATGTGGCCTTATTCTGATTCTTGGGTGTTCTATGGTGGGCTGAGACGCCGCTTGGCGTGCCGGTTCATCACGCCTCCTCTCCTGATCCGGCCGGCCGGCTAGCGAGCGGCATCTTCTGTGCTCCGGTGAGCCCGCTGGCGTGCAGCCAGCAGGCTGTCTGGTGGCCCGGCGTGACTGGTGTCATCGTCGGGACCGTGGTCGCGCAGACCGCCATCGCATGCGGGCAGCGCGGGTGGAACCTGCATCCTGGCGGCGGTGCCACCAGGTTCGGCGCCGCGCCCTTGCCCCGGAGCGAGGTAGACCTGGCCCGGCTGGGGTCGGGAGCGGCGCTGAGCAGGAGTTCGGTGTACGGGTGCGCGGGCTGGTCGGTCACGGCGGGAGCCGGACCTTGCTCGACCACCCGGCCCGCATACATCACGGCGATCTCGTCGGCCAGGTACCTGGCCGAGGCGATGTCGTGAGTTACGTAGACGATCGCGAGACCCTCCCGGTCACGCAGCTCGCCGAGCAGGTTCAGCACGCCTAGCCTGATCGACACGTCGAGCATAGAGACCGGTTCGTCCGCGAGCAGGAGCCTTGGTTCGACGGCCAGCGCCCGGGCGATGGCCACGCGCTGGCGCTGGCCGCCGGACAGCTCGTGGGGGTACTTGGGAGCGAATGTCTCGGCTGGGGACAGGGAGACCTTGCCGAGGAGGGCGGTGATCGCATCCTCGAGGCCCTGGCCGTTCTGTGCTCCTAGCTTGTGTACCTTCAGCGGCCTGGCCAGGTGGTAGCGCACGTCGTGGATCGGGTTGAGCGAGGAGAACGGGTCCTGGAGCACGAGCTGGACGGCTCTGGCGTACTCCCGCGTCCCTATGCCCCGGGGGCGGAGATGTTGCCCGTCGAGGAACAGCTCGCCGCTGGTCGGCTTGATCAGGCGGGCCAGCAGCCGGGCCAGCGTGGACTTGCCCGAGCCGCTCTCGCCGACGATCGCGGTGATGCCGCCAGCCGGGACGGCCAGGTCGATGTCACAAGCGGCGTGCACCACCCCGCCGCGCGGGTTCAGCCTCGTGCTGCGGATCGCGAAGTGCTTGGTCAGGCCGCGCGCTTCGAGCAGCGGGACCTGGCTTTCCTTTGTGCCGGCCAGCGCCGGTGCTGGCCCGGTCATTTCGCGCTCCCAGGAGTTGGGCTGGCCACGGCGGGCGCTGCGGCTGCGCCCGCCATGGCCAGGTCATCGGGCACCGCCAGCTCGGCCGGCGCTGTGCTCTGGGCGGCCTCGCCCGCGGGCAGCCCGGCCGGCGTGTGCAGCTCGGCCGGCGTGTGCAGCTCGGCCGGCGTGTGCAGCCAGCACGAGACCAGGCGTGGTGGCGCGTCGGGCGACACCACGGCCGGCGAAACGAGCGGCGGCGACTCCTGCTTGCAACGCTCCATCACGTACTTGCACCTCGGGTGGAAGACGCAGCCGCTCGGCAGGTGGCGCAGGTCAGGGGGAGATCCCGCGATCCCGGTCATGGCCTGCCGCTCGCCGTGCAGCGAGGGAAATGAGTGCAGCAGCCCGTACGAGTACGGGTGCCGGGGGGCGTGGTAGAGCTGGCGGGCGACCGCCGATTCCACGAGCCGCCCGGCGTACATCACCGCGATCGTGTCGGCGATCTCGATCAGCAGCGACAGGTCGTGGGTGATGAACAGGACCGCGAACCCCAGCCTCTCCCGCAGGTCCATGAGCTCTTCGAGGATCTCGCGCTGGGTGACGACATCGAGGGCCGTGGTGGGCTCATCCATGATCAGCAGCCGGGGCTCGAGCGCCAGCGCCATCGCGATCATGACCCGCTGACGCATGCCCCCGGACAGCTCGTGGGGGTAGGCGCTGAGCCGGCCCTGCGGGATGCCGACCAGGTCAAGCAGCTCACCGGCCCGGACGCGGCGGGCGGTCCGGTCCAGGCCCGGCCGGTGCGCCTGCAGTACGTCGGTGAGCTGGCTGCCGATCTGCAGCACCGGGTTGAGCGCGTGCATGGCGCTCTGAAGTACGACCGCGATCTGGTTCCAGCGCAGCTCGCGGAGTTGCTGGGCGTCGGCGTCGAGCAGGTTGACCGAGCGCTCGGCATCGCGGAACACCACCTCGCCCGCGGTGATCACGCCAGGCATCCGCAGCAGCCGGGCGATCGAGTAGGCGAGCGTGGACTTGCCGCTGCCGCTTTCGCCGGCCAGGCCGAACACCTCGCCGCCGTGCAGCGTCAGGTCAGCGCCGACGACGGCGTGCACGGCGGACTCGCCGCTGCCGTAGTCCACGCACAGCCCGCGGACCTCGAGAAGGGGAGAACCAGTAGTCATGCCGATGGCCGTCCTTCCGGCGTGCGGATCACCGGGGTCAGCCCGAGCTGGACCTGGGACGGGAGCCCGGCGCGCCGCAGCGCTCGCCGGGACAGCCCGGCCGCGCGCAACCTGGGATTGATGAACTCATCGATGCCGAAGTTCAGCAGTGCGAGCGCGGTGCCGAACAAGCCGACCGCGAGGCCTGGTGGCAGGAACCACCACCATTCGATGTGCACCTGCTGGGCCGCCTGAGCGCTCTGCGCCCAGTAGAGCATCGTCCCCCAGCTCCAGTGCGACACGCTGATCACGCCCAGGAACGAGAGCGCCGTGTAGGCGCCGACCCCGTAAATCACCGTGAAAAGGAAGGACGTCGCCACGATCGGCACCAGGTTCGGCAGGATCTCGAACATCATGATCCGCCAACCGCGCTCACCGATGATCTTGGCCGAGACCACGTAGTCCCGGTTGCGCATCGAGAGTGTCTGGGCTCTCAGCACGCGCGCCCCGAACGCCCAGCCGGTAATGCTGATCACCAATCCGATCAGCAGGTCGTTCGGGCTGGCGGACTTGCTGAGGAAGCCGAAGATGACGATCAGCAGCGGCAGCGCCGGCAGCACGAGGAAGATGTTCGCCAGCATCGACAGCAGGTCATCGAGCCAGCCGCTGTAGTAGCCGGCGGCAACGCCGAACAGCACCGCCAGCACGGTGGCGACGATGCCGGCGATCAGTGCCACCAAGATCGTGCTCCGGCCGCCGGCCAGCAACTGCGAGAGCACATCCTGCTGGACCTGGGTGGTGCCGAGCAAGTGCGCCCCGGACGGCGGCTGGGGGAGGCCATTGTTCGTGGTCAGGCTCGTATTCGGGTTGAACGGCGCGAGGTACGGGCCGATGATCGCCAGCAGCGTGAAGAACACCGCCATGCCGAGCCCGACCCTGATCTTGATCGACTTGGGCAGCTGCAGCATCCGGACCCTGCGGTGCCGGCCGGTCGGCTCCAGATCGGTGCCACCGCCGGAGTCGTGGTGATCGGGATGGTCGACCAGGCTGGTTCCGGTGATCGCGGACATGTCAGGCCTCCTGCCGGGTCCGTGGATCGAGGAAGGAGTAGGCGAAGTCCGCGATCAGATTCGCCCCGAGCACCGCGAAGGTGATGATCAGGAAGATGCCCTGCAGCAGCGGGTAGTCCTCGCTGCCGATGGCCTGCAGCAGGATGTAGCCGATCCCCGGGTAGGAGAACACGATCTCGGTGAGCAGCGACCCGGACACGACGAACCCGATGGCCAGGGAGAACCCGGACACGCTCGGCAAGATCGCGTTGCGGGCCGCGTAGCTGATCACCCGCCGGTTGGACAGCCCCTTGGCCGCGGCGATCAGCACGTAATCCTCGTCCATCGTGGTGAGCATCATGTTGCGCATGCCGATGGTCCAGCCGGCGATCGAGCCGACCACGATGGTCAGCGCCGGCAACACCGCGTGGTCGAGCAAGCTGGACAGGAAGGGCCCGTTCAGGCCAGGGTCCAGGGTCGTGGTGTCGTACCCGGAGTTCTGCGGGAACCAGCCGAACTTGGTCGCGAACAGCGCCACGATCAGGATCGCGACGAAGAAGTACGGCGCGGCCTGGAAGAAGGTCATCGCCGGCAGCAGGTTGTCGAGCCAGCTGCCCCGGCGCCAGGCGGCTGCAACGCCAAGCAGCGTGCCGGCCACGAAGCTGAGGATCGTCGCGAACCCGACCAGCCCGAGCGTCCACGGCAGTGCGCTGCGGATCACGCTGGTCACGGTTGCCGGGTACGAGCTGAACGAGATGCCCAGGTTGCCGTGCACGAGCTGGTTCAGGTAGTGGAAGTACTGCCCGATCAGGCCAATCTTGGTGTTGATGCCGTATTGCAAGTCGAGCGCATGGATCGTCCTGGGCGTGACCTGGCTCTGAATGTGGCCGATCGCAGCCTCGACCGGGTTGCCCGGCATGAGGCGCGGAATGAAGAAGTTCACTGTGATCGCGACGATCGCGGTCAGCAGATAGAGCACTAGCCGCCTAGCTATCAGCCGCATGACCGGCCGCCTCCAGTTCCTGTCCTTGAGTTGCCTGGCCCTGGCAGCCGCAGCTTTCCCGGCAGATCAGCTTCGTCGGCAGCACGATGTCGCGTTCGGCCGGGAGATTGTTGCCGATCATCGAACGCAGCACGTCGAATGCCATCGCGCCGAGTTCCTGAATTGGCTGCTTCACGGTGGTGAGCTGCGGCCGCACGTGCCGCGCCACCGGAATGTCATCGAATCCGGTGACCGCGATCTCACCGGGCACGTCGATGCCGTGCCTGGCCAGTTCGTACATCACGCCGAGCGCGGTCTGGTCATTGGCGCAGACGATCGCCCTGGGTAGCCAGGCCTTCTCGTCCAGCAATTGCCGGATCACCTTGGCACCGCCCGAGGCCAGGTAGTTGCCCTGCCACTGCGGGCCGTCGACGAACATCACGCCCGCGCTCGCCGCCTCTTCGGCCAGCACAAGCCGCCGGGCGATGTTGTCCGGGCTGTCCGCATGCCCGGCCAGGTAGGCGAGCGTCAGGTAGCCGTGGTCATGAATCAGGTGCCGGGCAAGAGCGCCCATGCCGCTGCCGTTGTCGCCGCGCACGTTAGCCGTGACGTGGGTCGCCACGCCGGCCATCGTCACGACCGGGACTTGCTGGCTGAGCTGGGCCAGTCGGCTCGGCTCGAGCACGCGGTCGTGCAGGATCAGTCCGTCGCTCTTGCGCGCCATCGTCATGATCCGGCGGTGCGCATCGTGCCCGTCCACGTCGACCGAGCCGACGAGCAGGTTGAACCCCCGCAGCTGCGCGGCGACCTCGATGCCCCGGTTGATCACGTCGGTGAACTGCAGGCTCTCATCTTCCTCGGTGATCGTGCCCTCGGCCCCTTCGATCCAGGGCACCCGGCGGAACACGACTCCGACGACTTCCTTCAGCCGCACGCTGAGCGCCCGGGCGGCGCCGTCGGGCACGAACCCGAGTTCGGCGACGGCCTGGAGCACCCGATCCCTGGTCTCCTGCCGCGGATTGCGATGGCCGTTGAGCACGCGCGACACCGACGCGATCGACACTCCGGCGGCCCGGGCCACGTCATAAATCGTGGGCGGCTGCTGGATGTTCGCCGGCACGTCTGGCATTTGTGCGGGCCTCTTCTCGGCAGTGGCCTGTTTCAGGCCGTGTTGTAACCAGCATTGGCGTGGTAAGCGCTTACCGCAGCAAGCGGATCCCGGCTCGAGTGCGGAATTCGAGCGTGGGCTGATCGCTTGCCTGGCCCCTTGGAGGGGAGCGTTTCCTTGGAGGGGGAACAGTCGGGGGCCTCGTGGGAAAGCGCTTACCAAGCCAATTGCGAGGAGCGTAAGCCCGTACGCCAGCTCCTCTCAACCCCTAAGCCGCACTCTGTTACCTGACCGTGACATTTACGAAAATGTTGCTGCATGATCACTTGAATGTCTCGCCTGCTCAAGACGGTTGTCGCCTGCCCAAGCGGTTCCGGGGTGCCCGCAGGATTCTGGGAAGCCAGGCTGGCGTCGGCTCGGATGCGGGAGTTGGTTGTCAGACCCTGTCTTTATGGTGGGAGAAAGCTTTGCCGAGCTTGAGTCCTGTGGGAGTCGCCGATGTCGTTACCCCCGGTCAGAGGACCGGCATCCGGGCCGGCCTTACCCGGCCAGCCCGATGATGACGATGGCCCGCCTCTGTTCCCAGCCTGGATGGAGGCGGACTGGCTTGAATATGAGCGTGATCTGGATCGTGAGGAGCCGTCCGACGCCGAGCTGAACGGCCTGTGGGCGGATCCGCTGGTCGGGGTGCCGGAGGATGCCGGCGGACTGGGCGGGGCTGACCCGGGTCCGGCTGACCCGAGTCCGGCCGAGGCTCTGGGTGCCGGGTTCACCCGTGATCTGCCGTCGGATCCACCGCATGGATTCGCCGCCGGTGGTCCGCTGGATTCGCTGGTCCCGGGTCCAGTGCTGGCTGGGTTCACCGCTGACGCGTTTGAGAGCGGCCTGCCCAGGCTGTCCGATGATGAGCTGGTGGGCGTACTGCTGGCGGCACGTCGGCTGTCGTCGTGGCAGGAGGCGCTGGAGCTGACCGCGATCTCCGAGCTCGATGCCCGGCGGCGCCGTCAGGCCGCCGGCCCCGCGTCCTCGCGGGCAGGCGAGCACGTGTCTGAGGAACTGGCCGCCGCGCTCGTGCTGACCGGCCGGTCGGCGGACCTGCTGCTGGGCCTGTCGCGCGAACTGGACAGGCTGCCGATGGTGCTGAAGTCGCTGCGGGAGGGCCGGATCGACCAGCCCCGCGCCGTGGTGTTCGCCCGGGAGCTAATCCTGCTCACTCAAGTCCAGGCCCGGGCCATCGCGATGGCGCTGATTCGCCCGGCGGAAAAGATGAACACCAGCCAGCTCCGCGCCGCGATCCGCGCGCTGATCCTGGCCACCATCCCCGGGACGAAGGAGGAGCGGGACCGGCAACGTGCCGAGCGGGCCCGCCGGGACGCCCGGGTCGAGGTCTGGCCCGAGTCCTCCGGCAACGCTGCCCTGGCCGGTCGGGAACTGCCTGCCAGCGAGGTCATCGCGGCGGATCAGCGACTGACCGCGATCGCGCGGAAACTAAGGGACGCCGGTGTTCCTGGCAGCCTGGAGGAGCTGCGGGCGGTGGCGTACACCGCGCTCCTGACCGGCCGTGACCTGGATACCCTGCTGCCCGGCCCCAGTCCCAGCACCGATCCCGGCGTCACGGGTGAGGGCCCGTCGGCCCCGCGGCTGCGTCCGGCCCCCGGTGAGCTGGCCTGGCTGTCTGGGTCGGTCAACCTGACGATGCCGCTGTCGGCCTGGCTCGGCGATACCGACGCCCCCGGTGACGCCGAGGCCTACGGCCCGCTCGCCGCCGAGGACTGCCGCGATCTCGCGAACGACCTGGCCGCCGCCGGGAAACGCGTCCAATGGTGCATCACCCTCACCGGCCCCGACGGCAAAGCCGTCGCGCACGGCTGCGCCCGGGCCAGCCCCGGCCTGGAATCTGGTTCGGTCCGAGCCTGGCTGGCCAAGATCACGCCGACCCGGATCGAATGCGGCATCTGTACCCACGAACGCCAGGCAAAGGCCTACCGGCCCCCGAACCTGATGCGCCACCTGGTCTGCATCCGCCAGCGCACCTGCGCGTTTCCCGGCTGCCGCCGCCCCGCCCGCCGTTGCGACCTGGACCACACCACCCCGTTCGACCAGGGCGGTAGGACGTGCCCGTGTAATTTGGAACCGCTGTGCCGGCGACACCATCAGACCAAGCAAGCCCTCGGCTGGCACCTGACCCAACCTCAGCCCGGCACCCTGATCTGGACCGCGCCCCACGGCCGCACCTACGTCACGGAACCGGACCCCTACCCAACCTAACCGACGATACGAGACGGTCTCGTTTCGAAATGCAGATCGGGGGCGACCGTTCTCCTCGGGCTAGCAACGGGTTACCGCCGCCAATCCGACGTGTTACAACAAAATCATGATCACATCAGCTGACCCCGCGAGCAGCGTTCCGGATCTTGCAGACGTCCTGGCCGCCCGCCAGCGAATCGCGCCCTACCTCGGGCCGACACCGCTCTACCGCTACCCCGCCCTGGACACCCTGACCGGCACCCAGCTCTGGATCAAGCACGAAAACCATCAGCCGGTCGGCGCGTTCAAGGTGCGCGGCGGCGTCAACTTGCTTACCCAGTTGACGCAGGACGAGCGAAACGCCGGGGTGACCAGCGCCTCCACCGGCAACCACGGTCAGTCGATCGCCTACGCCGCCAACTTGCTCGGCATCCGCGCGATCATCTGCATGCCCGAGGAATCTAACCCGGTCAAGGTCGAGTCCATGCAGGCCCTCGGTGCCGAGCTGGTCTTCCACGGACGCGACTTCGACGACGCGCGCGAACACTGCGAGAAGCTGGCCGCCGAGCACGGCTACCGGTACGTCCACTCGGCCAACGAGCCCGCGCTGATCGCCGGCGTCGGCACCTACTGTCTCGAGATCCTGGAGACCCAGCCCGACATCGAGGTCATCGTCGTACCGATCGGCGGCGGCAGCGGTGCCTGCGGCACCTGCGTGGTGGCCAAGGCCGCCCGCCCGTCGATCCAGGTCATCGGCGTCCAGGCCGAGGCGGCGCCGTCGGCGTACCTGTCCTGGCGGGCCGGGCAGCTGACCGCGGCCACAACGCAGACCATCGCCGAAGGCTTGGCGACGAGGACCTCGTTCGAGCTGACCCAGCGCATCCTGCGGGACCTGCTCGACGACTTCGTCCTGGTGTCAGAGCACGCCCTGAAGTCCGCGACCAGGACGATGATCGAGAAGACCCGCAACCTCGTCGAGCCCGCCGGCGCGGCGGCGCTGGCGGCCGTGCTCAGCGACCCGGACCGGTTCGCCGGCCGCAAGGTCGCAGTCGTCTGCAGCGGCGGCAACATCAGCCCGGCCCAGCTCACCGCCCTCTGGCAGTAGCTCAGCGCGCCGACCAGGAGTGATCGCGTCCGGCCATCGCCACCACCCGGTCGAGCGCCGGCGCGCTGTCCGGCAACTCAACAGGCGGGCCGAACGCCACCTCCGGACCAGCCGGTGCGTCCGGGTTTGCGATCTGGACCAGGAAGCTGTGCGCGGCCTCGAGTACCTCAGGCTCGTAGTCGAACGCCTGGCCCGAGGCCATCGCCACGTCCCAGCCGTGCACGAGGAGCTCGTCGGCCAGCGTCACCCCGACCATCTCGCCGGGCGCGTCCATCCGAGCGATCCTGGTCATCCCCTCCCAGGCACCCGGCTCCTGCCAGGTCTGCGCGAGCGTGCCCAGGTCGCGCGGGATCCTGATCCGCCAGTCGGCGCCAAGCCGGGCGGCATCGCCGCTGGGCGCGCCCTCGGTGTGGGTACCGAACTCCTTCCGGCCCGCCGCGTTGAAGGCGAGCGCCAGGCCACCCACGTGGTCGATCAGGTCGCCGAGCGTGTAGGCCGGGCACGGCGTGGGTCCGGCGAGCTGGTCGTCGCTGACGCCGGAGATCAGACTGGCCAGCCTGCTGGCGGCCGGGGTGAGGTTAACGGATGCCATAGCAGCCATGCTGCCGTGCTGCCCCCGCGCGCCGCGCGGAAACCCGCATACGCTTTGAGCAGGCACGCGACGAGGAGGCGACCGCCATGGAATTCGAGCATGTCCTAGTCGAGCGATCCGGCGACTTCACCACGATCACGATGAACCGGCCGCAGCGCCGCAACGCCCTGTCCCTGGCGCACATGCACGAGCTGATCGAGGCGTTCGGCCAGGTCGGGGCCAGCGAAGCGACCGGGATCGTGCTGGCCGGCAACGGGCCGGTGTTCAGCGCCGGTCACGACTTCGCCGACGTCGCCGAGGCCGATCTTTCAGCGGTGCGGTCCCTGCTCTGGACGTGCACCGAGCTGATGACGCTGATGCAGCAGGTACCGCAACCTGTCGTTGCCCGGGTTCACGGCCTCGCGACGGCAGCCGGGTGCCAGCTGGTCGCTTCCGCTGACCTGGCCGTGGCCAGCGAGAACGCCGGCTTCGCCGCGCCGGGCGGCAAGGGCGGCTGGTTCTGCCACACCCCGATGGTCGCGATCGCGAGGAACATCGGCCGCAAGCGCGCCGCCGAGCTGGCGATGTCCGGTGACGTAATCGACGCCGCGACCGCGCTCGACTGGGGCCTAGTCAACCGGGTGGTACCGGCCGACCAGCTCGACGACGCGGTCAGAGAACTGCTGCGCCGGGTCACTAAGGGCTCGGCCGAAAGCAAGGGGATCGGAAAGCAGGCGCTCTACGCGCAGATCGATCTCGACCAGGCCAAGGCGTACGGCTACGCGGTCGAGGTCATGGCCGCTACCAGCCAGCTGCCGGATGCCCGCGAGGGCATGCACGCCTTCCTGGAGAAACGCCAGCCGAAATGGCAATCCAGGTAAAAATCATCAGGAGAAACGCATTGCGGACGTTTGCTGTGCAGTCTCCAGAGGCCGGTCCAGCTACAGGGAAAGGTCGACTACGACCGGAGCATGATCGCTCGGCCCCTTGCCCTTGCGGGCCTCACGATCGATCCAGGCATCCGTGACCGCCCCGGCCATCGCTGCGTTGGCCAGGACCAGGTCGATCCGCATCCCCATCCCTTTATGAAACGAACCGGCTCGATAATCCCAGTAGGTGTACGGGTTGCCCTTGGCGATGTGCGGCATGACGTCGGTCAGCCCGGCCGCCCGAAGGCCGGATAGCTCGGCCCGTTCGGCGTCCGTGACGTGAGTGGAACCCACGAACGCGGCCGGATCCCAGACGTCGGAGTCGGTCGGCGCGATATTGAAGTCGCCCATCAGCGCGAACGGCCGGCCGCCCGCCACGTCTTCCGCGACGGCCGCTCGCAGCGCCTCGAGCCAGCGCAGCTTGTAGCCGTAGTGCGGGTCATCGGGCGTCCGGCCGTTGGGCACGTAGACGGACCGCACTCGAACCGGCCCGCACGTGGCGACCAGCGTCCGGGCCTCCAAGGTGCCCGGATCAGGGAAGCCGGGATCGCCCGGCAAGCCCAGGCGGACGTCGTCGAAGCCGATCCTCGACAGCACGGCCACGCCGTTCCAGCGGCCCTCGCCGTGATGGGTGACCTCGTAGCCGAGCGGCTTGACCTCACCGGCCGGGAACGCGTCGGCCGCTACCTTCGTCTCCTGCAGGCACACTACGTCGGGGCCGGTCTGCTCAAGCCAGTCCACGAGCCGGGGGAGCCGGGCAAGCACCGAGTTAACGTTCCAGGTCGCGATTCGCACTAAGTCATCCAACCAGAAGCGACTGACAGCGAAAGCCGGTCCGGGAGCAAGCTCCGGACCGGCTTTCGCCAGCCTTACTTGCGGTGCTTCTTGCGCTTCTTCGGCTTGAGCTGAGCGTGCACCCGGAACGAGTGCGTCGCCAGGTGCTTGCCGCCCCACCAGATCTCAAAGCCCGCGTCGATCGACTTGAGCCACGAGCGGGGCCCGATCTGGTGACGCTTCTCGGCGATCCTGATGAAGGGAAGCAGCCCCAGGTGCTGAACCTTGGTCGTCGGGACGACCCGGCGGAACAGCACGTAGCGCCAGCAGCCGTAAGGCTCATCGCAGGCCAGGTGCCTGGCGTAGTAGTAGCGATGACCCTCGATCGTGTAGATGGGATCCTCCGTCGGCGTGCCGAATCCCTTCTGGCCAAGCCAGATCATCAACTCGGCGTTCAGGGCATGCCCGTGGATCGTGTGCCGGTAGCCGAACCAGAGGTCATAGCCGACGTTGAAGTGCCCGGTGACCCGGCGCCAGTCAGTGGACCACGAGGTCACCAGGTTCTTGAACCGGTTGACCTTCCTCGGGAGGACCGTGTGCGGCGTGCAGACGCCCCACGCGCATCCGTAGACAGTCTCAGGAAAGGCCTCGTTGTCGCCGACATGACTGTGGGCGTTCGACTCGATTACCCTGAACCCGACGTCGTGCTTGATCACCTGGACGCACTCCCGCTCGGGCGAGAACACGTCGTTGCGCACGAAGTACTCCGTACCGTGCTTCTTGATCGTGCGTCGTCCGTCAGGTCGGCAGATGATCGGTCCGCGCCCGCCGTTGTCTTTCTTGTGCGGCTTGCCGGAGACCGATGCTCCTGCGACGACCACCGCCCCGGAGACCATGACGATCGCGCTCATCGCCACGGCCGTCCAGACGGTTCCTGAACGACGTAGGACCTTAGGCAAGATCACTCCCTTCACCCCGGTTGAAAGGACGTCCACCCCAGTCCCGACGTCCCCTGACTGTGCCCAATGACAATGCCTAACATGGTTCGCGAGGGTCTTGCAGGCGTGTCGCAGCAACAATGGATAACGATCCGTTTACGGGTTGTCGACCGGTTCGGCGAAGCTGCACCGAGGGGCGCTGTTACGCCCCGGCAGGCTAAAGTGCGGGCCATGCCTGTCGTGTATCCAGGGGAGATGACGAGGCTAGTCGTCAAGCTCGGATCGAGTTCGATCGCGAGCGGAGAAGGGCTTGCACTCGACGTCATCGCCAACCTGGTCACCCAGATCGCGAGCGCGCAACGGGACGGGCACCAGGTGGTGCTGGTGACGTCAGGGGCCGCGCGGCTCGGACGGCGACTGCTTACGTTCGAGGGGCCGACCGCGCGCGCTGGCCAGGAGCTGCAGCGGCTGGTCGGCGCGGTCAGGACCTCGGTCGCGCAGGACTCGGCCGATCAGCGAATCGGGGCGCTCACCGCGACGCTGGACCGGTACGACAACTCCGACCTGTCCGGGCCGGTCGGCCTGGCGCTGGCCGCGTCGGTCGGCCAGCCGGCCCTGATGGCGATCTACCGGCAACTGGCGGCGGCGGTCGGCGTGGAGGTCTGCCAGATCCTGCTCTCCAAGAGCGACCTGGACTCGGCCAGCGCCATGAGGGACGTGGGCGCCGTGCTGGTCTCGGCGCTTGAGCAGGGCCTGCTGCCGGTCGTGAACGGCAACGACACCACCGATCCGAGGTCCGAGCTGGACAACGACCAGATCGCGGTTGCGGTGGCGGTCGCGGCGCAGGCATCGCGGCTGACCTTCCTGACCAATGTGGCCGGCGTCTATACGGACGGGCAGTTGCGGGAACGGATCGCGCAGCTCACGCCGCAGGAGGCGCGGGCGGTCAGGAGTTCTAGCGCCAGTGAGGGCCGTGGCGGCATGAAGTCCAAGCTGCACGCCGCCGCCAGGGCCGCCTACTGCGGGATCGAGTGCTCGATCGGCTCGGCGCGCGACGCCGATGTGGTCGCGCTGAGCCTGCGGCCGGGCGGGCCGTCGGGCACGGTCATCGGTGCGATGGCGGGGGAGCTGGCGCCCGCCCAGCGCTGGGTCGGCGGCATCGCTTACCCGATGGGGTCGATCGGGATCAACCGGGAAGCAGAGCGCAGCCTGCGGGCGGGCAGCACGCTGTTCCTGTCCGGAGTAAAGCGGGTCGATGGTGACTTTGAAGCTGGATCCGTGGTGGAGCTGGTCGACGTCCGGCACCCGGAGCGGCTGATCGGGCGGGGCTCGGTCTCGATGCCGTCAACGGTGCTGCGGCTGCTCAGGGCACTGTCACCGGACGAGGTCGCGGACGTGATGTCGATGCTGCTGCGGCTGCGCGAGCTACCTGACTCCTCGCTTGATCCGGACCAGTTTGACGACGTGAAGGACCTGCTCCGGCGGAACTCCCAGGCGGCCAGGCAGGCGCTCGGCGAGCTGACCACCGCTACCAACGACCGGGTGCGCGGCCTGGCCGACGCGCTGCTGGCGACGCAGCCAAGGGCCTGCGCGGCGATGCTGACGGCGGGCAGGTTCGTGACGGGCCAGGTCCAGCCCGGTGCTACGGCTCGCCGGGCGGTTCGCGACATGCACGCGATCCACCGCGACTCGCTGGTCGTCTTCGCTATTGCCTGATCTGACCGCTAATCCCTGATCTGACCACTGCCCCAGGTGACGTTCTTGACGCAGGTCAGGGCCTCAAGGCCCATCGGGCCGCGGGCGTGCAGTTTCTGAGTGGAGACGCCGATCTCCAGGCCGTACCCGAACTCGCCGCCGTCGGAGAACCTGGTCGAGGTATTCACGAACACGCTGCCGGTGTCGACCGCCTTGACGAACCGCCGGGCGATGCTCAGGTCGCGGGCGATGATCGCCTCGGAATTGCGGGTGCCCCACCGGGCGATGTGCGCGAGCGCCTCGTCGAGACCGTCGACCACCCGGACCGCCAGGATCAGGTCCAGGTACTCGGTGGCCCAGTCGGATTCGGCGGCCGGCTCGGCATCGGGCCAGATCGCGCGGGCGCGTTCGTCGGCGCGTACCACGACTCCGCGCTTGTCCAGTTCGCCGAGTACAACCGGAAGCCAGGATTCCGCGATATCGGAGTGGACGAGCAGCGTCTCGGCCGCGTTGCACACGCTGGGGCGTGAGGTCTTGGCGTTCACCACGACCGCGGTCGCGATCTCGGGGTCGGCCGAGGCATCGACGTAGACATGGCAGTTGCCGTCGCCGTCGATGACCACCGGGACCGTGGCGTGCTGACGGACGGTGTCGAGCAGGCCACGTCCGCCTCGTGGGACGAGCAGGTCAACGTAGTCGGTGGCGGTCAGCAGTTCGACAACCGCGTCCCTGGAGTGATCCCTGATCAGCTGGACGGCGTGCGCCGGGACCTCGTCCTGCCGGGCCAGCGCCCCGGCGATGACATCGGCTATCGCCGCGTTCGTGCCGGCCGCGATCGAGGAGCCGCGCAGGACGGCGGCGTTACCCGACTTCAGGCACAGCGCGGCGACATCGGCGGTGACGTTCGGGCGGGCCTCGTAGATCACTGCGACTACCCCGAGCGGCTCGCGCACTCGCTCGATCATCAGCCCGTTGGGACGAACATTGCCGCTGACCACCTGCCCGACTGGATCAGGCAACTCGACCATGGTGCGGGTTGCTTTGCAAATGGACGAGATTCTGTTGTCGGTGAGCCGTAGCCGGTCGATGAGCGTGGTGGAAACCCCGCTGGCCTGTGCGTGCTCCAGGTCGATCTCGTTCGCGGCCTTGAGTTGCGGCCTGGATGCGTCCATCGCATCGGCGAACAGGGTGAGCGCGTGATCCTTGGCGCTTGTGCGCAGTTCGCGGGTCACCGTGGCGGCTTGCCGCGCCTGCCGGCAAACCTCGGTCACCGTGGTCGCCACGGGTGGTCCTTTCTGGACTGCAGAATGTAGCTATGGCCAAGCCCGTACCCTACGCGAGAACGATCGTGACAGAGGACGGCGTGCCGATCGATGCGGCGCACCTGCCCGGCGATCAGGCCCTCGGGATCGTGCTCGCGCACGGCTTCACGCTGAACTGGCAGCGGCCGGCCGTCTGGCGGGCAGCTACCAGGCTAAACAAGTTCGGCGGCGTGGTCACCTTCGATTTCCGCGGCCACGGGCGGTCCGGCGGGGTCTCCACGGTCGGTGACAAGGAGATCAAGGACGTCGATGTGGCGGTGGGGTACGCCAGGGAACTCGGCTACAAGCGGATCGCCACCGTCGGCTTCTCGATGGGCGCGTCGATCGTGCTGCGGCATGGCGGCCTGATCGGCGACGTGGACGCGATCGTGTCGGTCAGCAGCCCGGGTAAGTGGTACTACCGGGGAACCAGGCCGATGCGACTGGTGCACCTGGCCGTCCAGAACCGCACCGGCCGGCTGATCACCAAGAGGATGCTCAACACCAGGATCAGCGGCGGCAAGTGGGACCCGGTGCCGTTGCCGCCCGATGACGCGGCCGCGCTGATCTCGCCGATCCCGCTGCTGGTGGTGCACGGCGACAAGGACGCCTACTTTCCGGTCGAGCACGGGCAGCGGATCTTCGACGCGGCCAAAGAGCCGAAGGAATTGTGGATCGAACCGGGGTTCGGGCATGCGGAATCGGGCGCGGGACCGCAACTGATCAAGCGGATCGGGGCCTGGATCCAGGAGGCGGTCGGCATCGAGGACGGGGCTTAGTCTTCGCGACCCTCGCGCTGGAGTTGGCCGCCCGGTATCTGGGCACAACCATCGCTGAGTCAACACGTCAGTGTCTTCATATCAGCGAGAGGGACGCTAATCGACTATGGGCTTATCCATGCCACCGTCACAATATAAGCAAATCACCAGGATCTATGTCCAGAGCCGAGAATGCAGTCCTGAGCTTCTCGAAAGGCTTACCGGATCCTCTTATTTTCCCGAGCGCCGAATGGGCGCCGCGATCGTCTCCGATGTATGCCGGGCCGGCGAAAGGCTGCTTTACGTCTCCGCGCCGGAGATCGGGGACGCGGGAGCGCAGGTCGACTATTACCTGAGCCTGCTTCCGCTGGCGCCGGGCGAGGAACTGGCCGATCGCCGGGAGCGGGTTTCGCTCGTGAGCGTGGCCGACAACTCGTTCCGCTGGCTGAGCACCAAGCTGGTCGATCAGCAGAGCGAGGAGAGCGCGGAGGCCAGGCAGCGCATCGGTGACTTCGTTCGGCGCGAGCGCGAGGTCGGGTCGCAGGTGTGGTTCAGCTGCTACGAGCCGTCAGAGAACATCGAACGGCTCGCCGCCGGGTTCGGCGTTGGCTGTGATCAGGTCAGCTCCCGGTACATCGGGCTCGGGACGAAGTCGACCGGACGGCGGCTGCTCGCGGGCCTGGGCATCGAGATTCCGGCCGGGATCGAGGAATGCCGCAGCGTGGAGGCGCTGGCCAGCGAGTTGGCGGGAATGGTGCGGCGGGGGTACCGCAAGTTCGTCCTGAAGCTCAACTGCACCCAGTTCGACGGCGGCGGGTTCGGCAACGCACTGGTTGACCTGAGCGGTCTCGACGCGGTCGGTGACCTGACCGCCGAGATCGCGGCCAGGCTGGAGGACGCGCGTCCGGTCGATGCGAAGATCGACTGGCCTTACTTTTCGTCGCTGATCGGCCGGTGCGGGGTCGTCGCCGAGGAACTTATCGAGGCGGACGAACTGCGCAGCCCCAGCTACCAGGCAGTCGTCGACGCCGACGGTCACGTCACGACGATTTCGACGCACGAGCAATTCCTGAGTGGCGAGGGCCAGGTCTATGCGGGCTGCCTGTTTCCCGCGGCAGAGGACTACCGGTCGCTGATCATTGATTACGGCGTGAAAGTAGGCCGCAGGCTCGCCGAGATCGGAGTACGAGGCGGTGACTTCGGGGTCGACTTTGTCGCGGCACGCGCGCAGGGCGGCGCCTGGCGGCTGCTGGGGTGCGAGCTGAATTTGCGCACGACCGCGACTAAACACGGCTTCCTCATGGCCACCAGTCTGCTTGGCGCGCTTCCTAATGAAGCGGGCCGGATATTCGTGGACGGCGCTGAGCGCGTTTATCACGCGACCGACGGGATAATCGACTCGCGTTATCTCGGCCTGCATCCAAGTCAGCTAATCGCGGCGGTACGCGAATCTGGGCTTGGTTACGATCACGATCGCAAGACCGGCGTCGTGCTGCACATGATGAGTGCGGTGACCCATTTCGGGAAGTTCGGCGCGGTCGGTATTGGCGAGGACCAGGCGCAGGCGGCCGCCCTGATCAGGGGGCTTCGTGACCTGATCGATGACCTGGTACGCGGCTGAGTCCGCGGCCCGCCGCGTAACGCCAGCGAAACACGCCGTTCCACGGACGTAACTGCGGGGAAACGCTCGCGAAACTCGTCCATGACAAATATGAACGGTACTTGCCAACACCGAAGCGGTGGCGGGACGAAGCTGGTCAGCGACGCCTGGCCGTCCGGCGCCCTTCGCTCCAGCGCCCTGGAGGCGAAGAGTGATTCCCTATCCGCACTGGCTCAACGCGGGTGACAACGCCTGGCAGATGACCGCTGCCACGCTTGTCGGCCTGATGAGCATCCCGGGTCTCGCGGTCCTCTACGGCGGGATCGTGCAGAAAAAGTGGGCCATCAACACGATGATGATGGTGTTCAGCGCGTTCGCCTTGACCTTGATCGTCTGGGTGCTCTGGGCCTTCAAGATGGGCTTCGGTTCCTCGTGGCTCGGCGAGTTCCTCGGCAAGCCGGGACCGGTGGTCGGACAGGCGGGGGAGCAGGGCCAGGCGAACATCCCGATGCTGCACGGGCTGATGCCGCGCTTCAGGTTCCCCCAGAGCTCGCTGGTGTACTTCCAGTTCGTGTTCGCGGCGATCACCCCGATCTTGTTCATCGGCAGCGTGCTCGGCCGGATCAAGTTCAAGGTGTGGCTGATCTTCGTGCCCCTGTGGATCACCTTCGCCTACGCGGTCAACGCGTTCATGCTCTGGGGCGGCGGCTTCTGGGCCGGGCAGGGCGCCCTGGACTTCAGCGGCGGTTACGTGATTCACCTGGCCGCCGGGGTGTCCGGGTTCGTTGCCGCCGCCGTGGTCGGCCCGAGGCTCAAGCGGGACCGGGAGCGGGCCAGGCCCAACAACCTGATCTTCGTGGCCGTCGGCGCGGGACTCCTCTGGCTCGGCTGGAACGGCTTCAACGGCGGTGACCCGTACTTCGCCGGCTCCGACGCGGCAGCCGCCGTCATCAACACCAACCTGGCGACAGCGGTCGCGATGCTGACCTGGATCGTCATGGACATGGCCTGGGGCAAGGAGCGCAAGCCCTCGTTCCTCGGCGGCGTCAACGGGATGATCTGCGGCCTGGTCGGCATCACCCCGGCGGCCGGCTACGTCAACGGCGTCGGCGCGATGGTGATCGGCTTGTTCACCTCGGCCGTAGTCTGGGTGCTGTTCGCCTACCTGCCGCGTAAGGTCTGGCCGTTCAACAAGGTCGACGACGCGCTGGGCGTGGTCTACACCCACGGCTTCGCCGGCCTGATCGGCGGCCTCATGGTCGGCTTGTTCGCCGATCCGAAGATGATCGTGTACCTCGGGCTGGGCAAGACGCCCAACGTGACCACGGCCGGGCTGTTCTACGGACATCCCAAGCAGTTGCTGATCCAGGCCGGGGCGGCGCTCACGGTTATCGTCTGGGACGGCCTGGTGACGTTCCTGATCCTGCGCGGCATCGGACTGTTCACCAAGCTGCGGATGCCCGAGGCCGAGCTGATCGCCGGCGATGAGCTGGTGCACGGCGAGGTCGCTTACGCCACCGACGACGATCTGGACGACGAACTGGAGGAACTGGAGGCCGAGCCGGGATTGTCCGAATCCGAGAAACCGGAGCTGGTAAGGGAGCACTGACGTCGGGCGCGGGTGCCGTAGTCGGCGACGAGACCACGGCACCCGCGCCCGTTCCTGCTCCGGTCGTCCGGTTAGCCGTTCGTTGTCAGGGGAGGCTGTTACGATCCCCATCCTCGAAGACAACCGGATCGATCGAAGGGGCAAGATCATGACTTCCTCACGCCTGAACCCGTACCTCCACTTCAACGGCAATGCCCGCCAGGCGATGGAGTTCTACAAGAGCGTCTTCGGTGGCGAGCTCACGCTGTCCACCTTCGGGGAGAACGGCATGGCCGAGACGCCGGATGCGGACAAGGTCATGCACGGCCAGCTGGAGACCAGCGCCGGCTACACGATCATGGGCTCTGACGCGCCCAGCCACATGGAGTACCAGCAGGCGGTCGGCGTTTCGGTCAGCCTGTCGGGGGACGACGGCGATGCCCTGCACGGCTACTGGGAGAAGCTGGCCGGGGCCGGGACGGTCACCATGCCGCTGGAGAAGCAGATGTGGGGCGACGAATTCGGCATGTGCACTGACCAGTTCGGCGTCGACTGGATGGTGAACATCTCTCAGGCCCAGGCCTAGCATCCATTCGGCTGGGCCTTGGTAGTCGGCTGGGCCTTGGTATTCTGCTGGCGTGGCAATTGAGGATGCGCTGCAGGCCATTCTCGATGACTGGGCTCAGGTAGAGCCTTTGCTGACGGTCAGCGAACTGGCCGAGCTTGCCTCCGTCGGCTGGGGCACAATGCGCGGCGCCGAAAGTGCGTCGGGGCCCGAGGAACGCGACGTCTTTGCCATTGTCTCGGCGGCATTGCCACCTGCTCACCCGGCTTGGACCGCTCTGGCCGCTCGGTCCGGCGCGGCTGCTGGCTCGCAGCCGACGCTGGAACTCGACCTGATCGATCTGGCCGGCGTGGCGCTGGATGACCCGCGAAGCTCGGTCGATCAATCGGCCGATGAGCTGGCCGAGCAGAGCCTGGCGGCATTGATCGGGGCCGGAGCGATCCGCGTGGAACCTGGCCTGGAAGTGCCGGAGGACTGGCTGTCGGTCCGGGTCGGCGGGCAGTTGGTCGTTCCGGCCTTCCAATTCGCAGGCTCCGATACTTCCCGGCAGTACGCCGCGGTGGCGGCGCTGGCTCAGCAGTTGTGCTCGCGGGAAGACCCGGCCGGGGCCATCGCCTGGTGGCTGACGCCGAATCCCTGGCTGTCCGCTCGCCCGGCGGACCTGCTCGGCACCGAGCGGGAGCCTGAGCTTGCCTATGCCGCCGATCAGCTAGCCAACGACAGCTGGTGAGGCGATGGCGAACCTGCGGCCCCCGCCCCACTATTCAGGCACGCCGACGCTGACGTCGCTGCCAGCCGAGACGGTGCTATTCCGGGTTCATCGCTCCGGGCATCCCGCTCATGAATTCAACCCAAGGCCCAGTCACCGGTACTACGGGGGCGGCCGGTTCGATTCGACCGCTGACGATTGTTATTCCTATCTGTACGCCGGGGAGTCGATTGACACGGCGATCGCGGAAAGCTTCATGCGTGACCTGCCGTTCGACGATTTCGGGGTATTGCAAATCCCGCGCGGATTGATTAAAGGCCGACGGATCAGCGCGGTGCGGACCCGGCTCGACCTGACCCTGCTGAGCCTGCGGAGCGCCGCCGACCTGTCCGCCGTCAGCCAGGATCCGTGGCTTGTCTCCTGCGGCCCTCCGAGCTACCCGCAGTCCAGGCACTGGGGGCACTGGATCAGGTCTCAGGCGCCGACGGCGGCCGGCTATGTCTGGATGAGCCATCGCGAGCCGACCATGCAGGCCTACGTGCTGTTCGGTGACCGGATTCCGGGCGATGCCATCGAGACCATCACGGACTACGGCCTGCTGCCAGAAGGCGAGGCGGAATTCGACAGCCCGCGCGGCCGCCGGGCGCTGATCCGTCGGCTCACGGCCTACAACGTGGCGCTCAGCCGCCGGTAGCCGCGCTGGCCTCGGCCGGCCAGATGCCGACGACCGTACGGTCATCGGTGTGGGCCTTGCGGGCGAAGCCAACCTGCCCGGCGAAGGTGAACGGGTCGGGCGGATACGCCCACCAGGACGCCAGCGTTTCTGCCACCTGATCGCTCCATCGCAGCGGATTGGCCACGCCATCGGTCATCGCGAAGATCGCTCCGTCGGGCAGGCGGAACTCCGCGCTGGCGCAGAGTCCGTTGGTCGACGGCAGGGTCGCGATGGCGGGCGCAGAGCGGAAATCGGGATCGTCGTCCTGGCAGCCGGCCAGCAGCGTCCACGTGCCGTCGGTGCCCAGGTGCCACAACGAGGAGTCTCCGGCCCAGGCCGCCTCGATCACCCACTCATCGCCGCTGCGTTGCGCTATCAGCGCGATCGCGGTCGTGGCCATGCCGTCGCTCGCGTCCGGGATCCTCGGATCGGCCAGCAGGGCCGCGGCGAAGTTGGCCCCGATCGCGTCGTTGGCCTCCTTGAAGGCGATCGGCCAGGCAACTCCGGCGTTGGCCAGCGCCACGAGATGGCGGCTGACCAGCATGGCCGCCTCCTGGGACCGGCCGAGGGCACCGACGCCGTCGCACACCGCGACGATGGCCCGCCCGGGTTTGCCGATCAGCCGGCGGTGCCCGAGAGCGAAGGCTCTATCCGCCGTCTGCTGAACCAGGCGCGGCTGGGAGTAAGCACGGCCCCTTTGCTACCCCCAACCAACGCCCCTGACGCACCTGGCGCCAGTGAGTCAGCAGGCCCCCCTTTCACCGTCTCGATTCCGATGACCCGCTGCGTGACCTGTCTATGCGGATGGTGGCCTAATGGGCAAGCGGTAAAGGCCGTTCTGGACTAAATCGGGTAATTCCGGGCCGAATCAACGGTGAGTCCGCTGGTGGGAAGGTTGCTCCGGATTTTTCGGGAAAACCGGTAGCGGAATCGGATCGGCCCGGCGACTGTCGCATCTTAGGCAAGCGAACTAGCATCGGCTAGATGCAGCGGTAGCGATCGTCGTTGAGATCCCGCTGGGCCGCCCAGTTGACCCGCGTCGAAGCTAGCCGGCTAGAGCTTTGTAAAGGAACGTATCGGTCATGGGAAGACCGCAGGTACCTCTTGATCGCGATGGCTCGCCCGTTCGCGAATTCGCATTCTGGCTACGCGATCTTCGTAATCGCTCGGGTCTCACCTACGAGCAGATCGCCAAGATCACGCACTATGGCACCAGCACCTTGCAGGCCGCCACCTCGGGAGAGCGGCTGCCAACCCTGAAGGTTGTCGTCGCCTTCGTCGAGGCCTGCGACGGCGATGTCAGTGCCTGGCGCACGTACTGGACTCAGCTTCGCAGGATTCTGGATCCCTACGCGCCGACCGACGCCACCAGGTCGGCGATACCGTCCTGGGCGGCCAGTAACGGCGCCAACGTGACCGATCTTCCTGTGCCGACTCTCCCGGTGCCGACGGCACCCGGAGATCAGGCCGACCAGGACCCCTCGGTGCAGGCGCTCGACAAGGATGGCTGGTATATCGAGTCGTTCAAGGCCTTGCTGAGGCTGGACGTAGATCCAGTCGAAGCAATCGAGCAGCGGGTAATAGTCGCTACCAGGGACGGCGTCGACGAACTGGCGACCACCATCTGCGTGCCTCGCCATCAAGATGATGAGGGGGCGTCGCACCAGCTTGACGCGGAGTTGCTGCATGGCGGCTCCCTGGTCCTGCGCGAGCAGCCGTATGAGACCTTCTTCCGCAACGTCATTGCCCTGCCGAACCCACTGCGAGCGGGGGAGAGGCACGAATATGCGATGCGGTTGCGGCTGCCGCCCGGCCAGCCAATGGCAGCTCACTACGTGCACGTGCCGTTCCGCCGCAGCGACTCATTCGAGCTCCGGGTGAGATTCAGCGGTGTCCGCCTGCCGCTCGCGGTCTGGCGGGTTAGCGGGGTGCCGAACACGGTCATCTACGAGCGCCGGCCGCCCACGGAGACCATCTCGCCGGACATCTTCGGTGAGGTCCATGTGGCCTTTCAGGAAATGCGGGTCGGATTCGGCTACGGGATCTGCTGGCTCGATGACCAAATCAGCGATATCGCTAGCTAGGGCAATGTTCGACTCGTCTGATTCACCGGGAACTGTCACGCTAGGGGTATGTCGGTAGTTCCCGGTGAGTCGGCCGTGCCGGCGCTGGTCGACGATCTGCGAGTGCTCAGGGAGCGCGGGCTGACCCGGCTGCGGCATACCGATTTGCCGAGCCTGCGTTTGCTCGCGGACCGGATCGGCGATCTCGGCATCGAGGAAATGCTGCGAAAGGCGGTTGCGAACCTCGGGGAGGGCGAGCTTGGCAAGGCCGCGATGGCGACTTTTGGCCTGGATAGCGGCAGGCGTGACAAGCCTGCGTCCGATCGACGGCGACGGGCGGCCCTCATTTACGGGGTCAGCGTGGAGCGGTTCAGGAAACACCAGGAACGAATCCTCATCGAGCAGGTGGCCGAGGAGATACTGAAGCTCGCGTCGCGGCCATCGCCCCAGCCACTGCCGCAGTCGCCGCCCCCGCCGTCCCCGCCGCCGGCTCGGCAGGTCGTTCTGCGCGGCCAGGTAGCTGGCCTGGCGCTGACGGTGATCGTGCGGGCCGAGCCGGTCGAACTGCTTGCCGGCGTCGACGTACTCGTCGTCCCGACGAACTCGTACATGGAGCCGCCTCAGCTCTTCAAGTCATCGGTGTCGGCCGCGGTCAGGCGGATGGCGGCGACGAAGAACGTCGACGGACACATCGCCATCGACGTGGTGGCCGCCGATCTCGCGGCCTGGGTAAGCAAGAACGCCAGGCCGGGCCTGGCGGTGGCGCTCGGCGCGGTGGCACCCACGTCAGCTGGGGAAATGAGCAGGCGCGGTATCCGCAGGCTCTACCACGTCGCGGTCGTGAGCCCTCAGCCCAGCAGCAACAACTACGTGGTCGAGCCGGTCGCGATCGCCGAGGGAGTGCGGAACGTGCTCGCGCTGGCGCAGGCCGAGCGCGGGCTGTTCAGCCCGGCTCTGCGGTCGATCGCGTTCCCGTTGCTCGGCGCTGGTCGCGGCGGGCTTGACCAGGTCACCAGCTTTGACTGGATCTGGGGGGCGCTCGAGCGAGAACTCGCAGGACTGCATCCGTGGGAGTTCCACTTCTTCGCGCGGCGGCCTGAGCAGGCCGCGCTGATGGTTTCGCGGCTCGTCGCCGCTGGATTGACCGCCGACCAGCACTAAGCGAGAATTCGATCGGTAATTGTTAATGACAACCCGATAGTAACCGGATTCCGGCCGCATAAGGACCGGAAATCGCCCGGATTTCAACCCGATTAGTGGACGCATTCCGAGTTTAGATAACTGCGACGGCCAGAAAGGCCGCGAGTTATCGAAGAGGAAGGGTCTGCAAATGCAGCCGAACATTTTCGCAGTTTTCCTGGCGCTGCTCGGCCTGATCGGTTAGTCCGGCGGTCGCAGCGCAAGAATTAGCGGCCGGTGGTCGCGGGATGGTGATGGATTCCCGCGGCCACCCGGCCGCTATAGCCCCGGCCGCGCTAGCCCCC
>DATNFM010000349.1:0-9821 GCA_035606435.1 Streptosporangiaceae bacterium | reverse complement strand
GGCTTCCGGCCGCCACTTCCCTATGGTTCGGGCTGACTTCCCCTTGGTTGCGCTGACTTACCCATAGTTGCGCCGCCATTATGTCGGCCTTATGTTAGTTTGTAACAGCGCAATCATAGGTAAGTGCGCGCAATCATGGGTAAGTGCGCCCCAATCATGGGGAAGTCGGCGCAACGGGTGGGAAGTGCGGTCCCCGTCTTAGGCCACGGTTTGGGGATGGCGGCTTAGCCAGGGCGCTGACGCGGGGGTTCGCCGCAAGCGCTGTCGCGATGTGCGCACTAGCCGCCGCCGGGTGACCGGCGTGACGGCCGGCCGCTGCCGGTCAGTGCTTGCAGCATGATCCGGTAAAGAAAACGTCATATAGCCCCGCAAAGTCTTCCGCTTGACGAGGCAGCCTCCCCGCTCTGCCGGATCACCATGACCAACCGGGTGCCGCGACTACGCAGCGCATCCGGGGCCGCACTTGCTCCCCGGCCCCGGCCGTCCGGGCTGCACTAAGTTGGCCTAACTCAGGTCATAGGTAAGTGCGCGCAATCATAGGTAAGTGCGCCGCAATCATGGGTAAGTGCGCCCCAATCATGGGTAAGCCGGCACAGGGTGGGAAGTGCGGTCCAGTCGGTCGGAATTGCGGCCCAGCGGATCAGATGAATGACCGCACTCACCAGATCGCGCGTGGCTCGTGTGGCTGGCGTTTCTCTATTACTGAGACGCGGCCTTGGGCGCGACTTGTCCGTTCGCTTCGGGGGGCGGGAGTTCTCCGGCTGCGCCGGCTGCGGTGGCGGTCGAGTTCTTGAGTAGCTCGAGAATCGACAACCCCTGGCCTACCAGGCCGGCCAGCAGCTCATTGACCCCCTGCGCACCATTCAGAACGGTCAGGTTGGAGCCGGCGATGCCGCGCGCCGCCGCCTCCACCAGGGCGGGCAGCTGCTCGATGAGACGGCTGGCTGCGATGAGCTCCTGGTTACCCGCGCGCAGCGAGGTGGCCCTGGCTTCGTTCGCGTCGGCTTCACCTTGAGCAGTCGCCCGCTCGGAGTAGGCGGCCGCGTCGGCCTGCAACTTGGCCGCCGTGGCCTGTGCTTCGGCAACCGTGGTGTCGCGGTACGCCTCGACCTCGGCCGCGAGCTTGGCCCGGTCGCGGTCTGCTTCGGCGAGCACTCTCTGCCGGTAGGCGTCGGCTTCCGCGGTGAGCTTGGCCTGGTCCCGGTCCGCCTCAGCAATGGCACGCCTGCGATAGGCCTCGGCGTCGGCCGGCCGCCGCACTTCCGCCTCTAGGCGCTGCGCGGCCAGGTCGGCCTGCCTGCTGGCCAGCGCTGTCTGCTGCTCGATGACTTCCTGGGACGCCTGTGCCGACGCGAGCGGGCCGGACTGGGCTGCCCTTGCCCTGGCCTGCTCGGTCTCCGCCAGGAAGCCGGCCTTCTTGATCTCGGCATCCCGCTCGTACTGAGCCTTCATCGCGGCTACTTCAAGCTCGCGCTGAGCGGCTTCCTGATCGGCCTGAGCCCGGGCGATGCGGGCCGCGCTCGCGACTGCCGCCGCATGCGGGGCGGCGAGATTGTTGATATAGCCGGTGCCGTCTTCTATTTCCTGGATCTCCATGGCATCGACGACGATGCCGAGCTTCTCCATCTCGCCATGGCTGCCGTCCTTGACTTCCTGGGCGACCCGGTCGCGCTCCCGGATGATCTGCTCGACCGTCAGGCCGCCGATGATCGACCGCAGGTGCCCGGCGAACACCCGGCCGACCAGGATCTCCATCTTGTCCTGTTCGGTCAGGAACCTGCGGGCCGCGTTGGCGATCGAGACCGGGTCGTCGCCGACCTTGAAAGCGGCCACGGCCCGGACATTGAGCCGGATTCCCTGCTGGGTTATGCAGTCCTCGACGATCTCAGCCTCGCGCAGGGCAAGCGAAAGCAGCCGGGCCTTCTGCTTGATCGGCAGGACCATGGCACCGTGACCGGTGACGATCCTGAACTGCTCGGAGCCGTCCCTACGTCCCTTCGAACCGGAGATCAGCAGCGCCTCGTTCGGCGCAGGAACCCGCCACCAAAACATCGTGACTCCTCAATGAGTGCGCGCTCGCCGGTCATCAGGCCGGCCGGGTAGAAAGCATGGAAACGAAAACCGACCGTGCCGACAGGCATTCGACGACAACGACGCGACTGTGCTTGGCGACTGGCTCGTCTGACCAGGCGGCGAATGCCTCGGTGCCACCACGTACTGGCAGGAGAACTTCACCCGGGCCATGCGCGGGAATGGACACGGTCACCCTGCCGATGGTGCCTAGCAGGCTGTCCGACGACCCAGAAGACACCGCTGCCGCTTCCCCGATATGTGCTGTGTTCTACGGCTATGAGCGTACGCCCTTGATCGACCGGTAACGCACGCATGCCTTTCATGCGAATGCCTCCGCGGCGTCCCAGTAAAGCTCGAACCAGACCGTGCGACCGTGCTCGTCACCTGATTCACCCCAGCGACTGGCTGTCAGCGCTAGCAGAGCAAGCCCCCGTCCTTGCTCTGATGTAGCGTCCAATACGCGTATTGCTGGTTTGCCTGGCGATCCGTCGTCGGACACGGCGACGCGCACGGACGACTGGCCTCGCTGCACGATGATCTTGAACTCGCCGCCGTTGCCCGAGGCCGAATGCAGCAGAGCATTTGTCGCCAGTTCTGAGACGCACAAGATCGCGTCATCGACAACCGGGCAGCCATCCAGTGCCCGCTTGACGAACCGGCGCGCTTCGGGTACCTGGTCATCGCGACCTGGGAAGACTCGCTGCTCTATCCGCACCGGCGGTCCTGAGGTGATCAATTCCCAGGCGTCGTCGGCCAGGTCGGCCATAACTGCCGCGGCCGTGTCCGCGCGGGATGCGTCCTGATCGCCGGAATCGAAGAACTCCCACCAGTGCCGGGTGCCCGCAAGAAGGCCCTGCGCGGCGCGGGTGAACTGACGGAAATCATCCCAGGCCAGCGTCAGGGTCATGGTGGAGTGCGACGGGTGTGCGATGAGATAGGCGATCTCGGGGACGGCGCTCACGTAGTCGTTGCCCGTGCAGTCTTCGAGTAGCCAGCGGAGTTGCCGGCTGGTGAGTCCGTCGAGCAACTCCGGTACCGCCGACACATTGACCAGGTCAGCCAGTCGCAGCGCGGTCTCCGGGCGGTCGCCCGGAGACCGCGCTGCTGGTGTTTGCCGATCCGCCTGAGCGAGCCGACCGGAACCGTCACGCGCCGGGCGCGTCGATCTATGTCGCGGCTTATATACCGGCTCCCAGATTGGGAATCCGGAGAACAGCGAGATGGACATCAGCGCTACCTCCGTGCCCGACGATGCGCGTTGCCTTAGTTCGCGGCGCGAGGGTGCGGGATGGTGGCCTGACCATCATCGGAGAGCATCTCCCGAATCTGGGTCTCGAGATATCGCCGGTGGCCACCAAGTGTTCTGATGCTTCGGAGCTTGCCGGCCTTGGCCCAGCGGGTCACGGTTTTCGGGTCGACGCGGAAGGCGGTCGCGACCTCGGCGGGGGTCAGCAATGGGTTCGGAGGGACGGAATCGGTACTCACTGGGCGGATTCTCCTTACTAGGTCAGAGCGGGTCCTCCTGGGCCAGCCCCTGCTCCACCAGAGAACTCGGCGGAGCCATTTCAGGGTTGTGGTAGATGCCTGATGGCCATTCCGGCCCGGAGTGATGGTGACCGTTTGTGTCAGGCTCTGTCGCCGAAGGTAAAGCATAGGCCAGCGTTTTGCAAGCCATATAAAGACACTGATGGTCACCGTTGCTCAGAAGTAGCTCGGTGCGATATGCCGAGCAATACGGGCGGGGATCGCCGAGCAGATGCCTGACCTGCGGCTTAGCGAGTTCCAGCAGGCACTGGTTGCTCAGTGGTCACCAGGCGACACGCCGGCGACAGCCAACCGAGCCGGTCAGGCTTGTCATGCAACGTTGGTGAACGACTTCCCAGTCTCAATGTGGCAAACTATGTCCGGGTACGATGGGACACCGGAGGCTCGGAGCGGACTGTAGTGGACACATATCCTCACGAGGCATGGCTGCGCCTAGGTCAAGCGCTTGAGCGGCGCCGGGGCGAGCTCGGGTACGGCTTCCGTCAGCGCGGCCGGTTCGTCCGGGACCGAAGCGCCGGAATGATTTCCATCAAGACCATCAGCCGTCTTGAGAAGGGGGAGCGCAGCTCTTACCCAGAATCCACCGTCGGCGCGGCCGAGGTCATGTACCAATGGGCGCCGGGCAGTTTCGATTCCGTCCTGCGGGGTGGCGACCCCGATCCGCTCATGACCGCTCCGGCGTTCGGGCGCAATCCCATTACCACCGACCACGCCCCGCTCACCTCCGGCGAGCGAATCGCCAGCTGGGTGTACGTCCGCATGCGCCAGCTTGGCCACGGCGACGACGCTATTCACGAATTCATCGCAGCCGAGGGCCTGCCCCGCGAGCCGACGACTGTCTCGGCCGTCCAGCGCATCGCGGATGCCACCGGCGCGAGTATCGCGGAGATCCTCGCGCTGCTCGGAGTCGAGGACATCAACGCGCAGCGCCGCCCGCGTATGCCTGGCAGCAGCGCGGACGTGACTGCCGTTGTGCCCCGGGGCCCGAAGGGCGCCTAACCGCCCCGCTGGCCATGCCTTCCTGGTCGGCTAGGCAGCGCGGCGAATCCGGATTTGACGTCGAGCATTTGGTACAGCTTGCAAGCCTGACAGCCCTGCTGAAAACCCCGTCGCCAGGCGGCCGACGAGTCGCCGATATAGACGTTGATCAGCCCGACGGTGATCGTCACGCCCGCTGGTAAGGCTAGCGCGATGGCCTGCTGGGCGCTGATGGCATTGAAGGCCGATAAGGGCACGTCCATAAGCCCTAACGCACCTCCGGTGCAGGTGTACAAGACACCAGGTCTCCCCGGCCGCCACGAGCGAACGTGCTTCATCCACCTGCGCATCGATGCCCTCCTTCATCACGTGTCGCTCTCCTCAAAGAACGCGTTCTGCCTGCGATGTTAGGAACGATACAACGATAGGTGATATTTTGTATAGTATCAGTTTACAGTATGCATATTTAGGTATTGCCGGATATAGAACCAGGCAGAGCCCGAGGCGCGCGTTCCGACTCATGTGACTCGTGCGGGCCGAAGGAGGGGCGTCCGCATCGGTCAACTGCAAGGGCACAAGGTTTCACGCGCGAACCTTAAACACCGCAATATCTTTCAGGCGGAAAATATGGTGTGAGCTTTTGACCTTGGGGGCGCTTGCCGGCCGGGTGGCCGGCCAGCCGCAGACGTGCATATGCGGGAGGCAGAAGCGATGGCATTGCGGGCAGAGAGCGGGAGCACGCCAGTCCTCCTACCTGAGTAGGAGGGCCGGTCGTCCGGCGGCAGGAGCCTGAAACCGCCCATTCGACGATGTGGGGTAAGGCGGCCGAACCATACGATCGCATTATGGCTACTTCGACTATTTCATCACCTAATACGCCTATTTCGACCGCGGCGGTCGCCTTGCGCGATGTCCGCAAGGTTTACGGCCGGGGCGAGGGGGCGGTCGTCGCCCTCGATGGCGTCACCGCCTCGCTGTGTCCTAGGTCGTTTACCGCGATCATGGGACCATCGGGCTCGGGCAAGAGCACGTTCCTGAACGTCGCCGCGGGCCTGGACCGGCCGGACTCGGGGACCGTTGCGCTCGGCGGCACCAGCCTGGAGCAGCTCAGCGAGCGGCGGCTGACGATCCTGCGGCGCGAGCGGATCGGCTTCGTGTTCCAGGCCTTCAAACTGCTGCCGTCTCTCACCGTCGCCCAGAACATTGCCCTGCCGCTGCGCCTGGACGGTCGCCGGCCTCGGCGTTCGGCGGTCACGGAAATCGCCGCGCGGGTCGGGCTGGACCGGCGCCTGGGCGACCGGCCTTCGCAGTTGTCCGGCGGGCAGCAGCAGCGGGTCGCGATCGCTCGGGCCCTGATCACCCAGCCGGAGGTGGTATTCGCCGACGAGCCGACCGGGGCCCTGGACACCACCACCGGGCACGGGGTGCTCGCCTTGCTCCGCGAGGTCGTCGACTCCGGCGGGCACACGGTGGTGATGGTCACCCACGATCCGGTGGCGGCCGCCTACGCCGACCGGGTCATCCTCTTCGCCGACGGGCAGGTGGCCGGGACGCTGGACGCCCCTAGCGCCAGCCAGGTAGCAGAGCGCCTCGCGCGCCTGGGGAGGTCCTGAGCCATGCTGCGCCTAGCCGTTCTCGGCGCCCGAGGGCGCCTCGCCACCTTCACCGGCGCGCTGGTCGCGCTGTTCGCCGCGGCCACGGCATCGATGGCCTGGGGCATGCAACTGGAATCCATTCTGCGTACGCATTCACCCGTCGAGCTCTACGCCGCCGCCGCGGCGGTCGTGACCGGGCGCCAGACGGTCGGCGGCAAGCACGATGTTCAGCTGGCCGAGCGCGCCCGGGTGAGTTCCGCGCTCGCGGGACGTTTGGCGGCCGTGCCCGGAGTTCGGGCCGCGATCGGCGATGTGTCGGTACCCGCCCGGCTCGGCAACAGGACCGTGGTCGCCCACGGCTGGAGCAGCGCCGCGCTGACGCCGTATGTGCTGACCGCCGGCCGGCCGCCCGCCTCGCCCGGCGAGGTCGTCACGGGCTACCCGGCCGCGCTCGGAACGCGGCTGACCCTCGCCGGCACCGAGCCCGCGCGCACGGTCACGGTGGTCGGCGTCGCCCGGCCGGCCGACCCCGTCATCCAGCAGACAGCGGTATTCCTGACCGACGCCGAGGCAACCCGGCTGGCCGGTCACCCGGGGCGGGTCGACGCGATCGGTGTGCTCGCCGGCCACGGCCTCGACCTCTCCCGTCTGCGCGCGGTCGCCGGCGGCGCGCAGGTGCTCACGGGTGCCGCCCGCGGAGCGGCCGAGTACCCGGCCCTTGAGGCGGCCCGCACGACCTTGATCCCGGTCACGGCGGCGTTCGGCGGGCTGGCGATGTTCATCGCGATGTTCGTCGTGGCCAGCACGCTTGGCCTGTCGATCCAGCTGCGCGAGCGCGAGATCGCGCTGATGCGGGCGGTTGCCGCGACGCCCGGTCAGATCCGGCGCATGATCGCGTGGGAGGCGGCGATCGTCGCGCTGATCGGCTCGGTGGCCGGGATCTGGCCCGGGATCGTGGCCGGCCGGGCACTCGCCCACGCGCTCGTGCGTCACGGCATCGAACCGCCGGACTTCACCCTGCGCTACGACTGGCTGCCAGCCGCCGCGGCCGTCGTCGGCGGAGTCGTCATCGCGCTGGTCGCGGTGCTGGCCGCCGGGCGCCGCGCCGCCCGGGTAGCGCCGACGATCGCGCTCACCGACGCCGCGGCCGAACCTCGGCTGCTGGGACCCGGCCGGATCATCGGCGGCGTGCTGGCGCTGGGTGGCGCGATCCCGCTGTTGCTGGTCTCGACGACGACCACCAGCCCGCAGACGGTCGCGCCCACCTCAGAGATGAGCGCGATCTGCCTCGTGGTGGCGGCCGCGTTCTTCGGGCCGGTCGTGGCCTACGCCCTGGCCCGGCTGCTGGGCCCGGCACTGGCGGCGATCTCACCAGTCGGCGGGTTCCTCGCCTCTGCCAACCTTCGCACCGCCACCCGCCGCTTCTCCTCGGCGAGCACTCCGATAGTCCTGACCGTCGGCCTGTCCTGCACCATGTTCTTCGGCAGCACCACCATCGACCATGCCACCACCGGCCAATGGCGGGCGGCACTGACCGGCCAGCTGACCGTGACCAGCGCCGGGCCTGGGCTCCCGATCGCCGCGCTGGCCGACGTCCGCGCCACCCCGGGAGTGCGCTCGGCGGTCGCGCTGACACAAACCTCGCTCGGCCCGAGCTTCGGCGGCAACGATAGCCTTTCCGCCCAGATCCTCACCGGAGGCCGGGGCGGCGGCCTGAACCCCGGCCTGGTCGCGGGGTCACTGAGTGCCCTGCACGGCGACACGATCGCTCTCGGCACCCACACCGCTGACGCCGCTCACGCCCACATCGGTGACCGCGTGCCGATCATGCTCGGCGACGACACCCGCACCCGCGCCACCGTCGTGGCGATCTACACCCGCGACCTGGCCTTCGGCGACGCGTTGCTCGCCTTCCAGCTCGCGGCCGCCCACCAAACCAGCCCGCTGCTCACGACGATCCTGGTCCAGACCAGCCAGCCGGCGGCGGCTGTGGCCGGGCGCCTGCGGGCGCTGGCGCGGCGCTACCCAGGACTCCACGTCGGCGACAGCGCCGCGCTCGCCACCGCCAACGACGCGAACAACGAGCTGAACCACTGGCTCGGGCCGTTCTTCGTCGCGATGATCTTCGCCTTCACATCGATCGCCATCCTCAACACGCTGATCATGATCTCGCTCCGGCGCCGCCGCGAGCTCGCGCTCCTGCGGCTCACCGGAGCCACCGCCCGCCAGGTCAGGTCGATGGCGCGCTGGGAGGCCGTCCTGATCATCATCATCGGCCTCGGCACCGGCCTGGCGATCGCGGCCACCGCACTACTACCGCTCAGCCACGTGCTCACCGGAACCCTCCGCCCCTACACGCCGGCCGGCTGGCTCGCCGCGATCCTCGGCGTCTCCGCCTTCCTGGCCTTGATAGCCCTCGCACTGCCGACGCGGCACGCGCTGCACACCCGCCCGGTCGAAGCGATCGGCATCCGCGAGTAGGGCAAAGCAACGCCCCGGGCACCTGCCATAAAAGGCAAGTGCCCGGGCCCAATTTCACTGTGCATGCTAAATGCCCGCGTCTTCGCAATCGACCTGAAAACGGCTCGGGTCCATTACGGCCTTGAGCGGCAGCATCAAAGTACAGTTACTGCAGTAGCGTCCCGGGAAGCAGCTACAGTACCGGGATATCGACGTAGCCCTGGCAACATTGAGCCCTCGTTACTGTAGTAGCGTCCCGGGACCGAACTACAGTAACGTGACATCGACGCTGCTCAACCCGGCGCCAGACACCCCGAACTCATCCCTTGCCACGCCTCGCGCCGGCGGGAGCGTCACGCGTTGAGGTAGGTGAGTACGGCCAGGACGCGGCGGTTGCCGTCATCGGCGGGATACAAGTCGAGTTTGGAGAAGATGCTGCCGATGTGCTTGCTGACTGCCTTCTCGGTGACCACCAGCCGGCCGGCGATGCCGGCGTTGCTGTGTCCTTCTGCCATCAGCGCGAGTACCTCGCGCTCCCGCGGCGTGAGTGAGCTCAGGCGCTCGTCCCGCTCATGGCGGGCCAGCAACTGGGACACGACGTCGGGATCCATGGCGGTGCCGCCGTCGGCGACGGTACGCACGGCGTCGATGAATCTGCGCACGTCGGAGACCCGGTCCTTCAGCAGGTAGCCAAGGCCGCCCGATCCCGTGGCGAGGAGTTCCTTCGCGTAGAGCTGTTCGACGTGCTGGGACAGGACGAGCACCGGCAGGCCTGGCAGCTGAGCGCGAGCCTGGATCGCCGCCCGCAGCCCCTCATCGGTGAAGGTCGGCGGCAGGCGCACGTCCACGACCGCCACGTCCGGCCGCTGGGTCAGCAGCGCCTGCAGCAATCCCGGTCCGCTGTCCGCGGCCGCCACGACCTCCATCTCGTACGCGGTAAGCAGCCGGATCAGGCCGTCCCGCAGGAGGGTCAGATCCTCGCCAAGGACAACTCGCATGGCAACTCCATCGTCACCTGAGTCGGCCCTCCGGTCGGGCTGGTCACCGCGACCATGCCATCGAAGGCCTTGAGGCGCCGCTCGATGCCCGCCAGCCCGCCTTCCGCGCGCGGGTGCGCGCCGCCGGCGCCGTTGTCGCCGACGATCGCGATCAGGCTGCTGTGATCGTATT
>DATNFM010000348.1:0-14168 GCA_035606435.1 Streptosporangiaceae bacterium | reverse complement strand
AGCCTCGGCTCGCTGTCCTGGGTGCTCAACGCCTACACGATCGTGTTCGCGGCGATCCTGGTGCCAGCCGGCCGATGGGCCGACCGGATCGGCCGGCGGCGGGTGTTCTCGCTCGGCCTGATCGGCTTCACCGTCGGCTCGCTGCTGTGCGGCCTGGCCCCGAGCGTCGCGGCTCTTACAGGCGCCCGGGTGATCCAGGCCGCCGGCGCCGGCCTGATGGTGCCCGCCTCGCTGTCGCTGCTGCTCTCCTCGGTCCCGGCGAAGGCGCGGTCAGGCGCGATCGGTGCCTGGTCGGCCGTGGGCGCGCTCGGCGCCGCACTCGGCCCGGTCGTCGGAGGCAGCCTCGTGCAGCTCAACTGGCGGTGGGTGTTCTGGATCAACCTGCCGGTCGGCCTGGTCGCGATCGTGCTGACCTCGCGGGTCGTCCCGGACAGCAAGGACGACCGGATCACCGGCCGGCCCGACCTGGCGGGCGCGGGGCTGCTCGCCCTGGCCGTCGGCCTGATCGCCTTCGCCCTGGTCAAGGCTCCGGAGTGGGGCTGGGGCTCGGCCGCTTTCCTCGGCTCGATGGCCGGCGCGGTGGTCAGCGGCGCGGCGATGGTGCTCAGGTCGCGAGCCCACCATTCGCCCGTCATAGAACTCGGCCTGCTGCGGGACAAGGCATTCAGCGGCGCCTTCGGCGCTTCGATCCTGTACTACGCCGCATTCGGCGCGTTCGTGCTGAACTCGGTGGAGTTCCTGACCGGCATCTGGCACTACTCGGCCGTGCGCGCCGGACTTGCGATCGGCCCTGGTCCGCTGATGGTGCTGCCGTTCGCGAGCCTCGTGGCGCCGCGCCTGGCGGCCAGGCTCGGCGGACCCGGCCGGGTGGCCGTGATCGGTTGCCTGGTCAACGCCGGCGGCATGCTGCTCTGGTTCACCCAGTTGCAGGCCGATCCGGCCTACCTGACGCACCTGCTGCCATCGCAGCTGCTGGGCGGAGCCGGGGTCGGGCTGGCGATTCCGTCGCTGCTCGGCGCCGGCAGCGCGGCGCTGCCGCCCGCCCGGTTCGGCACCGGCAGCGGGATTCTCAATATGGCCAGGCAGATCGGCACAGTGCTGGGCGTGGCCGGACTGGTCGCGATCTTGTCGCACGTCGCCGCCAGCGATCCGGTGCTGACCTACCGGCACGCGGTGCTGCTCATCGTCGCCCTGTTCGCCGCCGCCGGCGTGGTCGCGGCGGCCTTGCTCACCGGCCGGAAACGACCGGCCACGACGTGACTTTTGACGCCTTGGGCCGGGGGTCGCGCCTGACGCGGCCGCCGGTCGTAGGCTTTCGGCCATGGGATTTTCTGGCTGGTCTGAGGCGGCGCTGGACTTTTACGACGGCCTCGAGGAAGACAACTCCAAGGCGTACTGGACCGCCCACAAGGTGACCTACGACCAGGCTGTGCTGGGCCCGATGCAGGAGCTGACCGAGGAACTGTCGCCGGAGTTCGGTGAGGTCAAGATCTTCCGGCCGTACCGGGATGTCAGGTTCAGCGCCGACAAGTCGCCCTACAAGACCGGAATTGGCGCAGTCATCGGATTTGGTTACGTGCAGTTCTCGGCCAGCGGCCTGGCGGCCGGCAGCGGCATGCACCAGATGGCTCCGGATCAGATCGCCCGGTACCGCCAGGCGGTCGCCGAGGACCTGACCGGCCACGAGCTTGAGCGCGTCATCGAGGCGATCACGAAAGAGGGATACGAGGTGCACGGCCGGGATCCCCTCAAGACCACGCCGCGCGGCTATCCGGCCGATCACCCGAGAATCGAGTTGCTGCGAAACAGAGGTCTCGTCGCCTGGCAGGAGTGGCCGATCGAGCCGTGGCTGAACACGGCCGCCGCCAAGGACAAGGTCGCCGACTTCTTCCGGGTTACTCAGCCGCTCGATGAATGGCTGGAGAACCACGTCGGCCCGTCTGACGTGCCGGAATCCAGGCGCAGGTAACCGCCGTGGGCGATCAGGGATTCACTGAACTGGTCAGCGAACGGCTCGGGGTGCGCCGGTTCCGGCCCGCCGACCTGGCTGCCTTCGTGAACTACCGGTCTGATCCGGACGTGGCACGCTACCAGAGCTGGAATGCGCCCTACCCGCGGGCCGACGGCGAGCGGCTGATCAAGGACATGCGGCGGATGCATCCCGACACGCCGGGCGAGTGGTTCCAGTTCGCGATCACGCTCCGGTCCACCGGCGAGCTGATCGGCGACTGCGGCGCCAAGCCGAGCGCCTACGATCCGGTCCATACCCAGATCGGCTACACGATCGGCCGCGCCCACTGGCGCCGCGGCTACGGCATCGAAGCGGTGCGGACCCTGCTGGGCTACCTGTTCGACGCCAGGGGCATGCACCGGGTCACCGCCAGCTGCGACGGGCGCAACACCGCCTCCATGGGCCTGCTCGAACGGATCGGCATGCGCAAGGAAGGCGTCATGCTCCAGAGCGTCTGGGCCAAAGGCGAATGGACCGACGACGTCCTATTCGCCATGCTCGCCCACGAGTGGAAAAGCTGCTCGGGCTAGACGCGGGTGCCCAGGTAGCCGGCGAAGCGCTCGTCTACCTGCTCGGCGGTCAGGCCGAAGTCGGCCAGGGAGTACTTGTGCCGCCATCGGGCATCACGAGGCCCGCCCGCGACGCCGCCCGGGCCCTCACCCGCGGATTCCGCTTGCATCGCGCGCATGCCGTCGGCGGCCGGACCGGTGAGCTCGATGTCGAAGTACTCATAGACCGACTCGACGGTACCGAGCGGATCGGATACGAACTCGTCGTACCAGACGTCGCAGAAGCGCGACTGGTCATAGCGCGCCCGTGCCGCCATGAACTCATCGAGTCCGCGGGCCCAGAGCTCGATCTGATCCTCGCCGATCACCGGGCCGACGAACCGCTCGCTGAAGCCGGCCGTGGCGTGCGCGGACAGGCTGCAGGCCGAGCCGATGACGACCCGCGGCAGCCGGTGCGTCTGGATGATCAGCGCGTCCGGGTACACAGCCAGCAGTTCATCCAGTGCGAACAGGTGGCTCGGGTTCTTCAGCACCCAGCGCCGCTTGGGATCGTTCAGCCCGATGAGCTGCAGGTTGCGCCGGTGCCTGCGGTAGGCGTCGGTCCAGTCCTTGCTCTGCAGCCACGAGGAGTAGGTCGGCAGGTGAGCCAGGCACTCGAACGAGATCGACCGCATCGACTGCCACAGCAGCCGCCAGCACTCCTCGACCTGATCGGCACCGAGCAGGTGCAGGCCCATGAACTCCGGATGCTCGATGTGATGCTGTTTGAAGCCCTCGTCCATCGCCGTGTAGAACGGGTCGGATGCCCAGGTCTCGCGCGGTGGCCTCGGCTGCGGCATCTGGGTCAGCCACAGTTCGAGGCCCTGGTTAGCCGGGTCGGCCGTCAGCAGCCGGTGCAGCGCGGTAGTGCCGGTCCTGGGGAGCCCGAGGACGAAGATCGGCTGCTCGATCGTCACCGATGAGTGTTCCGGGTGCTGCTGCCAGGCCGCCTCGCTGACCAACCGGGCCGCCAGCGCGCTGCGGAGCGCCACCCGGTGCATCTTCTGGCCGAGCGGCGTCAGCTTCTCGTCCCGCTCGTAGGACGCCAGCAGCATCGCCAGGCCGTCGAGGTAGTCATCCTCGCCGAAGTCGGTCAGGCCGGTGAGCCTGGTCGCGGAGGCATGCAGATCACCGACGGTGCCCACACGATCGCGTACCGGAGTAGCTGGGGCCGGGCTCGCCCAGGAGTCCGGCTTACGTTTCACGGATCCCTCAAACTCCGGATTAATCCTGGGCAACCTGGTCAATGGTGATATTCGCCGCAGTTCACATCTATGCATTGGCCGGTAATGGACCGGGCCATGGGCGAGGACAGGAACACGACCGTGTCGGCGATCTCATCGGGCAACGGCAGCCGGCGCAGGTCGGTATTGGCCGCGGTCTCGTCGTAGATCACCTGCGGGTCAACGTCGCGCTTCTTGGCCAGGTAGCCGAAGTACCACTGCAGCGAGTTACCCCAGATGTGCCCGGGCGCGACCGAGTTGACCCGGACCCCCTGCGGGCCGAGCTCGCTCGCCAGCGACTGCGCGACCGCGAGCAGCGCAGCCTTCGTCATCTTGTACGGCCCCATCGTGCGCTGGGAGAACCGCACCACCATGGAATTGATCATCGTCACCGACCCGGAGTTCTCGATGAGCGCCGGGGTGAACAGGCGGGTCAGGCGCAGAGCGGCTACGACATTAGTGTCGAACGAGGCCCGCACCGCATCAAGGTCTACCACACCGAGATCCTTGATGGGAGGCATTGCCAGGGCGTTGTGCACCAGAGCGTCCGCCCGGCCGAACTTCTCGAGCGTCGCTTCAGTCAGCCTGGCGGCCGCGTCCGGGTCGCTGACGTCGGTCGGAACCGCGAGCGCCTCGCGCCCGAGCGCGGTCACTTCCTTCGCGACTTCGGCCAGCCTGGACTCGGTCCGGGCGGCCAGGACCACGTTCGCACCCTGCTCAGCGCTGCGGATCGCGATCGACCGGCCAAGCCCGGGCCCGATCCCGGAGACGATGACAACCTTGTCCTGCAGCAGCATTAAGAACTCCCAGCATCAGAGTAGCCCGGATCGGGCAAATAAGTCACGATTGTCAGTCATCCGCCGTTAGCCGAGCATTCGCGTAGCCACCGCCGCCTGGCGGGCCGCGATCCGGCCGGCGTAATCGGCCTTGGTGATCTTCGCCTCTTCGTAGAAAGGCAGGTGCTGGGCAAGTTCGGCCGCCGGCACTATCTTCGCCGCCGGACCGTCATCTGCGGTCAGCTCCCTGGCCAGCCGTTGCCAGCGAAGCTGCAGGTAGCCGCGCCGATGCCCGGTGGTTTCCAGCCAGTTCACGACGCCGGGGTCACGCTCGCTGACCACGAAGCGCAGCATCCCGTCCTGGTCGGTTCTGGCCTGGTCGGCGGTCAGGCTGGTCTGGTGGTTGATGTAGTCGAGCGAGATGTACCACATGCTGCCGAGCTGGATGCCCTGATAGGGCGCGACTTCCTTGGGTGCGGCCGGCACCGTGATGATCATGGCCTGGTCATCGGCCAGCTCATAGTGCCCGACCGAGGAAAACTGCGTGGTCAGCCCGCCCGGCGTGGACCGCGGCTCGGTCAGCGTGTTGACCGGCAGCTGGAGATAGAACCATTCGGGGAACTGCAGGAACGTCTTGAGCCGGGAGACCAGGATCTTGCCGGCCACGCCGTAGCGCTTGGCCATGGCGCTGGTGTCGGGCGGCACCGGCGCGGCACCGGCTCCGTCGGCCCGCCTGATGGTGATCATGCCCCTGCGCTCGGCCGGCCAGTCGCTGTAGACCTCGCGCACGATCAGCATCGCTGACCCCGGCCCGAGCGTGAAGTAGTTCTGCTCTCTCACCCCGCCCGCACCACCGTTGGCGCGCGCCGGCCCGAACCGGCACTCGAACGACCCGTCCGGCTCGATCTTCAGTTCCCGGTCATCAAACGCGGACAAGCTGTCAGGCACCTGCACCGGCGAGTAGTCCCCGCCGAGCACCTGGAAGCTCAGGTCCGCGGTGCTCCCCCGGCGGCCGGTAACCACGTACTCGGCGTCAGGACGCACGTAGGCGTGGAAGTACAAGGTGTCGGGGTTGTCCAGCCCGAGCTTGGTGTACGGACCGGTCGAGGCCACGAAGAACGGGAAGTCCCGCTGGTAGGCCCAGGCCATCTGCAAGGACGCGCGGATCGAGCCGGCCAGGTAGTCGTAGCCCTCGGCCAGATCCTGCTCGGTCTTGATGTGCGGGGCGCTGGTGATGATCTGCTCGGCTTCGAGCACGGCGTCCGCGAAAGGCTGGGTCAGCAGGTCCGCCCCGGGCACCTCAGGCACAGCTCAGCTCGCCCAGCGGTTGGCGGTGAGTTTCCAGCTCGGCGTGTCGTCGAACGACTGCGTCGACTCATAGATCCGCACGTAACCGGTGTGCGAGATCCGCCAGTTGCCGTCGTCCCCGCGCACGTACTTGTCCTCGTAGAACGCGGCGCCCTTGATCACCAGCCGGAACTCGGTCACCATCACCGTGTCCTCGAACCGCCAGGTGCCGGTCGCGGTGTCACCGTCGATCTCGATCTCGGGCTGGCCGGCCGCGTGCAGCGTGATGATGTTGTTGTCCAGGCTGTCCTTCAGGAACTTCACGATGTCGGCCCGGCACTTCAGGTCCAGCGGCCGCCCGGCCGACGGCGTCCCGTAGTCGGCGGAGGCGTCCTCGGTGAACACGTCCCCGATCTCGTCCCACAGCTTGAGATCCACGCACCGCAGATACCGGTACTTCAGCTGCCGGATCTTCTCCATCTCGACCAGGTCCACCTGCTGCCTCCCGGCTGCCACAACGTGCCCGATAGCCCTAATTACTAGAACATGTTCTACCCTCGTGGCGAGGTCGCGGCAAGTCGAAGGGTGCATCATGGCCCCATGGTTCCTGGTGGACACGAGACTGGACGCGAGTGGATCGAGGCGTTGCCGGCCGAACTGGACGGGCAGAAGGCGATCATGCGGGGCCTGCTCGACTGGTGCGAGGGTGACGAGCGCGCCAAGTACCTGGTGGTCGCCTGCTCAGTCGGGCGCGGGGCCGCCGACCGGCTCTCTGACCTGGACATGGGCCTGGGCCTGGAGTCGCCAGATTTCGATGCGGCCCTGGCCGACGCGCACCAGGTCATCGACAGCGTGGGTGGCGAGCTGGTCGAGAGCTACCATCACAAGATTCCCGGCCTGGCCATGCCGCACGAGCGGATCTTCGCCCAGTACGCGAACCGCTGCCAGGTCGACATGGTCGTGATCCCGGCGCCAGTGAAGTATCCCGGGGTCAAGGACGAGGTCGTGCTCTATGACCCCGAGAGCATCCGGGCAGCCAAGTGGGTGCCGACCGAAGTCACGTCCACGCAGGTACGCGAGTGGGCCTTCAACGGCTGGGCCTGCCTGGCCGACGTCGGCAAGTACCTGCGCCGGGGGTCGGCCTGGGAGGCGCTGGAGCGGCTGCACCAGGCCAGAGCCGAGTACTGGCGGCTGCTCGCCACCGTCCACGACGTGCCGAACCCTCAGTACGGCGTCACCAGCCTGCTCGATTTCGCTCCCGAGCAAGTCCCGGCCAGCCTGGCGGCGACGGCTAGCGACGTCTACCTCACCCACCTGCTGCGCGCGGCCAGGAACCTGGCCGCCGAGCTGGCCGGCGTCGGCACTCAGCTCCCGCCGGAATTCCGGGCGGTGCTTCCGAACGCCATGGCCGCCTTCATCACCGCCGACCTAGAGCTAGTCGAGGCCGGACACCAGAAGCCGAACTAGAACCTGTTCTACCGCTGAGCCGGCCGACCTGGCAGGATCAGACCCGTGCGATTCTCCTACGCCGAGTCGATGACCGACCCTAGCTATTACCTGCCGCTAGCCCAGGCCGCCGAAGAAGCCGGGTATGACTCGATGGTGGTGCCGGACAGCATCTGCTATCCGGAGCACGCCACGAGTACCTATCCGTACAGCCCGGACGGCACCCGCGAGTTCCTGGATGGCAAGCCGTTCATCGAGCCGTTCTCGCTGATTCCGGCACTGGGCGTGGTCACTAAGCGCCTGCGTTTCACCACATTCGTGCTGAAACTGCCGATCCGTAACCCTGTGCTCGTGGCCAAGCAGGCCACCAGCACGGCGGTGCTGACCGGAAACCGGCTGCTACTCGGGGTCGGGACCAGCCCGTGGCGGGAAGACTACGAGATCCTCGACGTGCCGTGGGAGCGCCGCGGCCTGCGGCTGGACGAGGAAGTCGAGATCATCCGGGGGCTGGCCGGCGGGGGCTACTACGGCTACGACGGCAAAATTTTCAAAATCCCGCCGGTAAAACTCTCGCCGGTGCCGACCGCACCTATCCCGATCCTGTACGGAGGCCACAGCGAGGCCATGCTCCGGCGGGCCGCGCGCAACGGTGACGGCTGGATGCACGGCGGCGGCGATCCGGCGGACCTGCCGGGCCTGCTCGCCCGGCTGGCGGAACTGCGGCGCGCGGAGGGCACGGAGGACCGGCCGTTCGAAGTGCACGTCATCTCGATGGACGCGTTCAGCGTGGACGGGGTCAGGCGACTCGAAGACCTTGGCGTCACCGACGTGATCATCGGCTTCCGCTGGCCTTATGCGGTCGAGCCGGACACCCAGCCGCTGCAGGAGAAGCTGGCCGCGCTGAACAAGTTCGCCGAGCGCGTGATCGCCAGGGTGCGCGCGTGAGCCCGGGTACGGCCAGGGATCTGGCCCGCCGGTCGCAGGCGGCGGTCCGCGCCAAGGACCGGACCGCCTGGCTCGACCTGTTCGCCGACGACGCCGTGGTGGCCGACCCGATCGGGCCGTCTCCGCTCGACCCAGCCGGTGACGGGCACCACGGGCTGGAGGCGATCGCCGCGTTCTACGACAAGGTGATCGCCCCCAACGAGCAAATCACCTTCGAGATCGAACGCTCCTACCTCTGCGGCGACGAGGTCGCCGATGTCGGCATCATCCGTACGACGCTGCCCGGCGGACGCCATATCGTGGTGGTACGCGGTGTCTACACCTACCGCGGCAACGGGGCCGGGAAGCTGGCCGCGTTGCGCGCGTACTGGGAGTTCGACCAGGCCGAACTGACCGGCACCGAGATGATCGACGCCTGAAGAAGGCGGCGCGCGCCGCCTGCCCGGCTAGCGGCCTACTTGGGGCAGGCGGCGTTGATCTCGGCGATAACCGGCCCGGCGGTGGACTTCAGCTTCGACAGGTCGTTAGTCAGCTTCGTGATCGTGCCGGCCGGGTCCGAGGTCAGGCCCTTGGCGTCGGTCGAGATCTTGGTGATCGTCTTGCTGAGCTGGTCGACCTGGTTCTTGAGCTTGCCCGTGGCCGAGCCTTTCAGCGCCATCAGTTCGGACTTGATGTCCTTCAGCGTGGTGGTGAGCTTGCTGGCCGAAGTCGGGTTAATTCCGGTTTTGGTCAGGTCAGTCAATGAGGTCCGCAGCTTCTTGACCTGATCGCACGGGAGCGACGCGGCCGATTTCGAGGTCGACGGCGCGCTGGTCTTGGTCTTCGGCGCCGGCGCGCCGGGGCTGCTGGTGGTCGTAGTGCTACACCCAGCGGCGAAGAGGGCGCCAGCCAGGCCGAGGACCGCAACTGACCTGGTCAACGAATCTTTAGTCATGATCATCATGCTTACCCCCGCGGGATCGGTCAGGCCTCACCCGGAAAGGGCGATGTGCCGGCCGGTCAATAGTCCTATGCGCGAGCCATTTTCGCGCTTGCAACACGCTAAACCACCGCGTGGACCAGCCGGGACAACTCGATCCTCGTGAGCGCGTCTGTCCGGTGCCATAGCTCGGGGCCGCCGATGTCCTCCTGGCCGACGTCGCGGACGCCGGAGAAGCCGTGTTTGGCGAGCATCGCGGCCACCTCGGCCGGCGCGAGGAAGGTTAGCCAGGGCTCGCCCCGGCCGGCGGCGAAGGGCGCGACCTGCTCGACGTAGCTGTCCGCGGTAGCGTCCCGCAGCCCCGCGGGGAGCATGTAGTCCATGATGAGTTCGGTCCCGGGCTCGAAGCCGCTCCCGATGACGCCGGCCACGGCCTCGATCGCCTCCGAGGTCAGGTACATGCTCACGCCCAGCCAGCTGATCATCGCGGGACGATCACGGTCGAACCCGCCGGCGACCAGGCCGTCCGTCAGCGAGCCGGCGCCGTGTCGCTCGAAGTCCAGCGGCACGAATGCCACCGTGTCAGGCACGCGAATACCCGCCGCCGCCAGCTGGCCCCGCTTCCACTCCTGCGTCGCCGGATGATCGACCTCGAACGTCGCGACCCCGCCCGCCAGCGTCGACCGGTAGGCGAACGAGTCGAGCCCGGCGCCCAGCACCACATACTGGGCGATGCCGCGCTCGGCAGCGGCCACCGCCAGGGCGTCCTCGGCATACCGGCTCCGGCACACGACCTGACCCCGCGCCGACGCCAGGACCAGATGCGATCCGTTCAGCCGGTGGTAGTCGAGCAGTTCGTCGGCCCGGTCACCGAGCAGCGGGCCGGCTAGCGTGTCAGCAAAGATCACCGGCTCGTTGTCCACGATCAGATGGGCCGCCCGGGCGGCCGCCGCCGTCATCGCGGTCTGGCTGGGCTGCGCCCTCTCGACCTGGCCTTTAGAGGGTTCCATGCCGCCGAAATTATCAGACGTTTCGCCTATTATAGCACAAAAATGATTTTTCCGAAAGAGCTTTACTGTCACGATTCAAGGACCAATTCGGCCCGGCAAAATCGTCGGCAGCTAACCTGATCCGCATGCCATCAGCGACCCGAGAGTTCTCGGCCCTGTCCCACCTCGAATGCTCACGCTGCGCCAGGAGCTTCGACGCGACGGTCCCCCAAGGCACGTGTGACTGCGGCAAGCCGCTGCTGGCCAGGTACGACCTGGAGCAGGTCGCGGCCACGGTGAGCCCTCAGCAGCTAGCCACCCGGCCAGCCAGCCTGTGGCGGTACCACGAGTTGCTCCCGGTCGCCGATCCCGGCCGCATCGTCAGCCTCGGCGAAGGCATGACCCCGCTGCTCCCCCTGCCCGTCCTCGGCAAGACGCTCGGCGTGCCCGAACTGCTCCTGAAGGACGAGGGCCTGATTCCGACCGGCACCTTCAAGGCGCGCGGCGCGGCCGTCGGCGTGTCCCGCGCGGCCGAACTCGGCGTCACCGGAGTGGCCATGCCCACCAACGGCAACGCCGGCGCGGCCTGGGCCATCTACGCGGCGCGAGCCGGGCTGGCGAGCCTGATCGTCATGCCGGTCGGCGCGCCCGGGATCACCAGGGCCGAGTGCGCCGCCGCTGGCGCCGAGCTGTACCTGGTCGACGGCCTGATCAACGACGCGGGCCGCCTGGTCGCGGCCGCGCTCCCGACCCGGCCCGGTTACCAGGACACCTCGACGCTCAAGGAGCCGTACCGCCTTGAGGGCAAGAAGACGATGGGCATCGAGATCGCCGAGCAGCTGGGCTGGCGGCTGCCCGACGTGATCGTGTACCCGACCGGCGGCGGCGTCGGCATCATCGGCATCTACAAGGCGCTGCTCGAATTGCGCGAGCTGGGCTGGGTAACCGGCGACCTGCCCCGGCTCGTCTGCGTCCAGGCCACCGGCTGCGCTCCGATCGTGCGGGCCTTCGCCCAGAATGCCCGCGAGAGCGAGCCGTGGCCGAACGCCGAGGCCAAGACGATCGCGTTCGGCATCACGGTGCCCAAGGCCCTCGGAGATTTCCTGGTGCTCGACTCGCTCTACGCGACCGGAGGCACCGCGATCGCGATCGAAGACGAAGCCCTGCTGGCCGACCAGCGCGAGGTCGCCCGGCTCGAGGGCTGCTTCATCTGCCCGGAGGGCGCCGCCTGCGTGACCGCGGTGCGCAGGCTCCGCGAATCCGGCTGGCTGGCCGAGAGCGACCAGGTCGTCGTGCTCAATACCGGCACCGGCCTGATCTACCCGGACACGATCCCGGTCGCCGCCCACGCCGACCTCCCGGTGCTGGCTCCGGATGGCGCGATCCCGGACCCGGCGGCGGCGGGCTCGGGCTCATGACGGCCGCCCCTGATCCGTACGACCTCGACCGCTTCGTCGCCGCCCAGGACGCCGGCGGCACCTACACCCGGGCGCTGGCCGAACTCCAGGCCGGTTACAAGAGCGGCCACTGGATGTGGTTCGTCTTCCCGCAGATCGCGGGCCTCGGCCAGAGCCCGACCTCGCGCCGTTACGCGATCAGGTCCCTGCCCGAGGCCCGCGCCTACCTGCGCCACCCGGTGCTCGGCCCGCGCCTGGCCGAGGCCACGGAACTCCTGGCCGACGCCGCCGCCGGCCGGACCGCCGAGCAGATCTTCGGCGACATCGACGCGGCCAAGCTCCGCTCCTCGATGACGCTCTTCCGGCTCGCCGACCCGGCGCAAACCGCGTTCGGCCAGGTCCTCGACCTGTACTTTGCCGGTCAGGCCGACCCGCTGACCGAACGCGCGCTTGCGGCGGCCGGCGATGCCGACCTGCGCTAGTCCGGCTACGGCTGCTTCTTGAAAGAGCTAATTAGTTCGGCGAGAACGCTATCCCACGGGGTTGCTTCCAATCCGAAGGCCAGCTCCGCCGCGGACGAATCCATGATGAAGTCCTCGCTGAACTGGTACCGCGTCTCGCGCAGCTCCCGCATCAGCGGCGAGAACATCCCCATCGCGTACATCACAGCCCCAGGCGCGGTCCTGACCGGCACCGGCTTGACCCCGGCTACCCGCGCGATGTCGTCCACCGCTTGCTGCTGCGTCCTGGGCTCACCGGAAGGCACGTGCCAGACCTTGCCCCAGGCCCGCTCATCGTGGCTCACGAGCACGGCCATCTTGACCACGTCGCCGGTGTAGGACCAGGTGCGCGGCCGGTCGGTCCGGCCGAGCAGCGTGACCGCCTGCCCCTTGAGTACCCGCGGCACGACCCGGTCGCCCAGCACGGCGTTGGCGCCCGGGCCGACGTAGTCGCTGGCCCGCAACTCGACGACTTTCGCCCGCCCGGCCTGGTGCGCCTCGAACGCTTCGCGCCACATCTGCGCCCTGACCTTGCCCTTCTTGCCGGTGGCGGCGAGCGGGCTCTGCTCGGTCATCGGGTGGGCGGCGTTGTAGCCGGCGGGGTTCCGCGCGGGTCCGTAGCCGTACAGGTTCGAGATCGTGACCAGCACGGCGCCGGACTTCTCGGCCGCTCCGAGCATCGCGGCGGCCATCGGCGGCCACAATTCTGGCCAGCGGTGGTACGGCGGGTTCGCGCAGTTGTAGATGGCGCTGGCGCCGGTGGCTATGCTCGCCAGCGCGCTGGCGTCCGAAGCGTCCGCCGCGACGCGCTCGATGCCGGCCTCGTCCGGTCCGGAACCTGACCTGGTGACAATCTTGACCCGGTGCCCGCGCTCGGCCAGCGAACGCGCGATTCCCGACCCGATCGGCCCGGCGCCGACCACCACGTGCAGCTCACTCGATCCGCGCTCGGCGTCCAGTTCGCGCTCCATGTCTCTTGCCTTCCTCATCCGGCTAGCCGTTCGATCGGCCCGGCCATGCGTCTATCGCTCTATTTAGAGAGCACCGCTCTCTGTTTGAACAGCATGCCGGACTCGGCGGCCGCTAGTCAAGAGCACTGCTCCGAATTGTTGCCACCGCTCTTATCTAGTGGCAGTATTCGACTATGGCGATAACTGAGATAGGCGCAGGCAGCGGGGGCGGGACCGGTCCAAGGTCGGCACCGAGGACCGCGCGCGAGCGCGCCCGGGCCGAGATCACCAAGGAGATTCTCGACGCCGGACGGCGGCACCTGGCGACCGACGGGGCAACGGGCATCAGCCTGCGCGCGATCGCCCGTGACCTCGGCATGGCCTCCTCGGCCGTCTACCGCTACATCGCCAGCCGGGACGAGTTGCTCACCAAGCTCATCATCGACGCCTACGACTCGCTCGGCGAGGCCGCAGAAACCGGCGAGGCGGCCGTGGACAGGGCCGACCCGCTCGGCCGCTGGACGGCGATCTGCACGACCGTCAGGAACTGGGCGATCACCAACCCGAACGAGTACGCGCTGATCTACGGCTCGCCGGTGCCCGGCTACGTCGCGCCCGCCGACACGATCGGCCCGGCCAGCCGGGTATCGAACCTGCTCGTCCTGCTCCTGCTCGATGTCGCGCTGGCGCGGGCCGGCTCGGCAGCCGAATCCGACAATGATCCCGAGTCGGCGCGCTGGGAGGAGTCGCTTCGGCCGGTCCGCGAGGCGTTCCCGCCGCAGATCGGCACCGACGACATCCAGACCGGGCTCATGGTGTGGTCCGCGCTGTTCGGCGTGATCTCGTTCGAACTGTTCGGCCAGTTCCACAACGTCGTCGGCGAGAACCCGGGCGACCGTGAAGCCTTCTTCGCTGAGTGCATTGCCCGCTGGGCGGTCGAGCTTGGCCTAGTATCAGAGTGATTGACCCGAAATCAGGCCAGTACAGGCCATATGCGCGCGCTCAGGTGCGTCGGCGCAGCCGCCCTTGTCGGCGGTGCCCGTCATTCTCGTGATCGGGACCTCGCTTCCCGGCCAACCCGGCCACAGCCTGCCCTTTCCGTTCTGCCGGTCCGCCGGGCTTTTGCTGTCCGGTGCCGCGTGAGAGCCGTAACAGCGGTTCGGAACGGCAGTAGCGT
>DATNFM010000347.1:0-4226 GCA_035606435.1 Streptosporangiaceae bacterium | reverse complement strand
ACGCCAACTGCATCGACGGTGACGACGAGATCGCCAACCAGCGCATCACCGGAGCGCTGAGCTAAGGTGCCGACCTGCGGAAACGCCCCGATTCTCATCCCGCGTATATCCCGCGACCAGCGACAAACGGCCGCTCCCACTGGCACACCACTGCACATGACAGGCATCAGGAGCAGGGGAGCGGAGTCGCATAAGCCCAGGTCGGACCGCATTTGGGCTGGTTGGCGGAGGGTGTGGGATTCGAACCCACGATGAAGCTCACGCCCCATAGCGGTTTTCAAGACCGCCGCCATCGGCCACTAGGCGAACCCTCCGCCGACCACCTTAGCGGTCGCAAGGTGTTGAGGCTCGTACCGTTGGTGGTTGTGTCACGATTCGCCCGGTCCGTGAATCTCGGAGGTGGACGCTGGCCGCCAGCCGGGCAGGACCGCTGACTCATTGCTGCTGTAACTCGATCCGGGGCGACAACAGCGTTGACCCGGACCTGTAGCTGGGGCAACAGGTCCGGGTCAACGCTGTTGCAGGCCAGCGCGCGGCTACTGCACCGTTGGCCCGCCGCCGCTGTAGCCCGCGAGCCCGGCCAGCCCGCGAGCCCGGCCAGCCCGGCCAGGCCCCGAGCCCCGGCCAGCCCGCAAGCCCGCCCAGCCCGGCCAGCCCAAGGCACGGGCGCAACCCTCTGCCACCCGCTCGGTAGGCTCACTACGCAGGAGCAGGAGGTTGCATGCTTTCCCCGTTCGGCTTTCAGGCCGTCTTCACTCACTGGCAGTTCGCCCCGGTCGTCACGGTCGCGACCGTCCTGGCCGCCACCCTCTATCTCTGGGGCGTCATCAGGGTCGCTCGCCGGCATCCAGCCCGACCGTGGCCAGCCTGGCGAACCGGCATGTTCCTCGGCGGCCTGGCCGTCGTAGCGCTGGCGCTCCAGAGCGGGATTGGCGTCTACGACGACACCCTGTTCTGGGACCACATGATCCAGCACCTCATGCTGGTGATGGCGGCACCCCCGTTGCTGATCTTCGGACAGCCGATCACGCTGCTCATGCACGCCAGCCGCAACCCGCTCCACACCTGGGTCAAGCGCGCCGTCCGCTCCAAGCCGGCCAGCTTCCTGACCTGGCCGGTGTTCGGGTTCGCCGCCTACGTGGCGGCCATCGTCGTCGCGCATCTGACCGGCGTGGCGAACCTCACCGCGACCAACGAAGCCGCCCACGAGGCTGAGCACGTCGCGTTCCTGGTCATCGGGTACCTGTTCTTCCTGCCGATCATCGGCTCGGAGCCGATCAAGTGGAAACTCTCTTACCCCACCAAGCTGGTGCTCCTCTTCCTCGTGATGCCGGTCGACACGTTCACCGGCCTGGTCCTCACCTACGGCAACCGCAGCACCCCGGGCCTGGTAACGGGCCCCCGCCCGGGCTGGGCCGGGACCGCGGTCGGCGACCTCCACGCGGGCGGCGCGGTCATGTGGGTCGGCGGTGACGCGATCATGTTCGCGCTGATGATGGTCGTGTTCTTGATGTGGAGCACGGACACCAGCACGGCCACCCGTAACCTCGGCTGGCTGGAAGCGGTACGTCGAACTACGGTCGGCCACGCCCCGCCCGCCACCACCGCCAACGGCGCGGCCGCCGCCGACATCGACGATGACGAAGAACAGCTCGCCGCCTACAACGCCTATCTCAAAGGCCTGCACGAGCCGGCCGGCAACCCGAGGCAAGATCCGCGACACGCCGGCTAAGACTCTCTAAGCCAATCTAGGGATCTCGCTAGAGGCGGCCATAGGCTGCTATGCCGTGGATCCTGTGCGAAACCCGTACGCTCCGGGCGCCGGCCAGCGCCCGCCGGAACTAGCTGGGCGGGACTCAGAACTAGCCCAGTTTGAAGTCGTGCTCGAACGCGTAGCCAAAGGCAGGCCAGAACGCAGCATCGTGCTCACCGGACTGCGCGGGGTCGGCAAGACGGTGCTGCTCAACGCGTTCCGCTCGATGGCGATCCAGCATCTGTGGGGCACCGGCAAGATCGAGGCCAGACCCGACCAGTCGATCAGAAGGCCGATCGCCGGAGCCCTGCACATGGCCGTCCGCGAGCTTGCGCCAAGGCACCGCGCCCCCGACCGGATCGACGACTTCCTGGGCGTGCTCAAGGCCTTCATGACCCGTGACCCGAAGGCCCCCAAGGGCGCCCAGGTGAGTCACTTCGGCATCGACGTCCCGATGAAACGCGGCCGGGCCGACTCCGGCGACCTGGAGATCGACCTCACCGAGCTGCTCACCGACGCCGCCGTGGTCGCGAGCGACCTGTCGGTCGGCATCGCCCTGTTCATCGACGAAATGCAGGACGTGCCCGCGCCGGACATCTCGGCCCTCTGCGCCGCCTGCCACGAGCTATCCCAGAACGGCGGTGCCCTGATCGTCGTCGGGGCCGGGCTGCCGCACCTGCCTTCGGTGCTGTCGGCCAGCAAGAGCTACTCCGAGCGGCTGTTCAGGTACGTGGCGATCGACCGTCTGGAAAGGTCGGCCGCCGACATCGCGCTGCTTGTCCCGGCCCGCCGAGAGGGCGCCGACTTCCAGCCGGACGCGCTCGACGCGCTGTACGCGGCCGCGGACGGCTACCCCTACTTCGTCCAGGCGTACGGCAAGGTGACCTGGGATGTCGCCGCGACCAGCCTGGTCACCAAGGGCGATGTCGCCGTCGCCGCACCGCTGGCCGCCGGCGAGCTCGCGGTCGGCTTCTTCGGCAGCCGCTACGAGCGCGCGACCCCGGCCGAGCGTGAGTACATGCGCGCGATGGCCCAGCTCGGCGATGATCCGGTGCCGACCGCGCACGTCGCCGATGAACTCGGACGCAAGCCGTCGAGCGTGTCCCCGGCCCGCGACAGCCTGATCAAGAAGGGCCTCATCTACAGCTCCGAGCGGGGGTTGATCGCCTTCACCGTGCCGCATTTCGGCAGGTTCCTGCGGACGCAGCCCGCCTAGATCTGTGCCTCTATTCGACTCTCTACAAAAAATTCAATATTCAGTTAGAAAGCATTAGCGGGGGTTCTCCGCCCAGCTCCCAGAGGCCAGTCGATCCCGGGCTGCCTGGTGGCCACGCATCTGAATTCCGGAGGCTAGTCGCCAGCGGGGCCCGTCAAAGGCCCGGCCGAATTTAGAGCAACGCTCAAGACTGAGGCGGAAACTGGCGCCGTCCTGAGCCGCGCCCGCCCGGAAGGCTGCTCTCGGCTTGCGAGATCGCGCCCGGCCGGTACGCCAGCTTTGCCTTGCGGGCAACCCGCACCCGCGCGCGAGCGTGCTTGGCGCTCGTCGCCGGCCATGGCAGCACGGCTCCTGTTGCGGTGTCGACCAGGGCCGACAGCACCGCCGGCTTGCGATGGTGGTCTAGCCGGATCGCGAATACCAGGTCGGCGTCCTTGCCCGCCGCCCGGCTGGGGAACGTCACGTAGCGCCAGCACAACTCGCGCCACATGTCGGACGGCTCGCGCCTCGTGATCAGGTCGGAATGCTTGCGCCACTGCGCGCTGCGCTGCAGGGTCGCGAACGTCTGCTCGGGGCTGACCACCCGCAGCTCGCAAGGCGCCGAGTAGCCGATCCTGACCATGATGTCGCGGATCTCGGGCGAGAGCAGCGCGAAGCCGACCAGTTCGGCGGCAAGCAACAGCAGCAGCGTGACGGCCGAGTCGCTTAGCTCATTCGGCTTCAGCGACGGCAGCTTCATCGTCATGAGCGCGGCCACGGCGAGCAGAGCCGACCGGGCGATCGTGCGCCAGGTCACCGGGGTCGTGCTGAACTCGCCGAAGCAGCCGCAGCCGATGTCCGGGCGCACGCTGCGCAGTTCGATCAGCGCGGCCGTAGCGACCAGGAACAGCAGGCCGGTAGCCAGCCTGACCAGCGTCGCTGGCATGCCGGCGCCCAAAGTTCCCGCGGTCACGATCAGCCCGATCCCGCAGCCGCACTCGGTGGCGCACATCGCGATCGCGACGGGCTTGCGCAGCTTCAGCGGGAACAACGCCGTCGGACCAAGGCCGGCCGCCATCGACTTGGATTGCATCACCCGAATGAACTTCGACGCGCACGCACCTAGCAGCAGCGCGGCGAGCAGTGGGATCTGCACCTCGCGCACCAGGGTAAGCATGGTCAACGGCCGATCGTCAGCGTCGCGTTGAAACAGCCCTGCTCGAGTTCGCCGCCGAGCGCGACAAAGCTGGCGAGGGTCAGGTCGGCGATCCGTCCTCG
>DATNFM010000346.1:0-20215 GCA_035606435.1 Streptosporangiaceae bacterium | reverse complement strand
CCCAGGCCGGACAGTTCTCACCACGATTCCGGATAGCTAGATTCACTTAATCTCTAGGTCCACCCCCAGTGACCTGGGCCGTGGTAGCGTGCGCGACTGACGACGGGGGGTCAGCGGTGCACGGGGGGCCGGGCGCTGGATCCAAGCTGGATCCGTTCAGGACCAGACGCTTCTTCCTCGGCGGCGTTGCCGTCGGGGTTATCGCGATGTCAGCAGCCGGCCTGGCGGCGGCGTGGCTGATTGAATCACCGAGCCAATTGGCGGCGCGGACGGCGGCGCCAGATGCTTCGGTAATCACGGGCACCGTGGAACTACGAGTGCTGCGCGACCCGATCATGCTGCCCGGCCTCATCCGGCCGGGCCACACGGTCACCGTCCGCGCGTCGGCACCGTACTCCAAGATCACCGTCACGAAGATGCGCGCGCGTCTCGGCGGCCGGGTCCGGCCCGGCCATGTGCTCGCCGAACTCGACGGACGCCCGGTCGTGCTGCTGGCTGGCACCCTGGCCCCGTACCGCGACCTGCATGAAGGCGACACCGGCCCGGACGTCGTCCAGTTGCAGAAGGCGCTGGCCAGCCTCGGGTACGGCGACTACGACCCGGCCGGGTTCTTCGGGTGGTACACCTCCCAGGATCTGGTGCTGCTTTACCAGCGCCTTGGCTACTCGGCCCCGATGTACCGGCCCCCGGTCAAGAAGCCGCGCCAGCCCGGAGTGCCCGCTCCGCTGCCGACCGCTTACCTCCCGATGAGCGAGGTCAGCTACATTCCTTCGTCTTCGGCGCTGGTCATCCTGGCGAGCGCGCGAGCCGGAACGGTACTGGCTCACGGCCATGCCTTGCTCAAGCTCGCGACCGGGAATCCGTACGTGACCGGCATCATGCCCGCTCGCCAGGTCCACCAGGCCAGGATCGGCCTGCGCGCGCAGATCGCCGCGGCCCTGCCACGGCTGGCGGCCAGCGGGGTGATCGCGAAGATTACTCAGGTCCCCGCCTACGCCGGGCACGGGCCAGGGCATCCCTGGTTCCAGGTCGTGGTCACCGCTAAGCGCCCGATTCCGGTCCGCATGGTCGGCACCAAGGTCAGGCTCACCTTGTGGGTTCCGGTGTCCGAAGGCCCGGTGCTGACCGTGCCGCTGGCTGGGGTGTTCAGCGGCCAGCAGGGCCGGCCACCCTACGTGGTGCGGATCGCCGCGGACGGCCAGCGGCAGGAGGTCGCCGTGCACACCGGCCTGGCCGCCGACGGGCTCGTCGCCGTCTCCGCGGTCAGGCCGGGATCGCTCAGTCCAGCCACGCGCGTGTTGATCGGAGTCGGCAAATGAGCGTCACCCTGCTACCTGATCCCGCCGATCAGCCGGAAGATGAGTCAGGACCGGCCACCACCGCCGCCCTGCCTGCCGCCGATCTCGCACCGGTGATCGAGTTGCGCGGGGTGCGGCTTCGCGGCATCGACCTGCCATCGGATCTTGATCTGACGGTCAGCCGCGGTGAACTGGTCACGCTCACCGGGCCGCCGAAGGCCGGCCGGTCGGCGCTGCTCAACGTGCTCGGCTTGATCGACCGGCCCGCCGCCGGGAGCTACCTGCTGGACGGCACCGACACCGGCAAACTGCGGGAGACAGAACGAGCGGCGCTGCGCGCCCGGCAGATCGGCATGGTGTTCGCGCACAAGAACCTGCTGCCGGACCGCTCTCTGCTCGACAACGTGACGCTGCCGCTGGTCTACGCCGGAACGCCCAGGCGGCAGCGGCTCGCCGCCGGAATCGACGTGCTCGGCCGGGTCGGGCTGACCGCGTTGTCAAGGCTGCCGGCAAGTCAGCTCAGCGGACTGCAGCGAGCGTTGTGCGCGGTGGGCCGGGCGCTGATTACCCGGCCAGGCCTGCTGCTCTGCGACGACCCGACCGCCGGTCTTGACCAGGCCGAGGCCGAGCATGTGATCGGCCTGCTGGCGGGTCTGCACCGGGAAGGCAGGTCGGTGCTGATCGCTACCGCCGAGCAACTCGCAGCCGCGTACAGCTCGAAGTCCGTCCAGCTCGGTCCGCCATGAAGACCCTGACCAAACCCAGGCTCAGGCCGGTCGATGCGGCCGGTGAGGCGTTCTCCGGTATGGTGACCGCGCCCGCAGGCGCGATCGCCACCGCCCTGGCCGCGCTAGTCACGGTGGGCTGGTTCGTGGCGGTGCTCGGACTGACCAGCACGGCGACCGGTGCGGTGACCACGGCGTTCGCCGCCCGGCTGCCGACGGTCGTACGCGTCACCACGTCGGGTTCGCGGCTGCCGGCGCCGCCTTTCCCTTATTCCCCGGCCGCGATCAGGCGGATCGAGGCGCTGCCGGGTGTCGTGGCCACGGGCGTGTACTGGCGGGTCGGGCTCACCCAGGCAGTGTCGGTCCGGCCCTATGTCACCCGGAGACCACCCGGTCGCTCGGTCATCGCCGCGACTCCCGGTTTCCTCACCGCGGCCGGCGCCCAGCTAAGCAGCGGGCGGGCGTTCGACGCGTGGGACCAGGCGCGCGCAGCGCCACTGTGTCTCGTGGGATCGGCTCTCGCCCGGTCGCTCGGGCTCACCAGCCTGGCGAGTCAGCCTCGGGTCTACATCAACAACCTGGGTTGCGTTATCGCCGGATATATTTCCCGTTCTAGCAGGCAGCCATCCATCCTGCGGTCGGTGGTCATCCCAGCGGCAGCGGCGGAGGCCGTGTTCGGGCCGCCTGACCGGCGAGCCCGGCCGACGCTGCTGATCCAAACCCGGCCGGGAGCGGCTGGCCAGGTAGCCAGGCTGGCGCCATTCGCGATCAGCCAGACGGCGCCGCAGCGGTTCGCCGCGCGCGTGAACTATGGCCCGGCGCTGCTCCGCCGGGACGTGGCCGGGGCGCTGAGCGGGCTGATGACGGCCGCCGCGTGGACCGGGCTGGCCGTGGGCGCGCTGGCGATCGGCGGGCTGGCGATGTTCTTCGGCTGGCGGCGGCTGCCTGAATATGCGCTGCGGCGCGCGCTTGGAGCCCGGCGACGGCACATCGTGGCCCACGCGCTGGCCGAGTCGGCGGTGCCCGCGCTGATCGGCGGCCTGGCCGGCGCCAGCCTCGGGGTGGCGGTCGTCGTGCTCGCGGCCCTGGTCAATCACTGGACGCCGGTGATCGCGCCGGTGCTGCTCTGGCCGACGCCGCTGGCGGGCGCGGCCGCCGCGATGATCGCCTGGCTGGTTCCGGCGGTGGTGGCCGCCTTGGCCAGGCCGGCCGACGGGCTCGCCCGGCTGGCTCCGGCCTGAACAGCGGGCTGTGATGGACGTGCCGTCTGCATCTTTCAAAATCCCGAACAGGCGACCTCGACGTCTGACACTCTCGGTTACGTGACGAACACTTATCGTAACGAGGGTGTCGGGCGGACCTTCAGCCGACCGATGGTGATCGTGCTTTCGATGACGCTCTGGCTGCTCGCTGCGGGCTTCTTGCCGGCGACGAGTGTGCCGACCGCCCAGGCGGGACTGGTCAAGCACGCCCCGGTCTCGTCGCACAGCCCTAAGGCGAGTGCTCGTCCGCCGGCCGAGCCTGGCCTGTCCATCAGCATTAGCGACGGGCACACCTCGGCCGCCCGCGGCGATCATCTCCGCTACGTCGTCACGATCAAGAACGCCGGCGCCACGACCGTCAGGAACCTGCACGTCACGCTCTCGCTGCCGCCCTACCTGGCGGTGAATTCGGCTAGCCAGCGAGCCCCGGCCAAGGCAGGGAAGATGACCTGGCACACGAACGTGCGGCCGGGCCAGGTGGAGACATTTACGGCGGCCGCGGTCGTCGGCAAGACGCCACGGGGAATGGGGCACCTGGCGGTCGTCGCCTGCGCGGCGCTGCACGTCGCCACGCCGGTCGTCTGCGCGGCCCACCTGGACCGGCTGCCAGGAGCCGCTGGGACCACCTCAAGCAACTCTGGAACTTCTCCTGGGACGGCTAGCCACTCGTCGGGCGCCGCCGGTCCTAGCGGGAGCCTTAGCCGCTACCTGTTCGCCGGCCTCGGCGTCCTCATCTGCGTCATGCTCGCGGCGCTGACCGCCAGGCGGATCAGGGCCCGCAAAACGCCCGGTCACGCTCGCTAGGGCGACTGGCCTGAATTAACTTCGCGAGAATCCTTAATAGGTTCCGTATCAAGTCAAGTTCAAGAATCTCCTAGCGGTGCAGTTGGCGAGTAGTGCCGGAATTGTCGAGAAACATTCTGCGCCTATCTAACGGCCGGCCCGCCGGCGTGTCTTCGCCGAGAATAACAACGGACGGCTTATCGTCATCTGCCGTGGGTATCCGACTACCCAGGGTTCATCGGTGCTAACCGACTTTCGTAATAGGCCGGGGAGAATACCTGGCTAATATGGGGGATTCATGCGACGATCAATGGCAATAGCGTTTACGTCCGCGACGGTCGCGGGGCTTATGCTCGCGCCGACCGCGGCCTTCGCTGCCAGCCATAGCTCCATGGCCAGCCACCACGCGCCGGCGGGGAACGCGCAGGAGGGTTTTGACCCGGACACGACGGTCACGTTCGCGGTCACCAGCGGCGAACTGACGATGACCGCGCCAGTGGCCGCCGACCTCGGCTCGGGCGCGCCTGGCACCGACATCTCCGGCGCCTTGGGCGCGGTCAGCGTGCAGGACAACCGGGCACTGCTGACCGCCTCGTGGGTAGTGAGCGCGTCGTCCACCAATTACACGACCGGCACCGCGACGCCGAACGAGACTATCCCGGCCACCGACATCGACTACGCGCCCGGCACCATCACCAAATCCGGAACCATCACGGTCACCGGCACGGGCATCACGATGTCGAATTCCCCGCAGACGGTCGTCACCGGATCGTCCGGAGTCGGTGACAACTCGGCGTCCTGGGACCCGACGATCACCGTCCATGTGCCTGCCGCAGCGGTGTTCGGCACCTACACAGGAACGATCGCGCATTCGGTTTCCTAGGCCATCGCTCCGGCAGTCCAGCTTCACAAGGGCTTATCCGTTACGCAAAGTCAGGAGAACGATCGTGCGCCGAGCGCTCGGCGTGATCATGTTGACCGCGGCAGCCGGGATCTCGGTCCCGGCTGCCGCCGTCGCATCGACCACGGTTACGAAAGGGCTTGCTACAGGGCCGAGCTCGCAAAGGTTCGGAGTACGCCTCGTGGACGTGCCAGTCTCCGAGGCGCATAACCCCCGCGGACTGCGTTACATCATCGATTTTCTGCACCCAGGCATGGTCATTCACCGCCGGATCCTGGTGGTCAATCAGGAGTCGCACCGGTCACGTTTCACGGTGTACCCGGATGCGGCGGAGATCAAGAAAGGGTACTTTATCGGCGACGCCGGTCACACCCGGAGCGAACTGACGACCTGGATTAAGGTAGCGCATCCAAAGGTTATCCTCGGGCCGGAGAAGTCGGTCATGGATCTGGTCACGATCAAGGTTCCGAAGGTTGCCACGCGCGGCGAGCACTACGGCGTGATCTGGGTGCAGCAGACCTCCATGGTGCGGCAGGGAAACGGCATCGCCGTCAAGGAGATCGACCGGGTCGGGGTCAGGATCTACCTCGCGATCGGCAGGGGCGGCCTGCCGGCGACCAGGTTCTCGATCTCCTCGATCGCCGGGCACAAGTCGCCGAAGGGCAAGCCCTATCTCACCGCCCTGGTGCGCAACGCCGGCGGCCGGGCGGTCGACGTATCCGGCACCGTGCGGTTCACGAATGGCCCGGGCGGGACCACGGCCGGACCGTTCTCCCTCCAGCGGGCCGTCACTCTTGCGCCCGGTCAGTCGCAAACGGTGACGTTCACGCCGCCGCGCTCATTGCCGGTCGGCCCGTGGCTGGCCAGCATCAAATTGGTCAGCGGGATGACCGTCGAGCGCGCGTCGGCGACGATCTCGTTCTCGCAGACGGCGCGGACGAGCCTGTGGCTGCAGCCGCTCACGATGATCGGGGCGGGCGTCATCACGGCCCTGATCTTGATCGGCCTGTGGATCGGCTGGCGATCCCGCCGCACTCGGCCGCGCGGCGTGCACAGCATCAGGGTGCCAGCCCTGCGCTAATCCCCGTTAGCAGCGTCGGCCCGGAGTAGCTGCCGTAGCCACTACTCCGGGCCGACGTCGCGGACAACCGCGGCGAGCCGGTCGTCGATTGGCGGCAGGTCCGCCACCAGGCCGTGAACGACGGCTGGGTTGCCGAACGCGACCACGCCGGGCGGCAGGTCCCTGGTGACGACGGACCCGGCCCCAACGATGGTCCCAGCGCCGATCCTGACGTACGGCAAGATCGTGACGTTGACGCCGATCTGCGCTCCCGGCCCGATTACCGGCCCGCCCATCAACGCCGCGGAGCGGGCGTCTCCAGGGTAAAGGTCATTGGCGGTACCCACTCCCGGCGCGAGGAACGCGTCGTCGCCGATCTGCGAGAACTGAGCGACATAGCAGTTGCAGTGGATCTTGACCCGGTGACCGATCCGGCAGCCGTAGTCGATCACCGTGTTGCTCCAGACACAGACGTCGTCGCCGAGCACGCAGTCCTCGCGGACAACCACGCCGTGGCCGGTCTGCAAGCCACCGCCTATGACCGAGCCGTCGTAGAGCGTGGTGCCAGACCGCAGCCGCGCCCCTGCTCCCAGCACTAGCGCGGCGGCGCCGACTCCACCTCCGCGCGAGACCGGGTATCCGACAATCACGCCGTCATCGATCTGGGCCGGATCAGTGCTGGCCAACGTCACGGCTCCTCCTTCGGGTCGGGGCGGCAGGCCGGAGCGGCGGCTCAGTACGCGCCGGTACCGCCGATCACGGCCGAGCAGGTCTTCCACAGGATCTGCAGGTCGAGAGCGAACGACCAGTTCTCTACGTAACGCATGTCAAGCCGCACCGCTTCGTCCCAGGGCAGGTCCGATCGGCCGCTGACCTGCCACAGCCCGGTGATGCCCGGCTTCACCGCGAGCCGGCGTCGCATCCGGTCGCAGTACTGCTTGGTCTCCTCCGGCAGCGCGGGCCTCGGACCCACCAAAGACATGTCTCCGATCAGGATGTTGAGCAACTGCGGAAGCTCATCGAGCGACCAGCGGCGCAACCAGCGGCCCGTCTTGGTGACCCGAGGGTCGCGGCGGAGCTTGAACAGCACGCCGCTTCCCTCGTTGGCCTTGGTGTACTGAGGCTTAATCCGATCGGCGTCAATTCGCATGGTGCGGAACTTGTACACGGTGAAGTCCTGGCCGTCCCGGCCGACTCTGGTCTGCCGGAAGAACACCGGACCCGGGTCGATGAGCTTGATCGCGAGCGCGATCCCGGCGAAGAGCGGAGCGAGCAGCATCAGCGCGCTCGCCGCGACGGCCCGGTCAAACAAGCCCTTGATAACCTGCTTGGCGCCGCTCAGATCCGGGTGGTCCAGGTACATCAGCGGCAGCCCCGCAACCGGCCTGATCATGGTGCGCGGCCCGGCCACGTCGAGCAGGACCGGCGCGACGAACAGGTCGGTTCCGGTCTTCTCCAGTTTCCAGGCCAGTTCCCGCAGCCGGTCTGGCCCCATCTCCGGGCAGGCCAGCACGGCCACCGTATCGGCCTCGAAAGCGCTGACCGCCTCGGTGACCCTGTCGAGACTGCCGGCGACCGGAACTCCGGCCAGACGCTTAGCCTCCACCTTGCCGGCTAGGCAACTCGCCACAATAGAAAGCCCGTGATACCTGTCCCGGCGAAGCGTGGTCACAAGGTCGGCGACCGCGTCGGCGTGACCGACCGCGACGACGCGGTGGCTGCAGGAGCCCAGCCCGCGCTGGACATGCAAGTGCTTGCGCAACAAATACCGGCAGCCGAGATCGGAGACGGCCGCCCACGGCAGGGCTATGCCGAGATAGCTGCGCGACAGGTTCAGATGGGTCAGGTAGGACGTGACAACAACGACGGCCGCGACCCCGAGCGCGGCATTAATTATTCGACGGAATTCATCTGAACCCAGCCCGATCACCCGGGCGTCATAGCCGCCGGCCAGCAGTACGCAGATGCACCACACCACGGGCGTGGCGCTAAGGAGCCAAACATACACGATCGGAATCTGGGATATATCACCAAAACGAAGATACGCCGCCACCAAACCGGCGCCAAAAGCACATGCGCAGTCAACTACGGAAGCCCGCCGAAGATAGGACGATGCCCACGCTCGCGGCGCCGGCATCGAAGACCGGTTGACGTCCCCCCGTTGGACTTGCGCACCGATTGCTTCCTCGGTAACGCTCATGCCGCCCGCCACCACTCCTCGCCTATGCCGCTACTCGTCTTTACCAGGTCGTGGATCTGAATCACCAAATCTAAATAGCCATCTTATCCATCTCCCTTAACGACGGCGCAGCACATTACCCAATTGAACGGTCCGACGCATTTACAAAATGGCAATCCAAGCCAGTTAACCCGCTACATCGGGAAATGATTGAGGTATGGACAGCCCTGGCGCGATTTGCCCAGCTGTGCCTGCTGGCGAACTCCCGGCGATTGGCCACGGCCTCGGCGGTTCTCGGGGCGGCGGCAAGCCGGCGGGCTTGCACGGCGAAGTCTGCCGGGCCATCCGCGACGCAGATCGGTCCTGCAGAGCCGGCTCCCAGCACGCCCAGGTCCCCCAGCAGCCAGCGGGTGGCCGGCAGGTCGGTGGCCACGACCGGACGCCCGGCGGCTAGGTACTCAAGCGTCTTCAACGGGAAGCTTCCCCGGTTGAACGCGCTATCGCGATAAGGCACGAGCCCGACGTCGATGACCTTCAGGTAGCTCGGCAGCGCCTCGAACGGCTTAGGCCCGACCCAGCGCACGTTCGGCCTGGCCGTCAGCGCCGTGAACCGCTCGGGCTCGAAGCCGGGGTCCCTCGGTCCCACCAGCACCAGGGACTGGCCGTCGGCCGCGATCGCTTCAAGCAGCGCCAGATCGGTACGGTTGTTCAGCCGGCCGACGACGCCGGCCACCGGGCCAGGCAGATCCAGATCCGAAGGCGTCGGAGCCTCGTCGACCCGCTCGTACGCCGCCGTGTCAGTGCCGAACGGGATCAGCACCGGGTCAAGGCCTCGGCGCCGCCAGGTCTGCGCGACGAGCGGGTTCGCCGCGACCACCAGGTCGGCCGCCGCCGCCACCCGCCGTTCGCGGACGTCGAGCAGCCGGGCGCTCTCGCCGAGCAGAGCCGCGCCGCCGACAAAGTCGTCTTTAGCCCAGTAGACGCTGATCCGCTCGCGACACGCGCCTTTCACCGGGTACAGCGGCCAGCCGCTGATCACTGCCCTGACCTGGCCGCCGAGAACGCCGGTCGCCCGCCGGAGGTAGCGCCTGGTCAGCTCGGTAGAAAGGTATACCAGGCCCGGCCGGGACGGGCCCGGCTGAACCACGGGCGTGAGCCGGGCGAACCCCGGGCCGAGCACGGTGAGTCGCGGCCTGGCCACGGCGCTCGCGGCTTCTGGCCGACGCAACGGGGTCAGCCTGGACATCGGCGGGTCCACGAAAAGCACCGGCCCGAGGCGGCCCAACTCACGCGCCAGGTGCCAGTCCCCCATCGGCATGCCGTCGTATTGAGTCGTCGCGCAGAGCACGATCAGGTCGTCCCACTGTCGAGAGCTCATGTGGCCTGACTCCCTGGCCAGCTCGCGCTGGCGCCACGGCTGCTGTCATCGCGCAGCCAGGTCGAATAGTCACCGCGCGCGATCGCGCGGCGGGCGGCGAGCTTGGCCGTGATGGTGACAGCGGCGAACAGGGCGAGCCGGGGCGCGGTCGCCGGGTTGCGCCGCAGGATCGCCATCACGTCGGCCAGGCTGGTGCGAGCGGTTGATTCGGGCGCCTGCTCGGTGCGCTCGACCTGGGTGACGCTCGTCACCGCCCTGATCCGGCGCCGCAGCAGATCGCGGGTGCGCTTAGGTGCGTGGCAGACCGCGCTGGCGTTGGCGACGATCCGGCGCTCGGCCGCCGCGAACGATAGCGACGCGGCCAGGTCATCGGCCATGAGCGGCGGCAGGGCGGCCAGGCGGCCGTGGCCCTCCTTGGTGACCGCGATCACGCCCCGGGCAAATAGCCCCTGCCGAACCTGTGGCAACCGGAGCCAGATGTCGTAGTACCAGCGCACCGACCACGGACAGCCATCGAAGGCGAGCGCCCGCTCAGGCGCCGCCGCGAGCACTCCCGGCTGGGCCAATTCGGCTTCGAGTGCGCGCACATCGGCCAGGCCGAGTTCCACGTCCGCATCGACGTAGATGCGGGGAAAATCGCTCGCCTCCCGGTCTCCCGCCATCAGCGCTAGATGCTTGGAGGCCTGCGGAATACTCACCACTTTTACGCCAGGTCCAAAGGAGCTCGCCACCTCGATCGTGTTGTCGCTGCAACCATTAGCTACCACTATTACCGTCAGGCCTGATGCGGACTCTTCCGTCCCAAGTCGCCCGAGCAGACGCCCGATGACCAGGCCTTCGTTGTGCGCTGGAATCACAATCGTCGTCACGTCGGAGCAGTATTAATGAGCAGCCGATAGGTCATCGGCTCTTCAAGAGAAAGCAACGTAGACGCTATCTGACGGCGCTAGACTTCGGGAGCTGATTAGTCGCCAACAAAGTCAAGCGGGGCAAAATTGATTTAATAAGCGAGGAGGTCGCAATGCCTATTAAGGGGGGACGATATCCGACACCGCAGCGATGAATCCGCTATCGGAATAGCCGTGGTAGGCGCCGGCTACTGGGGCCCGAACCTGGTCAGGACGGCGCTGGCCACCGAGTCCTTCGCGCTCCGATGGCTGTGCGACCTGGACGCCGACCGGGCGGCCAAAGTGCTCGGCTGGCACTCGCCGGCAAGGCCGACCACCAGCTACGACGACGTGCTTGACGATCCTGAGGTCTCGGCGGTCGCGATCGCGACCCCGGCGGCCACGCACTACGAACTGGTGCGGGCCGCGCTTGACGCGGGCAAGCACGTCCTGGTCGAAAAGCCGCTGACCACCTCCGCCGCCGAGGCGGCCAAGGTGGTCACTCAGGCCGCCGAGGCCGGGCTGACGCTGATGTGCGACCACACCTACTGCTACACCCCGGCCATCGCCAGGGTCAGGCAGCTGATCAGGGGCGGCGAGCTCGGCGACCTGCGTTTCGTCGACTCGGTCAGGATCAACCTCGGGCTCGTGCAGCCCGACGTGGACGTGTTGTGGGACCTGGCGCCGCACGACCTGTCGATCCTGGACTTCGTGCTGCCTGACGACGTACGGCCGGTAGCCGTCGCCGCCCACGCCACCGACCCGCTCGGCACCGGCCGGGCCTGCCTGGCCTATCTGTCGATCTGGCTCTCCAACGGCGCCCTGGCCCACCTGCACGTCAACTGGCTGAGCCCGATCAAGGTCAGGACGACGATCTTCGGCGGTTCGCGGCGCACGATCGTCTGGGACGACATGAGCCCGGCCGCGCGGCTGATGATCCACGACCGGGGCGTAGACCCGTTGCCCGCCCAGCCCGACGACTTCGACGAACGGCGGCGCAAGCTCGTCTCCTACCGGATCGGCGACATGTGCGTCCCCGCCCTGCCCGAGCGGGAGGCGCTGCTCGGCGTGATAGCCGAGTTCGCTGACGCGATCACGCGGCGGCGGCCGGCGGTGACCGACGGCCGCAGCGGCCTGCGGGTGCTGCGAGTGCTGGAGGCCGCCTCGCTCAGCGCCGAGACCGGCGGCCGCAGGATCGACATAGAGGCTGGCGACGAGCCCGCGAGCACCCCCCAGGTCTAGCGCGCCCATGGCCGGAAAGCACAAAGGCAAGCACAGGAAACGTCCGTTCGGCGACAAGGGCTCGCTGCCAGGGCTGGCGTCGCGGGCACTGGGCTGGAGCTTCGCCAGCAACGTGATCGCCCGGCTCGGCACCCTGCCGATCGGGATCGTGCTGGCCCGGCTGCTCGGCCCGCACGCCTTCGGCACCTTCGCGGTCGCGCTGGTCGCCTTGGTCGCGTTGCTGAGCTTCAACGACCTCAGCGTGAGCCTCGCGATCGTCCGCTGGGAAGGTGATCCCGACGAGATCGCCCCGACCGTGGCCACCCTCTCGGTAGCGGCCAGCCTGATCATCTACGCGGCCTGCTATTTCATCGCGCCGACGTTCTCCTGGGCGATGGGCACGCCGCAGGCTACCGACGTCGTCCGGGTGCTCGCGCTCAACGTGCTCGTCGACGGCCTGGTGGCGGCTCCGGCCGCGATGCTGCAGCGTCAGTTCAAGCAGGACCGCAAGATGATCGCCGACCAGGTGAACAACTGGCTCGGGGCAGCCGTCTCGATCGCGCTGGCCTGGCAGGGGTTCGGTCCGATGAGCCTCGCGATCGGCCGGATCTGCGGCGGCGGAGCCTCCGTCATCTTGTTCTTCGTCTTCTCACCGGTGCGATTCGGCTTCGACCCGGGCAAGGCTAAGTCGCTGCTGAAGTTCGGGCTTCCGCTCGCCGGATCTTCCATCATCGTCTTCGCGGTCAGCAACACCGACCAACTGGTCGTCGGCCACCTGCTCGGCGCGACTGCCCTCGGCTTCTACGCGCTCGCGCTCAACTTGGCGAGCTGGCCGGTCACCATGTTCTCGCTGCCCACCAGAAGCGTGGCTCCGGCCGTGTTCTCCCGGCTGCAGCAGGACAAGGCCGCCATGCGATCCGGCTTCCTGTGCGTGGCCCGGCTGCTCGCCGTGATCGCCGTGCCGATCTGCCTGGTTCTCGGCGGTGCCGCCATTCCGCTGGTCGGCCTGGTCTACGGGCCGCGCTGGGTACCGGCCGCGGCCGCGCTGGCCGGGCTCGGCGTGCTCAGCGCGCTGCGAATCGGCTTCGAGCTGATCTACGACTTCTTCGTCGTACTGGCCAGGTCGCGGGTGGTGCTGATGGTGCAGCTCATCTGGCTGGCCGGACTGATTCCCGGCCTGATCGGCGGAACGCTCGCCGACGGGATCTCCGGAGCGGCGATGGCGCAGGCTTGTGTAGCCGGCTGCGTGGTGCTGCCGTGCTACCTGTTCTGGCTCGCCAGGGTCGGCATCAAGCCACGAGACCTGGCCGGGAGACTCTGGCTGCCAATTCTCGTCGGCCTGCTGGCCGCCGCCTTGGCCGCCATCGCCGCCCGCCGGATCCCCGCGGACCTGACCGCGCTCGAGATCGCCGCGGCGGGCACGCTGGCCGGCATCGGCGTCCTCGCCCTCCGGATGCGCCCGACGCTGGCCGAGCTCCGCCAGACCCTCCAGCCCACTGCCGTCCTGGCCCAGCCAGCACCAAAGCCCCAGCCTCGAGCCATCACTATCACCGCCGGGAGCCAGCCATGAAAGCACTCGTCTATCCGCACGCGACCGGCATCGGCGGGTCCCAGCTGAACGCGGTCGAGATCTCCGCCGCCGTCCGCGATCGCGGCCACGAGATGCTGATCGTCAGCAGGCAAGGCCCGCTGGTCGAGAAGATCAGGGAGCTCGGCCTGCCGCACATCCTGCTCGATGAGCGCGCCGTCCGGCGCCCGTCCACCGTGGCCGCCGCCCAGCTCACCGAGCTGGCCAGACAGCACGGCTGTGACGTGGTACACGGCTATGAATGGCCGCCAGGCCTGGAGGTGTTCGCCGGCCCGAGGCTTCGGCTCGGCCTGCCGACCGTATGCACGGTCATGTCGATGACGGTCGCGCCGTTCCTGCCGCGCACGATGCCGCTGATCGTGGCCACCGGCGAGATCAGGGACCGGGCACTGAAAGCAGGCCGTCGCAACGTCACCGTGCTCGAGCCGCCGGTCGACATCAACGAGAACTCCCCCGGCCGCCCTCTGCGCCAGGACCGGCGTTCGTTCGCCACCGGCCTGGGCCTGCGGCCGGACGTACCGCTGGCCGTCATCGTGAGTCGCCTGGCCTCCGAGCTGAAGCTGGAAGGCCTGCTCGCCGCCTGCGACGCGGCCGGCGAGCTGGCCAGTTCAGGCACCCAGCTCCAGCTGGTCCTGGTCGGCGACGGCCAGGCCAGACCGCTGGTCGAGGCCGCGGCCCAGGCAGCCAGCTCCCGGGCTGGACACCGGGTCGTCACGCTGGCCGGGCTCATGAAAGACCCGAGGCCCGCCTACGCGGCCGCCGACATCGTGCTCGGCATGGGAGTCTCGGCGATGCGCGGGATGGCGTTCGCCAAGCCGGTCGTCGTGCTCGGCGAACACGGCTTCTGCGAACTCCTTACCCCGCAGACCGCCCGGGTGTTCGCCCATCAGGGCTGGTACGGCCTCGGCCCGCGTGACCACGGCCGCGCCGAAGCGGCGGCCAAGCTCACCGCCATCCTGCGCGACCTGGCCGCCGATAAAGCGCGCCAGCTCAGCCTGGGCCAGTTCGCCCGCACCGTGGTCGTCGAACGGCACAGCCTGGACGGCGCGGCCCAGATCCAGCTGGACGCCTACGCCAGGGCAATCGAGGAGAACAACGCCACCTCCCGGGTCGAGCTGCTGGCCGACGCCGTCCGAGCCGGGGCTGGAACGGCGCGCTACAAGGCGCTCAGGAAATGGCAGCGCTGGAACGGACGCGCTGCCGTGGACGACTTCAACACCGTAGCCAGGATGCGCCCCCGGCCGGCCTAACTCCCAAGGAGCCCCGACATGACCGAGATCCCCCTCGTCGACCTATCCGCCCAGCACGCGGTCATAGCTGACGAAGTCGCCCAAGGCTGGCAGCAGGTACTGGCCAGGACGGCGTTCATCGGCGGACCCGAGGTCGCCGCGTTCGAGCGCGAGTTCGCCGCCTTCTCCGGAGTCACCGACTGCGTCGCCGTAGCGAACGGCACCGATGCGATCGAGCTCGCGCTTCGGGCCGGCGGCATCGGTCCAGATGACGAGGTCATCCTGCCCGCCAACTCGTTCATCGCGACCGCCGAGGCGGTCTGGCGTACGGGCGCCGCCCCGGTACTGGTCGACTGCGCCGACGACGATACTTACCTGATGGACATGGCCGCCGCCGAGGCAGCGGTGACCCCTCGCACCAAGGCGTTCATCCCGGTTCACCTGTACGGCCAGGTCGCCCCGGTCGAGCGGCTGGCCAGCCTCGCGGCCAGCATCGGCGCGCTGATCATCGAGGACGCCGCCCAGGCGCACGGTGCGATCAGGCACGGCCGCATCGCCGGCTCGCTCGGCGACGCGGCCGCGACCAGCTTCTACCCGGGCAAGAACCTCGGCGCCTACGGCGACGGCGGTGCCGTGCTCACCAGCAGGCTTGAGCTGGCCGGCCTGATCAGGCTGATCCGCGAGCACGGCTCGCCCCGCAAGTACGTGCACGAGGTCGTCGGCGTGAACAGCCGGCTGGACACCCTGCAGGCCGTGGTCCTGTCCGCGAAGCTGCGCCGCCTCGCGGCCTGGAACGAGGCCAGGCGCCAGGCCGCGGCCAGGTACGACTCCGCGCTGGCCGAACTCGCCGCCGTCGTCCGGCCGCGCACGCTGGACGGCAACGCTCATATCTGGCACCTGTACGTCATCCGGGTGCCGGAGCGAAACCGGGTGCTCGCCGACCTGCAGGCGGCCGGCATCGGCGCGGGCATCCACTATCCGACGCCGATCCACCGCACCAGGGCATTCGCCAGCCGCGGCTCGCACTCGGCTATGGCCGGTGCGGGACAACCCGGTGCTTTCCCGGTGGCCGAAGCCGCGGCGCCCGAATTGCTCAGCCTGCCGCTCTACGCCGAGATCACCGCGGCCCAGCAAGAACGCGTCGTCGAGGTCATCACCAAATCCCTGGGTTAACCGCGACAGAACGACCCGGGCCAGCCACTCGCCCTCGGCCGGCCCGGATTCTGCCTTGCCGCCGAACATCGCGGCCGCCGCATTAAGAGCGGCCAGGTATTCGCCATCGGCGCAATCGGCAAAAATCCTGAATTCGATACCGATGAAAGATTGGTCGTTCTTGATCACCGCTTCGGCCGCCAGCCCTGGCGGGGCGATAGCCTCAATGACCAGTTCGGCCACGGTCAGGACCGCGACCTGCTCGGACGGGAGAAGCGCAGTGTCCGGCCCGTTGACGTGTCGGACCTGGGGGGGCATCGCACCGGCCAGTCCGGCCGGGTTGGCCAGGCGCCCGGCCGGCCCGCTGGTCAGCTCGCGCATGGACCGGGCGGCAGCCGCCAGCCAGCCGACAACCTCGTCCAGTCGATCCCGCAGGTCGGGCGGCACGGCCCGGCCGATCAACTCCAGTGCGAGAATCGACTCCCCCAGCTCCTGGGCCGGGCCATCATGCAGAAGATCTGCGAACGTGCGGTAGTCGTGCTCCCGCATTGCGCTGATCAGCCCGGCCGACTGCCATTGCCACGGCGGTGCATCCTGGTCGCTGGGTTCAGGCTGGTCGCCGACCCGACGTTCGCGACCAGGTCCTGACTGATCGCCGGGATTCCGCCGGGTCTGGGCGGCGCCGTTGGCCACTGTATCCACGAGCCGGCGCAGACCGGCTGTGTCAAACGGCTTGGCCAGAACGGTCGTTCCGGCCGGCACCTCACCGGTAGGACCGCTACCGGTCACGAGCACGCATCGCCCGGCATAGGCGGGATCCTGATCGGCCAGGAAGGTAACCAGGTCGGTCCCGCGATCCTCACCTAGGTGCTCGTCGATCAGCAGCACGTCATAGCCGGTCGGCTTCATCGCCATCGCCTCGGCGACGGTGCCGGCCACGTCAACCTCATAACCGCTGGCGCCCAGCACCCGGCTGACCAGATCGCGCATCGTCTCGAGGTCATCGATAACAAGGACTCGCCTGGACGTGACGGCCTCAGCCACGAACGGCACCCTTCCGCTAATTCATCGGATCGACCGCACCAGAGAACTACTTAGAGTGAACGTCAACTACCGAGGGTAGTGTATCTCCGAAGGATGACGAGATGTCAAGGCGAGGGGGGCTCGGTGACGACAGACAGTCCAAGCGGCGGACCGTCATCCGTGGGCAGCAGCAGTCTCGGGGAAAGGCTCAGGACCTGCCAGCAGGAATTCACGCAGCTATTCGGCTCCCTGCCGGTCGGCGTCATCGCGGCGAGCCTGGCTGGCGGCGAGGCAAGCAGGTACCTGGCCGTCAGCGACTCGTTCTGCCAGCAAACCGGCTATTCGCGGTCGGAGTTGAACGGCAAGGACATCTTGACGATCATCCATCCGGAGGAACAGCCGCTCGTTGACGAGCTGATCAGCTCGATCGCGGCAGGAGAGTCGACGCAGGTCAACGCCGGCGCGCGCATTGTAGACCGCGACGGCAACGTGCTGAACACCCGGCTGACCGGCGGGGTCATCGAACCGCCAGGCGGAGCACGATACCTGGCTATCTCGTGCGAGAACGTCACCGACATCACCTCGCTGCGATCCGAACTCCGCCAGCTCCAAGATGAGCTCGCGCAATCCCGTCGCCGGGAGGGCCTGGTCCACCTTGCTGAGGGCATCGCGCACGACTTCAACAATCTGCTGACCGTCATCTCCAGCTACTCAAGTCTGGTGCAAGACGAGATCACGATCGCCGAGGCGAGCCAGGGAACCTCGCGCTGGGGTCCGGTGCGCTGGGATGTGCGGCAGATCGAGGAGGCCACCGGGCGCGCCAAGCGGCTGGTCGCGCACATGATGGCGTTCAGCAGGCAGGAAAGGTTCGAACCCCAGCTCGCCGACCTCAATGATCAGGTCAGCGACGCCATAGTGCTACTCGATGAGGTACTCGGCGATCAGATCACTATCAGCAAGCGATCAGGACGCGCGCTGTGGCAGGTCGACATCGATACCAACTTGCTCAGGCAGGCGATCATCAATCTTGCGCTCAACGCGAGGGACGCCATGCCAGCCGGTGGCCAGATAGAGGTCGCCATCGACAATGTCGATACTACCGACTCTGGCTGGCCTGAGGCCGGGGTCAGCCGGCCAGAGCTCGAGCAGCTTGGGGAACTGCTACCGGGCCGGTACGTAGCGATCCGCGTCAGCGACACCGGGACCGGCATGGATCCCGTCGTCGCTGACCGCGCCTTCGAACCATTTTTCACGACCAAGAACGACGACGATGGAGCCGGGCTCGGCCTGAGCGCCGTCCGAACCTTCGCCGCCCGATCGAGCGGACGGACCTGGCTTACCTCACAACCCGGTCAGGGCACCACTGTCACGATCATCCTGCCAGCGGCACCAGGTTCTAGCGCCATCGATCCCGACCGGGCGGGCCAGCGGACGTCCTCCGGCACGATCGTGGTCGCCGACGATGAGCTGGCGATGAGGGACGTAGTTCACCGGGTGCTCACCAGCGCCGGGTATGCGGTGATGACCGCCGCGAACGGCGCTGACGCTCTGGCTCTGCTGGCAGATCAGGCCATCCCTGCTGACCTGCTGCTGGTTGACGTGGTGATGCCGGGGATCACCAGCCAGGACTTCATCATCCGGGCCAGGAAACTGCGACCAGGCATCCGCATCCTTTTCATGTCCGGATACCAACGGCCCGACGACGTTTCCGCGTGGCCGGATCCCAGCTTCGAGGTGATCGCCAAGCCCTTCGCCCGCTCCACCCTGCTCGTGCGGGTCCAGCAGGCTATGGCCAGCGCGGCAACCGGAGATCAGGCGGCTCCGCCACTCGCACGCCGGGACCGCCTCCGCCTGCGCGGAAAGTTACGGCACAAAGGTCACGCCGTGCTCAGGCGGCTCCCCGGTGGGCATCAGCCGACGCATCCCGTGATTGAGCCGACCGGCTCGCAGTTGTCTGGCACGTTCGCGCGCACCGCCGTGGTCGTCAGCGTGGTCGTGCCGCCGAACTGGGAGCCGTCGTCGTAGATTCCGCCTCCACCGCTGATCGCGCTGTTGCCGATGATCTGGCTCGTGGCCACGTCCATCGCTCCCTGGTTGTAGATGCCGCCTCCCCGCGCGCTGGCGCGGTTGCCGGTGACGATGACGCGGGTCAGGTCGATGCCGATGAACTGGAGTGCGTTGTAGATCGCACCGCCGTCCGAGGCGGTGTTTGCATTGAACGTCGTGTCGGTCACCGAGCTGAGGAATCCCTGGTAGTCGACGTATAGCCCGCCGCCGCCGCCGGCCGCGTGGTTGCCGATGAGCCGGCTATCCTTGATCGTCACGTCAAACACGCTGAAGACGCCGCCCGCGTCCGCGTGGGCAGTGTTGCCTACAATCACATCGCGCGACAGATCACCAAAGAGCGGGTCGAGCAGGAGCGCACCGCCGTCTTCGGCGCTGTTGGCGCGGAATACTGAACCCGAAACCGTATCACCTAGGGCCGCGAAATCGTAGATTGCGCCGCCATCGCCTGCGGCCTCATTGCCGCTGAATTTGCAGTTCGTCACGTCGACACCGTTGCCCGCACTATTGTTGTAAATGGCGCCACCGACGTCCGTTGCCCGATTTGCGATAAAGGTGGCGTTACTAACTGCTGGACCATCTAGGCCACTCGCGGGATCAGCGATCGCGCCGCCGTCGGTGCCCGCATTACCAGTAAAGGTGCCGCCCGTGACGGTCAGCGAACCGCCGTTCACCGTGATCGCGTTATTTCCATTTCGGAAATTCAGCCCACTGACGTCCAGGGCGCAGCAGGTTGACTCGAGAATGGTGAAGGTCGGAGTGCCGGGTGCGAAACTGCGCTCGAGGGTGGCGCCGTTGCCGACTATGGCGAGGTCCTGCGTCACCGCCGGAAGCCCTTGGTCCAGCACGTAAGTGCAGTTGGCGGCCAGGCTGAGACGGTCGCTGCGGCCGGCATTCCACATGGCCGTTTCCAGCGCACTGACCTGGCAGGGCACGGGCACTGTATCCGCTACCCGGACCGGATTACCCGACGTGATGCCCGCGACCAGGATTCCACCCGCCAGGATCGTCCTGATCTGACTTGGATTCCGATAGCGCGCACCGGCCACGGCGAGTCCCGTTGGCGAACTATCAGCAGGCTGTCGGATTTTGCCCTCCCAGTAATCCTAAGTCAGGTAATTCCGTGCTAGCGATTGATACGCCTCTGCACGGGGTCAGCTTCCTCGTATTTAACATCCACGGGAAGACTAGTACAGGCAATGGAGATTGAGCTTTATTTTGAGAACCCGCAAGCCGGCCGTGTCGTCATTCCTGCCGCTTCTTCGCGGCGACGAGCGGCACGGCGGCCTGGCCGGCCCTGGCCGGCCCGCGCGTCTAGGAGGTCCGGCATCAACGGGCTACCGATCAGTAGCCAAGTAACTACTCTCAGTGCATGGGATACTCGCAGCCTCTCGGACGGGCACTGCAATAAGGAGACGTGATGACGCTGAGCGGACACCGGATCATCACTTTGGGGCTCGGACTG
>DATNFM010000345.1:0-39665 GCA_035606435.1 Streptosporangiaceae bacterium | reverse complement strand
GCCGGCGGTCATCCATCTAGGGCTGCCGTTGCCGACAGCCTCGTGCGGTCTACCCGCGGACTCAGGCGAGCCGCCTTCAAACGTCCGCGCAGGCACAACGTCGCGTCGCGACATCGCGCCCTTCTGACCTTGCTCCAGGTGGGGTTTACCAAGCCGCCGCAGTCACCTGCGGCGCTGGTGGTCTCTTACACCACCGTTTCACCCTTACCGCCGGACTGGCACGCCAGTTCCGGCGGCGGTCTGTTTTCTGTGGCACTTTCCCGCGGGTCACCCCGGGTCGGCGTTACCGACCACCCTGCCCTGCGGAGCCCGGACCTTCCTCGGCGGTCCCGGCGAACCGGAACCGACGCGACCGCCCGGCCAGCTTGCCCGTCGCTCCCCGAAATTGTATGCCCTGCCGGGCAGGCGGCGCTCAGGGCAACCCGCGTTCAGCGCCAGCGACGCCTGGCCTGCTGCAGGTGCGCGGTGTCGTTCAAGGATCGCAAAACGGCCGAACCATTGTCGAAGCAGTCGATCTGGCACAGCGAGGCCACATCAAGATTCATCCTGAACATCGCCTCGGGCGGCGCTAGCAGCGCCCGGCACACCAGAGTCTTGATCGGCGTCACGTGACTCACCACGATCGTCGTCTGGTGCGGGTAGTCCGCCATCAGCCGGTCGAGCCCGGCCAGCACCCGCATCGCCACCATCGCGAAGCTCTCACCTTCGGGCGGCGTGGCATCCGGGCTGGTCATCCAGGCCTCGAGCTCGTCCGGCCATCTCTTGGCCGCCTCGCCGAAGGTCAGGCCCTGCCAGGCCCCGAAGTCAGCCTCGATCAGCTCCTCGTAGACGACCAGCGGCACCCCCGCGACCTCGGCGACGACCTCCGCCGTCCGGTGCGCTCGCTGCAGCGGCGAGGTGATCACGACAGTGGCCCCGACTCCGGCCAGTCGCCGCGCCGCCAGTTCAGCCTGGCGGACTCCCTCTTTGGTGAGCGGGATATCGCCCCGGCCGGCGAACCGGCGCTCGGCCGACAACTCGGTCTGCCCGTGCCGGAGCAGGAGCGTCGTAGTCGGCTTTCCAAGCGGCCTTCCCCATCCCGGCCCGCCGCTCTCGGCCGGCTCAGACTCCCGCGACGAAAGGTCAGCCTGCGCCGCTCCCCCGGCTTCGGGCTCAGCCTGCGCCGGATGTGCTGGCCCGGGCGGCCCGCTCACAGGCCCGACTCGGTCGTCCTGACCAGAATCCGCCGGCATTCTTCGCAGCGCAGCACCTCGTCGTCGGCTGCCGCCCTGATCGCGTTCACATCGACGGTATTGAGCGTCAGGTTGCAGCCCTGGCATCGTCGCTGTCGCAGCGCCGCCGCGCCGACTCCGCCGTGCTGAACCCGCAGCTTGTCATACAGGTCCAGCAGCTCACCGGCGATCGACTCGGCGATCTGACCACGCTTGGCGGTCGCCTTAGCGGCCTGCTCGTCCAGCTCGGCCAGGGCCGCGTCCCGGGCGGCAGTCGCAGTATGCAACTCGGACTCGATCGAGGCCCGCTCCGCGGTCGACTCGTCCAGGGCGGCCTGGTTAGTCTCGCGCCGCTCCATCACATCGAGAACGATCTCTTCCAGATCAGACTGGCGGCGCTGCAGCGACTGGATCTCGGACTGCAGGTTCTCGAGTTCCTTGGGCGAGGCGATCATGCCGCCATCGAGCCGTTGCCGATCACGATTGATGCGGGTGCGGACCTGCTCCACGTCCGCTTCGGCTTTGTTCTGCTCGCGGCCGAGGTCGCTGCTCTGCGCGGTCAGGGCTGCGATCGCATCACGCAGCACAAGATCACGATCGGTCAGGCGGGTGATCTCAGCGTGCTCGGGCAGACCTCGTCGCTTATGAGCGATCCGGCCGAGTTCCGCATCGATGTCCGTTACTTCCAGCAGCCGCAGCTGCGCCTCGGGCGATGCTTTCACGATGCCACGTTAGCCTGCCGACCGGCGAGCGCGCGCCGAATGCCGACCTGCGCAGCCGGATTGCAATGTACTCTCATTTCTTCCTGACTGACCGTCCTGTCGGCTGTTCCCCGCTGCCGGTCTTCCCGTCAGTGGTGCGGCAGCAGCACCCGGTCGATCACGTAGATCGTGCCGTTGGCGGTCTTGATGTTGCCGCACACGACCGTGGCCCCGTTCACCTGATAATGCGGGCCATGCTTGGCCAGCGTCAGCCTGGCGCCTGACAACGACGAGACCGTGACGCCGCGCGCTATGCGCGCTGGCGTCACGCTGGCCGGCACCACCTGGTGCCGCACGACCCGCACGAGGTTCGCTGGCTTGCGCAGGTAGGTCACTTGGCTCTTGGAGAGCGCGGAGAAAGCGCTATTAACTGGAATAAATAGGGTGAAAGCATGGAGGGCGTTGAGTCGATCGTCCAGAGCCGCGGTCTTGATCGCCGAGGTGAATACCGATAGCTGCGGGTTGCTCGCCACCGCCGAGACCGCTCGCTGCGTACTCATGGACTTGAAGCTGCCCGAACCGCGTTCCGGAATGAAGCCGCAGCCCGAACCGACATGCGCGGCCGCCGAAGCCCCCGCCGGGTTCGTGGCCGGGACCGGCGACCCGGTAGGCGAGGCCGGAGACGGTGTGGTGGTACCGCAGCCGACGACCGCGAGGGTCAGCAGCACCGCCATCGAGGCCAGGCTGGGACGCATGGGAACACCTTTGCCCCGCCTGGTCGGCCTAAACGGGATCGCGGCCGCGTCGCCGCAGAATTATTGCCCCGCTAGAGGAAGTCTTGACCTAGCGCGATGCGCTGGGCGGCTAGCGATGCGGACCGATGACCACGATGAGCGCCGAGGTCGGTTGCGGCGCTCCCTTGGCCGGCTCGATGGTCAGGCCGATCATGTCTCCCGGAGCCAAGCCGGAAACGACGGCCGGGCCCGCCATGCCGCCGGGGTCCGGTTTGAGCATTCCGGCTGGCCGCTCCCCGGACGGGCCCATCAGCCAGAGTTCATAGGCCCGGCCGCCCGGCAACGCGGCCAGGCCGTGCGCGCTGAACACCAGCGAGTGCAGCCGGTGCGACATCACCACGGTCGCGTTGCCGCCGGTGCTGACCTGGCTGGTCATGATCACCGCGTCGGGTGCGCCCAGCACGGTGTCGATCGCGTGGTCCTGCGTTTGCGCGTGATGCAACTGCCTCGACACATCGTTCGCCACCAGGCCGTATCCGCCGGCTACCCCGATGATCAGCGCCGCGGCGGCGAGGGTGATCATGGCCAGGGTCTTATTTGGCCGGACCCGCCCGGCCAGCTGCCGCAGGACCGAGCCCTTGGCCTCCGCCGGCACCGGCCCATCATCCGCGGCCGGCGCGGGCTCTGCCACCGCGGCTGGCTCGCCGAGAATCTCCGGGGCGAGCTGACTTGTCCGCAGTGCCGCCCTGATCGTCTGCTCTCTCAGCTCAGGACGCGGCCGTACCGCCGCTGCTATCCCTAGCCGCGCGGTCGCTTCACGCATCTCGCGCACGTCGTCGCGGCACTGAAGGCAATCGTCCAGATGGGCAACGAAATTTGCCCGCTCCTCGGCCGTGACCGCGTCCATCGCGAACGGACCGGCCAGCGTGTGCAGCTCGAACTCGTCAGAGGTCGTCACGCCACCCCCAGGCAGTCCCTGAGCCTGATCAGCCCGTCGCGCATCCTGGTCTTGACCGTGCCGCCCGGTACGCCGAGCAACTCGGCGACCTCGCGGTAGGTGTAACCGCTGTAGTAGGCCAGCCCGACGCACTCCCGCTGCAGCTCGGTGAGCGAGGTCAGGCAGCGCTGCACGCGCTCGCGGTCCAGGCTGGCCTCGACCGCCTCGATCACCTCGTCGTAGTCGACCGTGGCGGTGGCGGCGCGTATTTCCCTGGTGGTGTGGCTGCGCTCGGACCTGACCCGGTCCACTGCCCGCCGGTGGGCCATGGTCATCACCCAGGAGACGCCGGTCCCCTGGGCCGGGTCGAACCGGCTGGCCGTTCGCCAGATCTCGAGCAGGACCTCTTGCATGACCTCTTCGGCTTGCGCCGGGTCGCGCAGCACCTTCCGCACTACTCCCAGCACCCAGCCCGACGCCTGGTCATAGACGGCCTCGTAGGCACGCTGGTCGCCGATCGCCACGGCGGGCAGCAACTCATCAAGCCCCCGGCGCCCAGGTACGGCTGGACGCGCGGCCCCGAACAGGTTACGGTCGCTGCCCCCGCTGGTCGAGCCACCGTCAGACATGTTCACATCCTCTATTCGTAACCGGTGACGCATCGGTTTGGATGCTGGCCCAAACCACATCGCGCGCTGGTACGAATAACCAGTGTGATCCTCACCAACCTCTTCCATCCCCGCGGCGCGCTCGCTGGCTTGCTGTCCGGAGCCGTCGGCGTGTGCGTGGGCTTCCTGGTCTCCGGGCTTACCGGTCCGGTCGGCTCGCCCGTGGTAGCTGTCGCCGAACTCTCGATCGACATTAGCCCGCCCGCGGTCAAGAACTTCGCCATCAAGGAATTCGGCTCCCACGACAAGCTCGTGCTCCAGATCGGCGTGCTGATCGTCCTTGCCGTCTTCGCCGCCGTAATCGGGAGCCTCGCCCAGCGCAAGCTGGAGTACGGGATGATCGGCATCGGCATCTTCGCCGCTGTGGGCCTGATCGCGGCTGGCACCAGGCCCACGTCGGGGCCGGCCGACGTACTGCCGACCTTGGTCGGATCGGCGGCGGCCGCTGCCGCCATGTACTTGCTGATCAGGCACGCGGGGCCGGCCCCCAGTACGGAGCAGCCGGGTCCTCGCGCGAAACCGGATGAAGCGAGGAAGCCGAGCACGCCAAGAACGGTGAGCCTGAAGGTCACAGAACCGCCGAGGCGCCAGTTCATGAAGGCGAGCGCGACGACGGCCGGCGTCGCTGCTGTCGCCTACCTGGGCGGGCGCGTGCTGAGCGAGCGAGCCAGCGTCACCCAGGCCGAGAAGGCGCTGCGGCTGCCCAAGCCGGCCGTCGACGCCCCGCCGCTTCCGGCCGGAGTGGACCTCAAGATCCCAGGGCTCAGCTCGTTCATCACGCCGAATTCCGCGTTCTACCGCGTCGACACCGCGATCGTGCTGCCGCAGATCCCGCCGTCTAGCTGGCAACTGCGGATCCACGGCATGGTCCGCCGCGAGCTGACCCTGAGTTTCGAAGACCTGATCAAGCGTCCGCTAATCGAGGACTACATCACGCTGACCTGCGTCTCCAACCCGGTCGCCGGGCCCTACATCGGCAACGCGAAGTGGCTGGGCGCCAGCTTGGCATCCCTGCTCCGCGAGGCGGGCGTCAAGGCCGGCGCCGACCAGCTTTACTGCACCTCATTCGACGGCTTCACCTGCGGCACTCCGGTCGCGACCGCGATGGACGGCCGGGACGCGATGCTCGCCGTCGCGATGAACGGCAAGCCGCTGCCGGTCGCGCACGGTTTCCCGGTCCGGTGCGTGGTGCCGGGTCTCTACGGCTACGTGTCGGCCTGCAAGTGGATCACCGACATCGAGGTGACCACCTACCGCTCCAACGTCGCCTACTGGGCCCAGCGCGGCTGGTTCGCGCAGGCACCGATCAAGACCGAGTCCCGGATCGACCTGCCGACCGGCCAGACCCCGCTGAAGGTCGGCCAGACCACGATCGCCGGGGTCGCCTGGGCCCAGCACAAGGGGATCGACGCGGTGGAAGTGCGCGTCGACCAGGGCCCGTGGCAGCGGGCCAAGCTCGCGGCGGTCCCAGGCATCGACACCTGGCGTCAGTGGATGCTCGATTGGGACGCACCAGAAGGCAACCACATCATCGAGGCTCGCGCCACCGACGCGACCGGCTACACCCAGACTGCGGTCCAGGAACCCCCGGAACCCAACGGCGCCTCCGGCTACCCCATCATCCAGGTCCAGGTCACGGCCTGATGCCCTGGATCACCGACCTGATCCCGGGTGGAGCAAATGGCTGGGTGTTACGGTCTGGCCATGGCGACGGCGAAGATCAACGCGGTTGTGTTCGACATTGGCGGTGTCCTGCTGGACTGGAATCCTCGGCATCTGTATCGCCAGCTGATCCCCGATCCCGCGCAGCTCGACGATTTCCTGGGCCGGATCTGCACCAGCCAGTGGCACCTGGCCCACGACCTGGGCGAGGACACCGAGCAGTCGTGCCGGGAGCTGGCGGTCCGGCACCCGGAGCACGCCGACCTGATCATGGCCTGGTCGCAGCGCGGCGAGGAGATGATCGGCGGGGTCCTGACGCAGACCGTCGAGGTGCTCAGCGAACTGCGATCGGCAGGCGTGCGCTGCTTCGCGCTGAGCAACATGGAGCCGGAGAAGTTCGTGCTTCGGCGCGCTCGGTATGACTTCTTTGAGCTGCTCGAAGGCTGCGTGATCTCAGGCGTTGAGGGAGTGGCCAAGCCCGATCAGAAGATCTTCGAGATCCTGCTGTCCAGGTACGGCCTTGAGCCTCCGGCGACGGCCTTCATCGATGACATGCCCGCCAACGTGGCGGTCGCTCGCGAACTGGGCGTGGTCGCGATCCAGTTCACGACCGCCGCCCAGCTCAGGAGTGATCTTCGCGATCTCGGGCTGCCGGCAGGTACTACTTAGGGCACTTCCCGGTCTTGACCTTCGCCGCCTTGAAGCCAGCCACGCCGTTGCCGGTGACCTTGGCGCCGCTGTCCGAGGTGAACGTGTACAGCCGCTTGCCGCGGTAGGTGACCTGAAGCCGCTTACCGAACTTGGCCGTGCCCAGGCACGCCACGCCGGTCGGGGTCGCCTTCGAGCCCTTGGGCAGCAGCAGCGGCGGCCAGAAGGTCTGGCACGTGCTCCCGCAGGTGCCCTTGGGCATGTAATACAGGCTGGCGCCCTTGCCCTTGATGGTGGCCAACATCTTGCCGATTGGCTTCCTGGTGACGATTTTGACGACCTTCAGCTTGTGCGCCGCCGTCGGGGCTGCCTGCGCTGCCGACGTCAGGCCAGCGGTCAGGCCGGTCAGGCTGCCTGCCGCGAGCGCTACCGTCGCCGCGCGTGCGATCCAGCGCCGACGAAGAGCCTGGTTGGCACCGATACTGGTCAAATTCGCTCCCCTTACTCGCGAGATTGGGCGTCATGATGAACACGGCGGATGCGCCAATCCGGTTCAATCAGCGCTCGCCCGGTTACCGAACGCTACGGGAAACTCGCCGCCGCCCTCAGAGCAACTGATCGCGAACCTGGCCGTACATATAGGCGCCGAGCCAGCGGCCCATTTCGTCGAATAGGCGCCGCCGCGCGGGAGTGGGCAATGCGTCGGGCCGGACGTCAGCGCCCGGGGACTCGCGGGGGTTCACAGGGGGTCGCCCCCCTTGGGCCGCACTGTCAATCTGAAGCCAGGTCACGTGCTGGCCGAGACGGACCGACTCCTGGCCGCGTCTGGCCCGCTTGTTATCCCGCCAGGGACCGGCGGCCGAGATGACTAGCACAGGACAGCCGATATCGAGCCGGACCCTGGCCCGCCCGAAGTCAGGACTCGACAAGATGAGCGCTTCGACGGGCCGGCCTGTGGGCCTTGTGTCGCACCACGTCGCGGCCGTAAGGGCGGTTGAACCCTGCGCGCTCAAGATGATCGCGTCGATTCCGTCGGTCTCTTTCAGGTGAGCGCAGGCCGCGTCCAGCGTGCCGAACGGGGCCTGCTGCGGCCTGGCCTGCCGACGCCGGGTCGGCTCGACCTGACCAGAGGTGTCCACGTCAGCCAGGTAGAAATGAAATCCCCGCTCGTTGTACCAGCGGACCAGGTCAGACGGCGCCAGCGAGTCGGCTAGCTCGTGCAGGTGCAGTACGGCCCGGCGGCTTGGCCTGGCCGAGCGGCGGACGAAGACAGCCGAGTTGAGATTGCTTTGCAGGGGCAGAGCCACTGCTTCGTACTCGTCGGCCGGTCCGCCCATATCGGTGATGAGGCCCATCTATATCGCCATCTGAATCCGCACGCCCGGCTGACGCTCCCCTCGCGGTCGAAGTGTCGGCCGCGCAACTGGTGCGCCGGGGGTGTCCCAGGGCCGATAGGTCAGGCCAGTGTCGCACTGCAACCAAGGCGTCGCCAAGCAAACACGCGGAGTGATTGAGGATATGGAATCAGTAATGAAACAATAGCTAGTACATCCCGGTAATAAGGTTGTGGGAACACATTCAGCTGACCGGATCGGGCGAAATGAGCGGTAGAGGAGACGGGCCAGAGAAGGCCGCTCAGAAAACGGCACTGACCGATTTCCGGCGAGCCTGCCGATTTCCGGCAGACCTTAAGAGCGGTATGCCGTTTTGCCAGCGAATTGTTCCTGGCAAAAAAGAGGCCCCTCCATGTATGAGATGGAGGGGCCTGCTCGACCAGGGCGCGCTAACACGTCGATGACTCGGCGGCCGGTGCGCTAGCCTGGCCGTCCACCGGACCTCGGACTCCCAGCCCGATCACCAGTTTCCCAGTGCCTGACCGGTCCCGGGGTTTCCCCCAGGTGGGTCCGCTTCGGTGGTGAAAGCAGTTCTACTGCCTTTTGGGCTACGCGCACAAGGTGTACGGCGAGTAAATGCAAGATTCTTTTGCTATCCACAGAGTCGGTAGTGCTTATCCACCGCGAGAGGCAGTTGTACTCGAATTGTCCACAGGATTATGCACAGGATCCTGTGGAATCTCGGGCTGCGTAAGGCGGTCAGGCCCTTGCCGATTTGGTGACTTACCGTGCCAGGAACGCCACAGTGCGGCGTAGGCGCCGTCGGCCTTGATGAGATCTCGGTGCGGCCCTGACTCGCTGATCCGGCCGTCCTCCATGACGACCACCCGGTCGGCGTCGTGGGCGGTCTGCAGCCGGTGCGCGATCGCGACCACGGTCCGGCCGTCTAGAACGGCCGACAACGATTGCTCCAGGTGCCTGGCCGATCGCGGATCCAGCAGCGAAGTCGCCTCATCCAGGATCAGCGTGTGCGGATTGGCCAGTACGAGCCGGGCCAGAGCGATCTGCTGGGCCTGCGGAGCCGACAGGGTGAGACCGCCCGCGCCGACCGCCGTCGCGAGGCCTTCGGGTAGCGCCAGCGCCCAGTCCAGCGCATCGACGGCTCTCAGCGCCGCGGTCACCGCCTGCGCACCGGCGTCTGGCTGTCCGAGGGTGACGTTCTCTTCCAGCGTGCCCTGGAAGATGTGATGTTCCTGGGTGACCAGGGCGATCTGGCCGCGCAGGTCATCGAGCGGCAGTTCAATCAGCGGCACGGAACCGACGCTGATCTCGCCGGCATCCGGCCCGCTGATCCCGGCCAGCAGACGTCCGAGCGTCGACTTGCCCGCCCCGCTTGGCCCGACGATCGCGATCCGCTCCCCCGCCTTCACCTCCAGGCTGATTCGGTGCAGCACGTCGTGCCCGGGCACATAAGCGTGGCTGACCTCGACGGCCCGCAGCCGATCGTCGCCGGGAACAGCCGAACCTGGCTGCCGGTCGGCGGGTACCTGGGCCAGGCCGAGCAGCCGCGCCAGCGATGCCGCGCCGAGCTGCAGATGATCAAGCCAGTCGATGAGCTGCTCCATCGGCGTGACCAGCGCGCGGGCGTACAAGGCGGCCGCGGTCACCTGACCGAGCGTGCACCAGCCGTTGAGGTAGGCGATGCCGCCGAAACTCAGCACTCCGGCCAGCGGCAGGATGTACGACGCCTCGGCGGCTGGATAGAAGACCGTCCTGAGCTTGAGCGTGTACATCTCGGCCGCGAAGCAACTGGCGATGTCGGAATCCGCGCGCCGACGCCGCGCCGGTTCCAGCCGCAGCGCCTCGACCGTTCTGGCTCCCTCGACCGTCTCGGCGAGGCTGTCGGTCATGACGCCCCACGTCGCGCTTTCCCTGAGGTAGCCCGCCGTCGCCCGGCGCAGGTACCAGCGAGCGACCGCACAGATCGGCGGGACCACGATCAGGCAGGGAGCTACCAGTATCGGGTTGTCGACGGCGATCGCGCCGATCGTCAGCGTGACCGCGAGTGCGGCCGTGAGCATGGCGGGCACACCTTGCCTGGTGGTCTGGCTTAGCGCGTTGATGTCCCGCGATGACCTGGTCATCAGGTCACCGCTGCCGGCACGTTCGACGGTCGACAGCGGCAGGCCGAGCACCCCGGCGATGAAATCCTCCCGGAAGGTGGCCAGGAGCGCCTCGCCGAGTTTGGCCCCGGCCAGCGAGCCGAACCTGATCAGCACGGACTGCGCGATGAGCGCGACCGCGATCACGACCGCGTACAGGTCGATCGCGCGCACCGTGGTGCCGTGCTGCACCGCGGTGACGATCGACCCCAGCATCCGAGGCGGGACCAGCCCGGCGATCGTAGCGGCCACGTACAGTGCCACCACGGCGCTCAGCTCGCGCCAGCGCTTGGCCATCACCCGCCGGGTGTGCGCGACCACCTGAGTGCCGCTGGCAACCGGGAGGATCGTCTCCGCACCGGACTGGGTCACACTTCACCTGACCTGGCGACGGCAGCGATGTAGGCCTCGTTGGTAGCTATCAGATCCCGGTGCGTGCTCATCGCCGCGACCTTGCCGCCCACGAGGAACGCGACCTGGTCGGCCTGGTCGAGCAGCAGCGGGCTGTTGCTCACGACGACCGTCGCGCGACCGTGCCTGGCCTGCCTCAGATTGGCCGCGATCGCAGCCTCGGTATGGGCATCGACAGCGCTCGTAGGCTCGATCAAGATGAGAAACTCCGGATCCGCCAGCAAGGCCCTGACCAGCCTGATCCGCTGGGCCTGGCCCCCGGAAAGGGTCCGCCCCCGAGCGGCGAGCGCGCCATCGAGGCCGATCGCGTCCAGCACGTCGTGAGCCGACGCGGTGCCGACCGCCGCTACTACAGCCTCATCTGACCTCGGGGTGGCACCGCTGACCTGCTCGCGAAGCGGGCCGGCGAAGAGGTGGGCATCGTTGACGGCGACCAGGATGCGGGACCGGACCGAGGCGACCGGCAGGTCGGCGAGCGGCACCTCATCCAGCTTCGGGCCCCGGTCAGGGACGTAGCCGGCGATCCGCTCGGCCACTTCCGCCGCCGCGACCGGATCATCGCTGGCTAGGGCCAGCAAGGTCGCCGGACGAACGGCCAGGCCCGACTCCGGGTCGGTCAGCGTGGCACCCGGCGGGGGCTCTGCCGCCGGTAGCGCCGGGTCTTCGATCTCCGGACGCAGCCGCAAGATCGCGATCACCCGGCCCGCGGCGACGTGGCTGCGGACGATCCGGTCGGCGGCCTCGGTGAGCGTCGCCAGCGGGACGGCCAGGAAGGAGGTGTAGGCGTAGAAGGTCACCAGCTGGCCGGGCGTGATGATCTTGTGCAGCGCGTAGTGAGCCGCGATCCACGTGGCCGCGGTCACGAACAGGCCAGGCAGCAGAAGCTCGGCCGCATCGAGGAAAGACTCGGTCCGGGCGACGTGCACGCCGCTGAACCGGAGGTTCTGCGACTGATCGCGGTACCGCGCCCGGAACGCGGGCTCACCGCCGATCCCGCGAAGGACCCGCAGGCCGGCCACGATGTCGGCCGCCCGGGTCGCTAGCGCACCCTGCTGCTCGCGGTAGCGCTGCTGGCGATGGTGCAGCGGCTTGAGCAGCACGCTCACCAGCGCGGCCATGATCGGCGCGCCGATCAGCACGATCAGCCCGAGCGGCGCGGACCTGGCCAGCAAGATGGCCGCCACGACGATCACGGCGGCGATCGCGCCGCTGCCACGGCCGGAGACATCGATACCGCCGCCGACCGAGTCGACATCGGCGGTGCCGACGCTGACCACCTCGCCGGTGGTGATCAGCTTGGTCAGCGTGTTACCCAGCGCGGCCGACTGCGCGGTGACCAGCTGAATGATGCGGTAGGCGGCGTCGAGGAAGTTCATGGCCACGCGACGATGGCGGAGCATGCCGGTCACGGCGGCGAGAATGCCCAGGCCGAGTACGGCAAGGCAGTCGCGGGTGAACGCGCCGGTCTGATGACCGGCCAGCGCATCGATCGCCGCACCGATCGCGGCGGGCACCAGCGCTTGCGCGATCATCCAGGCGCAGCCCCACAAGATGCCAAGCAGCACGCTGGCCCGCTGCTGCTTCATCAGCCACAGCAGGAAGTGATGAGGGGACCGCACGTCGGGCGTGCCGGGATCGGGTACCGGCAACTGGCGCATTGGTCCGACGTTACCTGCCCTTATCTGGGCCAAGCACCTGATTTTTCGCCGGGCCGGACTCCGGGCCGGCGCATCGGCCTACGGCTGGCCAGCCGAGCCGACAAGATCGGTGACGATCTCGCCGATCTTGTCGGCGACGAGAGTCAGGTGACCGTGCCCAGCCAGCAGGTGGCTCTTGGCACCCGGAATGCTGGCGGCGAGCCAGGCTCCGTGGGCGAACGGCACCATGGCGTCGGCGTCGCCCTGCCAGACCGCGACCGGAATGGTGATGTCGGCCACCGCGAAACCCCAGTCGGCGATGACCGCGAGGTCATCATCGCGCCACCCGGCTATCCCGGTACTGACGGCCGCCTTTGTCGCCTCGCACATGAAACTGGCGAAGTCGCCGGTCATGGCGGCCTTGTCTGGCGGCGTCACGAGGTCGCCGAAGGCCTCGGCGATCAGGTCCGGGGTCGCGTCCGCCATCGTCGCCGCGACCTGGTTCAAGAACTCACTCAGCTTCTCTTCGCCGAGCACCGCCAGTCCGAATTCATCGATGTTCTCCTGCGCCATCCCGTCGAGCCAGTCCAGGCCGGGCGCGTCGTACGGGGCGACACCCGCGATCGTGGCCGCCGCCAGGCAACGACCGGGGAGCAACGCGGCGCACGCCAGGGCGTGCGGGCCGCCACCCGACCAGCCGGCCGTCACGAACTGGTCCAGGCCCAAGTGATCCAGGATGGCGGCGACGTCGCCGGCCGCGTCGGCGACCCGGCGTCCCGGTCGAGCCCCGGACTGGCCGTAACCAGGCCGGGAGTACTGCACCGTGCGCAGGCCGAACTCGGCGGCAGCGCTGAACACCGGCTCGTTGGGCGTCAGCCCCGCGGGGGTACCGGTGTGAAAGACCAGCGGCAGCCCGGTCGCCGGACCCGTCATCCCGACCTCGACCGACCGGCCGTCGCCGAGCTCGACGAAGAATCGCTCGAAATCTTCGCTGGCCGTCATTTGCAGCTCCATTCCTGGCCGGCAGCCCAGCCCGTGGTTAGTGATTCGGAGCCTAACGGGCGCGGCTTTGGGCACCCGCTGAGGTCGATCACTCTTACTTGGCCGGACTGAGGGAATGATCGGGATTGTGCTCTGGCGCTTGACTGGGTCGGAGGGCGATTCGTGTACCGCAAGCAGTCAAGGAGATGCCTGTGCCGCTGCCGACCGCTGCCGACCGCAATAGCTTTGCCCAGGAACTCTTCACCCCGCTTCCGTCCCGCTACGACGCGCTTGCCGAGGTGCTGTCCTTCGGGCAGAACGGCCGCTGGCGGCGGGCGATGGTGGACCGGGTCCTGCCAGCTGCCGACGGGATTATCCTCGACGTCGCGTCGGGCACGGCCGGGGTAGCGATCTCGCTGGCAAGACGAAGCGGGGCCAGGATCGTCGGCGCCGACCTGACCGAGCAGATGCTGCGCCGGGGCAAGACCAACGTGACGCGGGCCGGGCAGGCTGAGCGGATTTCGCTCGTGGCCGGGCGCGCCGAGCAGCTCCCTTTCCCCGACGCCAGCTTCGACGCCCTGACCTTCACCTACCTGCTGCGCTACGTCGATGATCCGCAGGCGACGCTCACTGAACTGGCGCGAGTCGTCAAGCCGGGCGGGCGGATCGCCAGCCTGGAGTTCTGCTCACCGCCGTCACCGGCCTGGCATGCGGCCTGGTGGCTCTACACCAGGACGCTGCTGCCGGCCGGCGGGCTCCTGACCGGCGGCCGGTACTGGCTGGACGTCGGCCGGTTCCTCGGACCGAACATCTCGGCGCACTACCGGAAGTATCCGGTGGACTGGACGGTCGACGCCTGGCGCAAAGCCGGCATCAACGACGTAGGCACCCGGCTGATGAGCCTGGGCGGCGGCCTGATCATGTGGGGAACCAGGTCAGGTGACTGATAGGCAGGCCAGGCCCGCTTACTACGCCGCCGGGCCTGGCCCTTGGCGGGACTGGTGGACCCTGCTGCACCCGCCGTTTACCGCCTGGCATCTGTCGTATGTCGTGCTCGGCGCCATGATCGCGCCGCATGTCCGGCTCGACCGACTGGTCGCCGCACTGCTGGCGTTTTTCCTGGCGGTCGGGCTGGCGGCGCACGCGCTAGACGAACTCCACGGCCGGCCGCTACGTACGTCGATCCCGTCTTCTGTGCTCATCGCGGTGAGCGCGGGCGGTCTGGCCGGCGCCGTCGCGCTCGGCGCGATCGGGATCAGCCGGGTCGGCTGGGTGCTGCTCCCATTCATGATCGTCGGTCCGCTGCTCGTCGTCGGCTACAACGCCGAGTTGTTCGGCGGCATCATCCACACCGATCTCGGTTTCGCGGCGGCCTGGGGTGCATTTCCGGCGCTGACCGGCTATGTCGCCGAGGCGGGCAGGCTCGCGGTGGCTCCCGTGCTCATGGCCGGCGCCGCGATGGCGATGTCGGCCGGGCAGCGGCACCTGAGCACCCCGGCCAGGCTCCTGCGCCGCAAAACCGCCGAGGTGTCCGGCAGCATCACCCTGAGCAGCGGCGAGGTCATGTCCCTGGACGCGGTGCGGTTGCGTGAACCGCTAGAGCGGGCGCTACGTTCCCTGTCGTGGGGAGTTGTCCTGCTCGCAGCGGCGCTCGCGACCGCGCGGCTGACCTAAGCGAAGGGATGGGGTGCACGGGGTGCGGAACTGGCTTTTGGGCGTCGCCGGCGTGGTGCTGATCATTGCCGGAGGCATCTGGTCGCTGCAGGGCTTCGGCGTCATCGGCGGAAGCTTTATGTCGGGCGACTCGATCTGGGCAATTATCGGCCCGATCGTCACCGTAATCGGCCTTGGCATGGCATTCGCGGGATTGCGGCGGCGCAGGCCCACCTAAAACGCCGGCCATTTTACGGAACTGGCTTGCGTAATCACTGACCGGTAAACTCGGCTCCGCGGATTTCCTCTCGGCTAGACCGAGATGTTGTCCAATCCTTTATTAGCGATCTCAATCACTAAAGGATCGATGGGTGCCGTGCAAGCAGTAAATATCGGATACTCGCCCAAGCACGCCGCTCCGCCCCCGCCACCACGGCCATCGCCGAGAATGCGGCGCTTGCGCAATCTTGTCCTCGGCGTATCCGCAACCGTGCTGCTCGCGGCCGGGGCCGGGCTCGCGATCGCCCGCTTGGCGCGCCAGCCGTCGGAGCAATGCCACCGCTACCCCGGTTGCGTCGCTGTCTCGGCCAGTCGGCCACCCGGGGTCGTCATCGACGACGAGCCTGCCCTCGGCCTGCATAAACCCACCGCGATCGCCATGAGCCACGGCCACCTGTGGGTCACCGACGCGGGCGGCAACTCGGTCACGGAGTTCGCCGGGCGGGCCGCAGGCAAGCCGGTCGTCTGGTCGGGGCAGCGCTACGGCTTCTCAAGGCCTGGCGCGATCACTGTCGGCCGGAATGTGATCTGGGTCGCTAATTCCGACTCGATTACCGAGATGAGAACGACCGATGGCAAAGTAATTAAGGTCGTCCGCGGTTCGGCCTGGATCGACAAACCAAGATCACTGGTGCTATTCGGTCGCAAGCTCTGGGTGGCGAACGCTGCATCGATCACCGAAATTAACGCGGTGACGGGTACCCCCGTTGCGAAATACCGGGAGAACCGCTATGGCTTTAACCACCCCAGCGCAGTGGCGATCAGCCACCGTCGGCTATGGGTTGCCAATTCGGGAAATGACTCCGTCACCGAGATGGACGCCACGACCGGCGCCTTCATCAGGGTCCTGAGCGGCCGGCGCTTCCGGTTCGGCGATCCGATCTCCGAGATCGCCACCCCGACGAGGCTGTGGGTCGCCAGCCCAGGGTCGAATTCGCTCAGCGAGATCGACACCACGACGGCGAAACCGGTCCGGGTGATCGGCGGCCAGCGGAGCGGCATCGTCGGGCCGGCGGCGATGGCGCTCGCGGCGGGCAGGATCTGGGTCGCCAACGCAGGCAACAGTTCCGTCGCCGAAATCGATACCGCCTCCGGCGGTCTCATCAGCCTGCTCGCGGGCGCTCGGTATGGTTTCGCCAGCCCGGCCGGCCTGATCGCCGACCACGGCCGGATCTGGGTAATGAATCAGGCCTCAGCCACGGTGACGGAACTCACCCCCCAGAAGTCGCGTCCGGATTCCAGGCACTAGCCCGGGCGGCGGCCCTCCATGCGGGGGGTCCCGCTAGATGGCTCCGGTTTTCTGGAGGTAGTGCAAGGCCGCCCAGCCGGCCGGGGCTGGAAGCCAGAACGTAACTGTCCTGAACAGCAGTACCGCCGCGATGGCGGTCGCGCCCGGCAGGCCCGCGGCGGTCAGGCCCAGGGACATGGCGGTCTCGATCGCGCCGATGCCGCCAGGGATCGGCAGGAACGACCCGACCGCGTTGCCGGTCAGGTAGACGACCGCGATGCTGGCGATCGGCACTTGACTCATGCCCATGGCCCGGACCGATGCCGCCAGGCACAAAATGTAGGCGACCGAGATCAGCAGCGCGCCGCCGATGCCCTCGATCAGCTTGGTGCGGTTCTGGGCGACATCGAGCAGTCGCGGGATGACCTGGCCGGCGACAGCCTCGACGCGCTTGAGTACCTGCCGGCGCCAGGCCGGCAGGGCCAGCACAATCAGCACCAGGCCCCCGACGACGGCGAGCGCGATGTACTCCCACTCGTGCGGGCGCAGGGCGTTGGCGGCCCGGGACTGGCCAGTAACCGCGACCGAGAGCAGGACGAGCACGATGTAGATCAGGAATGAGATCGCCTGAGAGACGCCGACGCTGGCGGCGGCCTCGGTGGCGTTCAGCTTGGCGCGGCGTAGATAGCGGACGTTGAGCGCGACCCCGCCGACGGCGGCCGGGGTGACCAGGATCACGAACGAGCCGGCGACCTGGACGAGGAACGTGCGCGCCATGTTCAGCTTCTCGAGCACGAAGCCGGACAGCATGAGCGTCGCCCCGACGTAGCTCAAGGCCGACAGCGCCAGGGCGACGAAGGCCCAGCCGAGGTTGGCGTGGCTGAAGAGCTTCGAGAAGGACACGTTGGCTAGCTGAGAGGCGAGCAGGTAGGCAGCGAAGACGCCGGCCACCAAGGTGATCACCGCCCGCGGCCTGATCCGTTCCAGCTGTACCGGCGGCACCTCACTGTCCGGGGCGGCATCGAGCAACTTCTTGCGAAGCCCTGCGAGCAGGCTCTTTCGCCCGCGCAGTTCGGTCCGGGTAGCTCGGTGCAGGACGACCGGCTGCAGCAGCGGGACCAGGCTCGGCAGCGCCGCCTTGCCCATCTTCGTCAGAGCCACGTCGGCGGCGCGGTCCTGACCGACGATCAGCGCGGTCTGCGCGATCAGCTGGGCGAGGTCGATCCGAGCCTGGAGATCGCTGGCGGCCACGTCGCCGTTGCCCGGGTCTAGCAGGATCACCTCACCCGCGCTGCCGTTAGGCCCGCTGGCGAACATGATCCGGTCGGCGGTGAGCGCGCGGTGCGTCACCCGGTGCTTGTGCAGCTTCAGGACGGTGTCCCAGACCCGGCCGAGCTGGTCGTCGGTCACGGTCTCGCCGGCGTCGGCGAGAGTGACGCCGGTGACCTGCTCCGTGGCCAGCGCGGCCGCGTCGGCGCCGATCTTGATGACGGCGTGCAGCCGCGGGGTCCGTACTTCGGCGTCCTCGGTGGCATAGATCAGCAGCGCCTGCCGCTCCAGCGCACCTTCCAGCGTGAGCGGGGCGCTGCGCGAGACGTTTGCCTTTACCCTGACCCGGCGGTACAGCCGGTAGAAGGCGTCGGCCGCCTGCTGGTCCCGGTCGTAGACCGTGACGTCGAGCTGACGGCCATCGGCGAGAGTAGCGGCGTACTTGCGCACTTCCGAGCCGCCGTTCCCGACTCGGCGCATCGCGGCAACCGGGGCGCTGGCGGTGCTCAGCGCGGCCGCGAGGTCGGCGGCGGTGGGCCGGCCGGAGATGGTGCCGAGCGCGTACCGAAGACCTGAGCCGATGGCCGATCCGATGAGCACGGTGATCAGCAGCGACAGGACGGTCGCCGAGCCGTCGGCCAAGGTAGCGATTCCGTAGAGGCCAAGGCCGGTAAGGAAGGCGGGACGCCAGTTCGCATGGCCACGCAGGCCGATGAACGTGACGTAGGCCATCAGTCCCGCCAGATAGCCGTCCAGCGCCGCCTGGTGACCCGAGGCGGTGTGCACCGTGTGCAGCGCTGCGTGCATTCCGTTCAGGGCCCGCAGGTTGAGCGCCAGGTTCGCGATCGCCACCACTGCGACCGTGATACCGCCGGTGATCGCGGCCTCAGCGAGCCGACGGAACTGCCTGAGCAGGCCGAGCCTGATCGCGAGCGCCAGCGGCAGGATCGGCAGGGCCAGGTTCCCCACGATGCTGATCAGGTGCAGGAGGGCCGACGGCAGGCGCTGGCTCGCACCGACCACGTCGACGTCGACCCCAGTGGCGGTCGCGCTGGCCAGCAGCGCCAGCCCGGCGAGCAGCCCGATCTCGACGATCGCGATGACACAGCGGAGCAAATCGGCCGGGATCCGGACGCGAGGCTCCAGGTGATCTTCGACTAGCACGCGTGGCTGGTCAGCTGGTGCCTGGGTCACGCTACCCCCGCGCATGCTGCGGTTTTTGCTACTGACAGTGGAGCATGTTATCGGTCACGGGTCCATCAGCCGGGAAAACCTACCTAGATCGCGCGAGATTAAACTCGAACGGGTTCGGCGCTGTGGACCGTCGCCCCTGTCGAGCAAGAACCTGCAGGTCAGCGCTCAGGGGCACGTCCGGTAAGAGAATTGTAGAGCGCGGCCGTCGCTCGCTGCGGCTGCCCGTCGGCGGCGATCTCGGCGACGGCGTCAACGCAGCGCGACCACGCTTCGCGTACGCCCGCCAGATTCCCGGCCGCGTGCTCGGCTCGCATCAGCAGGCGCCACAGCTCTTCGGCGGTCCCGTCGGCCACGAGTCCGATCCGGGCGGCCCGAGCGGCGGCCTGCGCATCCGGCTTGGCGAGGGCGATTTCGGCCAGCGCGGTCGCGGCCGCCACGATCTTCGCGCCGACCGAATCGACCAGCTCGATGTCGAGCCACCAGTAGTAGCAGCCGGTGAAGGGCTGGCCCCGGATCATGGACAGGGCGGCGGCCAGCTTCCCCGCGTCCCTGGCGGCAACGCCCTGGTCGGTCAGGACCTTGAACTCATGCCAGTCGACCCGGCTATCCGGATGGAGCGCGTACTGGCCGTGGCCGCGATGGATGATCCACTCCTTCCCGTCCTCGGCCCGGCCGAGTTGCCGCCTCGTCCTCGCGATCAGCTGCCTGAGCGAGTCGGCCGGCTTGGGATGGTCGGCGTCCGCACCAAGCAGGTCGCAGAGTTGCGAGTTCGACAATCCGGCCGGACCGTTCACGGCCAGCGCGACAATGAGCTGGGTCTGAGCCGGCAACAGCGCTCCGGGCTGCCCGTTGATCGTGAGCTGGCCCAGCATGCCGATGCGCAGGCTGGCCGGCGGCTTGGGCCGAACGGGTTCGGGCTCCGGGACGGGCCTTTCCGGAGCAGGTGGTGGCTGTGGAGCAAGTGGCTGTGGAGCAGGCGCCTCGGGGGCGGGAGCTAAGTCGGCGGGGACCGGAACGGGCACCGTCGTGATGCTGGTTTCCAGATCGGTATCGACAAGTCCGGCCCTGACCCGCAGGACGCTCACCTGCCCGGCCGGCGCGCTGACCGGTACCGAGCCGAGCGCTGGGAGCAGCGCGGCTACCCGGCCAGGTTCGTTCACCAGATCTATCAGCAGCGACAGTTCGCTGCGGGCCGGGGCGATCCGGCTGACCAGCAAGGTCAGTCCGAGGTCAGGTTCGTTCCGCTGATCGGCGCCACAGACGGCCTCGGCCAGGCCGCGTCGGGCCGTGACGGTCCTGGCCGCGATCAGGTCCAGGGCGGCGCCCACGCTCTCCCGGCGGACGACCTCGCCTGCGGCCTGGGCATCGTGGCCGTCGAAGCCGACCAGGATGACCTCACGACCCTCGCGACGGGCCGTTCCCAGGCCGACCTCGGTCGCGGCTGTGCTCAGCAGCCGCTCGACCAAGGCGGGCGGCCCTTCGGCCAGAGTGACCTTCAGGCCCTCCAGATCCGCCAGTAACCGGCGCACGGCTTGGACGGCACCGGCCTGCGTCGCTTCAGTGACGATCTCGGGCGGAGCTGGGACGACCACGCGTCGGGCCGGAGCAACCTCAGGCGATGGTGCGACCGCTACGGGAGCGGAGACCGGCTGCGGCAACTGAGCCGAAGGCTGACGCGACTTCGGTGTCTGCCCCGGGGGGCCTCCCCCCGGAACCCCCCGCCATCGCAGCCAGCTTCTGGTGAGGACGACGACTATTGCTCCGGCCAGTACGCCCAGGCCAAAGATGACCGACCAGGACGCCACGTGCGGGGGCCGAACTAAGACCAGCGCGGGCCAGGACTGCGACAGGGGCAAGGCGGCGTTGGCTGGTGCGCATAACTGCATGGGCTGCTGAGTTCCCGCTGCTCGGAGGCGTAATCAGGTCGGCGTCGCTAGCATTACGCAGCCGATCGGGCCGCACAACCGTTTTGGCCCAGAATGTTGGCGCAACTGCCAGGCCAAATCTCCGGCGATTAATGCGCTACGTCCGGACCGATGGCCGCCCGATCAGCTCGATGATGCCGAGCACGACGAGCAGCAGCAGGGCGATCACGAAGACGACCAGCCCGGTCGGATCGCCCCAGAACGCGAAGATCAGCGTCGCCAGGACCACGGCGACCACGCGCAGCGGCGTCCGGTACTGGTACACCCAGGTACCGAATGGCCCGGTGTTGAGCCCGGCGGCCTCTCCGGTGCCCCGGAGCTTGCCGAAGCCCGTCTTGAAGGCGTTCCTGGTGCGCACCGCCGTGATCGAGGATCCGGTGAAGAAGCCCGCGAACGCCACGACCAGGCCGAGTACGAACAGGACCCGCAGGCCCTCCCTGATGAAGCGGACGATGTCGTCGAACGCGACCGCGGCCGCGTCGGCGGGGAACGTGGCGGGGATCTTGTTGAGGTAGATCGCCCGGGCGATGGCAATCCCGATCGCGAGCACGACCATCGAGCCGGCCACGCCGAGCCCGGCGCCGACCAGTGCCCGCCGGTGCCGTTTAGCCACGTAGACCCCGGCCGCCAGCAAGATCAGCGCGGTCAGCGGCAGTGCCCATTTCAGCGTGGTCAGCAGGCTGTACAAGGTTCTCGCCTTGACCAGGTACTTGGCATCGAACAGCGGGAAGGTCGGATTGATCGGCGGCAGACTGTTGACCAGCGTCAGGCCACGGGCCGCGAGCCGGCGCTTGACCTCGTCGATAAACGGGCCGAGACCGATCACTACCTTCCCGTTCGAGATGGTCAGTGCGCTTGATTGGCCTGACAAGGCCCGCACCAATTGGGTGTGCGCGACGCGGTTGCCGGTTTTCCAGAGGTTGGCGACGACCGGGCTGGCGACGATCTTGGCCACGATGGTGTGGATGAACCCGTTCACGCCGCTGGCGATAGATCCTGAGAAGGTCGACAGCAGCGAACTGAGCCTGGTCAGTCCCTGCTTCGACAACTGGGCGGCGGCCTGCTTGGCAACGCCCTGGACGTCGATCTGGCGGGAGATCTCAGTGGTGATCTTGTCGGTCAGCGCTCGCTGCACCGCAGGCTCCGAGATCAGCGGCGCCATGTTCTCCACGTACCGGCTGGTATCGGAGACCTGATTGGCGGTCCAGACTCCGAGCACGCTGACCGGCGCCAGGACGCAGCCCACGACGATGAGGATGGCCGCGACCGGGCCGCGCCAGCCTGGACCTCGTCGCGCCCGTGGCCGCCTGGCCTGCTCTTCGACCTGCTCTCTGGCCTCGGCGAGCTGAGACTTCAGGTCGGTGATCTCTGACCTGAGCTCCTCGACTTCGGTACTGCCCCGGTTGCTGCTCAGCCTGGTCTCCACAATGGCTCGGTACCGCTGCTATGACCCCGGGGGCGACCCCGTACCCCCGCAAGGTGGCTAGTGCCAGGCTGATCGTCACGCCCGTGGCTGCCGCCGGACATCACCCGCCAGGGGTGACTTCAGCGGGCGCTCGGACCGGGAACGCTGTAGGGAGGACTACTTTCTCGGGGGAATTCAATGGGTACGCAGTCGTCGATTACTCGCGTCCAGATCAGCTCCACCAACTCCAAGGCCCTGATCGTCGGCTTCGCACTGGTAGCCACCGGCGGCTTGATCAGCCTGTGTGGCATGGGCATCGGCGGTACCGCCGCGATCAATGCCGTCCGGCGCTGGGTCATGGCCCAGGACGAGGCACCATCCGCGATCGTCAAGCGCAAGATGTCCCAGGCCAAGGCCGCCACCGTGGCCGGTGCCAGCGCCTGGCAGGATGGCATGGCCCGCACCCGCTAGTCCCGGGCAGCGTTCGTTCGATTAGCGACTTATCGACTCTCGCCTGGTTACCGGGTAGGGGAAGATACCCCTATGACTCGTGCGGAGCTGATGAGCTACTGCCTGGACAAGCCGGGCGCCTGGCAAGACGAGGAAGTCTTCGAGGCCATCGACTCCTCCTACGAGGCCGTGGTGGCCAAGCTGCCGAAGAAGGACCGCCAGGCATGAGAACCACGACGTTCTCGGTCAGGACAGGGCGCACCGAGCGGATCGTGGACCTCACGCCGCGCTGCGCCGAGTACGCGTCGCAGGCGGGCGGTGATGGGCTGCTGCACGTGTTCGTGCCGCACGCCACCGCGGGCCTGGTGATCATGGAACTCGGCTCCGGCAGCGATCGCGATCTGCTGGGGGTGCTCGCCGAGTTGCTGCCGGCCGATGAGCGATGGCGGCACGCGCACGGATCGCGCGGACACGGCCGGTCCCATGTACTGCCAGCCTTCCTGCCGCCCTACGCGACGATCCCCGTGGTCGGGGGTGCGCTCACGCTGGGTACCTGGCAGTCGATTGCCCTGGTGGACCTCAATGTCGACAACCCGGATCGCCAGGTCCGCCTGTCGTTCCTCGGCTAAAAGCCACCAGGAAGCTTTCTCCCTGAAAAAGCACTTTTGTCCGGTCGCGAGTTGTGACATCTCTCTCTTCCGGCGATCGGGCCGATTAGCTCAAGGTATGGTGGGCAGCCGAGTCACTGCTCCCGACCAACTGCAGGTGAAATACCTAACTCATGGCCAAACACAGACTCTCGAGTGCTGGTGGCAGGGGTAGCTGGTCTCACGGGCTGATAGTGACGCTACGCGGCGTCGCTGTTGCCGGTGCCTTTGTCATGTGCGTTCTCGCCGGTGCCAAGCTCATGTCCCTGACCGACAGTTCGGCCGCGGGACACCCCGCCTCGCTGCGCGGTGCGAAGCATGCCCGGCTCGGCCGGCAGGCCGGCGGCGGCCACGCGACCTCGGTCCGCGGCGCCGCGAAGCACGCCGACCGGACCGCGACACCCAGGCCATCGAACTCGCCTGCCCCGACGAGCACCCCCACGCCGTCGACCTCGCTGACGGCCGTGTCGGGCAAGGAGATCACCGCGGTCGGCGACTCGGTGATGGTGGCCGCGACACCCGCGCTCAACCAGGCACTGCCCGGCATCTACATCGACGCGCAAGTCGGCCGGCAGTTCAGCACCGGCCTTGACGTGATCTCGTCGCTGAAGGCGCAGGGCCTGCTCCGGTCGATCGTCGTCGTCGGTCTCGGCACGAACGGCACGGTCACCTCCGATGAGATCAGCGAACTGTACGCCGAGATCGGCCCGACTCGCCGGCTGGTCCTGGTAAACACCTATGAGGACCGGTCCTGGGAGCAAGAGGTCAACTCCACGCTGGGCGGCGCCGTCAGCGCTCACCCGTCCAGCACCGTGCTCGCCGACTGGTACGACACGATCGCGCACCAGACCAGCCTGCTCTGGCCCGACGGCATCCATCCGCAGCCAGCCGGCGGCGTCGTCTACGCGAAGATGCTGAAGACGGCGCTGGAGAAGGTCGCCGGCCTGTCGGGCTGAGCGGCCCCCGCTAGCGGGGGGCCAGGCCCTGGCCGGCCCCGGCGGCAAGCTGGTACGGCATCGGCTTGCGAGTCAGCCAGCCCCACAGCGAACGCCGGCGATGCCGGGCGACCAAGTTGCCGCTGCCGACCTTCCCGGTCACGTTGATCTTCAAAGTCACCGGCACCGTGCCCCACGGCGGCTTGGCGATCTTGATGTTGCCGCTGCGGACCGCCATATCGTCGGCGTCCACCGCCACGCCAGGCTTGGTGATGATGATCATGTTGCCGCTGCGCACCTCGGCGTCGATCTCCAGCACCGGATGGGTGACGGCCGCCTCGGTGAAGTCCAGCCGGACGTTACCGCTGGTGACCTTCACCTCCATCCGCCTGGGCACGACCCAGTGCCCGTCCCGGCGGGCATTGCCGCTGCGGCAGTCGATCCGCACGATGTCCTTGGCCTCGACCGGAGCGACGGTCGCCGCCGGGCGCACGGTCGTGGGCAGGTCAGCCGTGAGCGTCGCCAGTTCTCCGTAGGTGCGGGCGTTGAAGGCCGTTTCCAGGCGCTCGTCGAGTTCCTCGGCGGTCAGCCTGCCGTCACCAGCGGCGACCCTGAGCGCCTCGATTACCGCGTCCCGGTCTTCATGAGATGCGCGGAGCCGGCTCGGCTGCATGCCGTCTTCTGGCCCGCGCGGTGCTACTTCGCCCATCATGGACAAACTGTAAGCCCTGGCGGGGTATCTGGCACCCCCGGGGAGGTGAGTCGGAACTAACGTTATTACTCGTTTATCAACGGGGGTTCCGGTCATTCGCCCTCTGATACCACATCGAGCACTACGGTGGTGCCGGCCTTGCCGAGAAACATCGCCTCCGCGTCCTCGAGACGGCCGATCACCGCCTTCTTGCCGGTGGCCTCGACAAACCGGCAGGCGGCCTCGACCTTCGGGCCCATCGAGCCCGGCGGCCCACCGCCGCTGCGGAGGTGCCCGACGGTCGCGGTCTCGATCGGCCGGGCGGAATCGGTACCGAAGCCGTCATACACCGCCGGCACGTCGGTGAGGATCAGCAGCATGTCCGCGCCGATGGTCCTGGCGAGCAGCGCCGAGGTCAGGTCCTTGTCCACGACCGCGTCGACGCCCGCAACGCCCTGACCGCCTGGCTGCCTGAGGACCGGAACACCCCCGCCGCCGGCGCAGATGACGATCGCGCCGGTCGCCACCAGCGCCTCGATCAGCGGAAGCTCAAGCAACTCGACCGGCTCAGGCGACGGGACGACGCGCCGCCACCGGGAGCCGTCCTTGCGAACGGTCCAGCCGCGCGAGCGGGCGAGCGAAAGCGCCTGCTCCTCGTCGTAGCCAGGGCCGACGAATTTGGCCGGATTGCCGAACGCCGGGTCATCGCCGCGCACCAGCGTCTGGCAGATCAGGCAGCCGACCTGTTTGCCCGGCACTTCCGCGCGCAACTCCCGCGCCAGCCAGTAGCCGATCATGCCCTGAGTCTGCGCACCGAGCACGTCGAACGGGTAAGGGTGGGACAGTGCCGGATCGAGCGCGCTTTCCAAGGCGAGCATCCCGACCTGCGGTCCGTTGCCGTGAGTGATCAGCAGGTCGTGCCCGCGTGCGAGCGGCGCGAGGGCGGCGGCGGCGACGCTCACGTGCCGTTCCTGAACCTCTGAGTCTGGTTTCTCGCCTCGTTCGAGTAGGGCGTTGCCGCCTAGTGCAGCGACGATCTTCACGTCGGCCGCGAAACAGTCAAGCTGAGCATCGTTGCCCTCGCTAGATTAGCAAACACGGCCCGTACGGTATCCGGACGTTGTCCGGATACCGGGCGCGCGCTCGGTCCGTTCCGGCATTGGCACGGGAGTCCGGTATTCCCGTGCTTCGCCTCGCCGAACCTTATCGCTGCGCTAGGCCGAGCGGACGGTGGCATCCTTGACATCACTGGAGTCACCGCTGGTGTCGCCGCCGGTGTCGCTGTCATCCTTCTCGTCGGTGAAGGTGACCGTGATGTGCTGGTCCTCCCGGCGCTGGTTCTGGAGCGGCTGGAGCGCCAGCGCCTTCCGGTCGGCGGCGGTCAGCGGCGGCTGGACGATCGACCGCGGCCAGAGCCGCCTGGCCAGGACCACGTTCACTTCGGCCGAGTAGACCGTGACCTGGATCACGAGGTAGATCCAGGCCAGCAGGGCGAGCACGATGCTGAAGACGCCGTAGATCGACGTGCTCTTGAGGAAGTGGCTGACGACCAGCGCGCCCGCCGCCTGCAGCGCGGTCCAGCAGAACCCGGCCAGCATCGCACCGGGGATCAGCCGTTTGATTGGCACGACCTTGGGCGTCAGCACCCGGTAGCCGATCAGGTACATGCCCATGTTGGCGGCCAGGGCGAGGATCTCGGCTCCGGCCACGACCAGCCCGGAATGGTTCCCGAAGGCACTCAGGCCAGACAGCCCGGTCGTGACGAGCACGCCGACCAGGAGCACGAGGAAGAAAAGGCCGGTGCGGCCAAGCCTCTGCAGATAGCCGGGACGCTCAGGGCCGGGGATGTTCCAGATCTGCGCCATCGCGTACATGGCGTTCTGGGCTAGCCCGGTGGTGCCCCACAGGGCCACGAGCAGTCCGACGATCAGGCCGATCACGCTGGACCTGCGCAACTCCTTAACGTGGCCGGTGAGCGTCTGGCCGATCAGCGGGAACTGGTCGCTCACCGCGTGCACGACTTCGCGGCGCAGCGCCGGGTCACCTGAAGCCACCAGGCCGAGGATCGTCACCAGCACAAGCAGCAGCGGGAACAGCGAGACGAACGCGGTGTGGGACAGGCCGGTGACAAGTTGGCCGGCATTGTCGTCCCCGTACTTCTTGACCACTCCGTAGCAGAAGGCGGGAACCTTATGCCGCTGCTGCCAGCCGTCGACACGCCGGACCAGGCGCTCCGCAGCGTTCATCAGCACCGCCTCCGGTCGCTATCTACCTGCCTCTAGCCTGCGCAAACACCGAACTGGCGGCAAGTGCTTGACCTGCGAGTTCATGGGAATTTATTATCTACTGTTTGCCTTAATGTCATGTTGTCGGAGTCTGCCGCTGCCTTGAGTCGGCGAAGGTGTTGGTGTGCGGATCGCGTATGTCACAGAGTCCTTCCCACCTGTCGTCAACGGCGTCGCGATCACAGCGATGCGCGTCGCTGAGCACTTGGTCCGTAGAGGCCACGAGCCCCTAGTAATCGCGCCGGAGCCAGCAGCTGGGTCGGCGCGACCCGATGCTGAACTTTGCTACCCGGTCGCGAGAATGCCGTCGGTAGCTCTGCCGGTCTACCCGGAATTCCGGGTCGGCCTGCCCGGACCGCAGATCCGCGCCGCCATCGCCGCTCACGGTGCCGACCTCGTGCACCTCGCGGGCCCGGTGATGTTCGGCGCGAGCGGCGGTACCGCGGCCAGGAAACTGGGCCTGCCGGTGGTCGCGGTCTACGCCACCGACATGGCTGCCTATGCCCGTACCTACCACCTGGGCCGGCTGGGCGAGAAGGTCTCGTGGGCCCACACCCGCCGGATCCACAACTCGGTCGACCGCACCTTGTCCCCGTCGGCCGCCACCGCCGCTGACCTGGAGGCCAGAGGCTTCGAGCGAGTCAGCGTCTGGGGCCGGGGCGTCGACACCGAGCGCTTCGACCCGGCCAAGCGCTGCGAGCAGCTGCGCGCCGAGCTAGCGCCCGGTGGCGAGCTGATCGTCGGCTACATCGGGCGGGTGGCCGCCGAGAAGCGCCTTGACCTGCTCACCGAGGTCGCGGCGCTGCCAGGCGTGCGCCTGGTGATCGTCGGGGGCGGGCCGACCGAGGCGCACGCCAAGCGGATACTGCCGACGGCCCAGTTCCTCGGCCAGCTTCAGGGCGAGGAACTTGCGACAATGTACGCGAGTCTTGACATATTCGTACACAGTGGCCCGCACGAGACGTTCGGCAATACTCTTCAGGAGGCCGCGGCCAGCGGCCTTCCCGTGGTCGCTCCGGCGGCCGGCGGACCACTCGACCTTGTGGAGGATGGCGTGACTGGGTACCTGGTCACACCCGGTGATTCCACCGCGCTCGCGGACGCGGTGGCCAAACTCGCGGCTGACTGGCAGCTGCGCGCTGCTCAGGGCATCGCCGCCCGGCGAAGCATGCTCAGTCGGACCTGGTCGGTCTATGGCGACGAGCTGATCGGCCACTACGAGGCCGTGCTCGGGCGGACAGGAATGCCTGGCGTTCTTGGAGCGGCCGCATGACCACGTTCACCGCACTAGGTGACTCGATCACGCTCGGAGTCGGAGACCCGGTACGCCGGCCCACCGGCGACCGGGCCTGGCGCGGGTGGGCGGCATTGCTGGCCGAGACCATGCAGGAACCCGATCTGCATAACCTCGCGTCCAACGGCGCGACCGCCGCCATCATCGCCAGGGAGCAACTGCCCAGGGCGCTCGCCCGCAGGCCGCAGGTCGCGAGCGTGGTCTTCGGCATCAACGACACGCTGCGGCCAGGGTTCGACGCCGAGAAGATCGAGGCGGCGGCCGCGCACACCGTAGGCGCACTGCGCGAGATCGGGGCCGAGGTGCTGACCATGCGCCTGCCCGACTCGGGCTGGATGCTCGGACTGCCCGACGCGCTGGCCAATCCGCTCGCCCGGCGAACCCACGCGGTCAACGCCGCGCTCGACGCGGTTGCGAAGCGCTTCGACACCTTGCACTTCGATGCCGCCGGGACCCCGGCGACCTATGAGAAGCACATGTGGGCGGTCGACCGGCTGCACCCGAACGAGCGCGGGCACCGGCTGATCGCCAGGTCCTTCCACGACCTGCTGGTCGCCACCGGCATGCCGGTCGGCCCCGCGCCCGGCGCCGAGCCGGAGAACCCGCCGCCGGGCAAGTGGGCCGAGTTCGCCTGGATGGCGACCAAGGGCACGGCCTGGGTGCTGCGCCGCTCGGTCGACTTGGTGCCGTACCTGATCGCGATGGCCGCCAAGGAGATGTGGGACCGCCGCCACGACGACACCACCCTGCCCCCAGACCTGCCCCCAGACGAGGAAGGCGCAATAGCCGCCTGAGGGGTCTTACCAGGGCAGTTCGCCGTAGGACTCTTCGTTGGAACCGGTCCACAGAAAGCCCCAGAAGGTGCCGGTGGGACCGTCGGGCGGCAGGGTCGCGAGGTGGACGCTGACCTGCGCGCCTTGCTCGGCCGACCTGAACCCGGTCTTGCCGTTCAGGTCGGTGGCGCAGTAGCCGGGGTTGGCGGCGTTGACCTTGATCGGCGTGTCCGCCAGTTCCTTGGCGTACATTGCCGTGACCATGTTCAGCGCTGCCTTCGACGCCGGATAGGGAATCGAGGCCATCGGCCAGAGCGGGCTGGCCCGGTCCAGCATCGATCCGATCGATCCGACCTCGCTGGACACGTTCACGATCCGCCCGGCCGCCGATTCACGCAGCAGCGGCAGGAAAGCGCTGGTCACCGCGACCACGCCGAACACGTTCGTCTCGAACGTCGTCCGCAGCGTCCCCAGCTGGGTCTGGCTCGGGGCCGCGCGAGTGCCGTCGCCGATCGCGATCCCCGCGTTGTTGACCAGTACGTCAAGCCGGCCGTGGGCGGCGCCCACGGTCTGCGCTGCGCCGAGCACCGACTCCTGCGACGTCACGTCGAGCGGCACAAAGCTGGCGTTCAGCCCGTCCTGGGCGAGCGACTTCGCGGCGGCCTCCCCCCGCTCGGCGTCCCTGGCGCCGACCAGCACGGTCATCCCGGCCTCGCCGAGCAGCCGTGCGGTCGCCAGCCCGATTCCCTTGTTGGCTCCTGTGATCAGGGCGATTGTTGTCATGCGGAGAGCCTGCCGCCCGCCGGGCCAGGGCGGGAGAGACCACCGGATGCTAGGACAACCAGTACCACCTTGACGGCGGCCGAGTAAGGCAAGCTAGATCAGGTGACAGCCAACCCAGGCGCCAGCCCAGCCGGCAGTCCAGCCAGCCCAGCCGCCCGCACCGAACTGGCCGAGTTCCTGCGGACCAGGCGCGCCCGGCTGAGCCCGGCCCAGGCCGGCCTGGGCGGCGACGGCCACGGCCACGGCCAGCGCCGCACCCCGGGACTGCGCCGCCAGGAGGTGGCTCAGCTAGCAGGCATTTCGGTCGACTACTACATCCGCCTGGAGCAGGCGCGCGGGCCGCACCCATCCCGGCAGGTGCTCACCAGCCTGGCCCGGGCCCTGATGCTGACCGCCGACGAGCGCGAGTACCTGTTCAAGATCACCGGGCAGACTCCCCCGGCCGTCGCCAGCCCCAGCCGTGAGCTCACGCCAGCGGTCCGGTACCTGCTGGACGGCCTGAGAGAGGTTCCCGCCTACGTCGTCGACGCCAAGTACGACATCCTCGCCTGGAACACCCTCGCAACCCACTTCATTGGCGACTTGTCGGCATTTACAGAAGAAGCCAGGGTGGCGGGTGGGGGGCGAAGCGGGCGGCGGAACATGCTGCGCTGGATGTTCACCCACGGCGACAACGCGGTGCACTGGTCCGACCCAGACTCCGTCGCGTTCGCCCGCAGCCTGATCGCCGATCTGCGGGCATCACGCGCCAGCTATCCGGGTGATCGTGGCATCGGCAACCTGGTCACCGAACTGCTGGCGGTCTCGGCCACCTTCGCGGCAATGTGGCGCGAACACGACGTCGAGGTCAGGCGGCGGGTGGTGAAACGGTTCGTGCATCCGCAGGTCGGTCCGCTGGAGTTCGAGTGCCAGGTCCTGCACATCCCCGAGGGCGGGCAGCGCCTGATCGTCTACTGCGCCGCCCCCGACTCCCCCACCCAGCACGCCTTCCGCCAGCTAGCCCGCACTAGCTCCCCGAACGCCCAGGCCTAGCCCTCTAGATCCTGAACCGCCGGACAGTCTCTCCCGCTGCCATCCAGCCAGTCCCGCAACGCGCGGGTAGCTTCCACGTCGCACCGGTTGTATTCCAGCAGCCAGTCGATCGCCCCAGCAGATCCCTGGATCGCGTCATCGTAACGGACGATCGACGCCGCACCGCTGGGGTCAGGTACGGACCACGCGAAACCAGCCAAATCCGCCACTTTCTTCAGCCCCGCCGATTGGCCGGTAATGAGCTGCGCGCTGAACACCGCGAGCAAATCAATCCACTCGCCCGACCCGATGAACTCGGCGACCTCAAGATCGAGTCCGATGGTGGCGGCAATCCGCCTGAGCTGACTGTTCTCGGCGTTCGCGTTATAGCAGTAGGAGGAGAAAGATTTGCGGTCGCTGAATGCCGTCTTCCTGAGGTCGGTCAGCCAGGACCAGAATTGCCGGAACAGGCCGGCCTCGACCTCGGCGGTGAGCGGCTCCCAGGTGGCGAAAGCCCGGTAGTCAGAACGGCCGGACCGGTCGGTGACCAGCGTCCCCCACAGGTACACGCCGTCCTCGGTGTTCTCCATGTCGATATCGACCTCGATATCGGCTCGGGGCACGCTCACCTGGTCGACGCCGCGCCGTCGGTAGACCGGGCTCGGGCCGAGCGCGGCGCGGGCGTTGTCGATCTGCTGCGGCAGGTCGCGCATCGGCGCGTCGCTGTAGCTGGCGGTCTTCTCATCCAGGGACCTGGCATCACCCAGCGTGCCGATCCCGGCCGCGGCCAGGCTGGCTAGCCGGCTCTTGCGTCGCTCACCGACGATGTCGACGATCGAGGTGCTGTCGGGCGCGCAGTCCAATGCGGCGAGGACCGGCCGTAGATCGACCCCCGCTGCGACCAGCGTCGCGGTGCGGTAGTCCAGCCCGGCCAGCTCGGCCCGGTCGGTGACGCCGTGAGCGCGGTGGGTTCGCCAGGCGCGCCAGCCGACCCCCGGAAGCAGGCTCACGTCGCCGGCTCCGGCCTCGAGCTGCGGGCCGCACCACGACCACCACGGGCATTCGTCGCACTCGGTGATCCGCACCGGCACGACCAGCGTCTGGATCGCCGGATCGACCTGGTGCTGGGCGGCGACCGCGATGATGTCCAGCCTGAAGTCGAATTCGAAGTCGTAGACGGCCATCGTCGAGCGATTCCTGCGGGGGGGTCCGGGGGGTCGTCCCCCCGGGCCAGCACTGCTCCTGCGGCCCGACAGCGACGGCGTCTGCCAGAGGGGCGCGTCCAGGTCGTACCAGGTGACCACGCCCTCGACCCCGACGATCCCTCCGTAGCGACCGTCGCCGGCCGCGAACCCGATCGACTCCAGCATCCGCTGGTAATGCGCGAGCTGCAGCAGGTCCTCACCTCGCTTGCGCGCACTCAGGCCGTCGGCTGCCGCCGCGTACTCCCACGCCAGCCGGTCAAGAGAACTGCACAAGGCCTGGACGCCACCCGTCGACTGCAGCGACCTATGGTGCTTGATGTCGACCGGCCGGTACTTCGCTCCCCCGTCCACGGTGACCAGCAGGTCAGGCTCACCAACTCGCCGGCCAACCAGGTCCGTCGGCAACCGCCCGGCGATGATCAGCGGCACGCCGTCCTTCATCGCCCGCAGCGTCTCAGCCTCGCGGGCCGCCTTGACCTCGTCGGTGCGCTCCGGATCCTGAGCGGTGATCACCACCGCACTGGGATGCAGTTCGATCAGCCGGGTGACGACCTCGCGCTCGAACGCCACGCCCCGGTCCAGTCGGCGCTGGAGCGGCGGCGACGGCGGGAGCGGCTCAGCAGGGGCAAGGACGTCCCACTGCGCCTTGACCGGGCAGCGTTTGGCCAGATACCCGCCCTGCGGCGGTACGGCGGAAATGTCGTAGCGACTAGCCACGAGTTGTCAGTCAAGCACAACGGGGAACGGCGCCGGCACCGGCTCGATCGAATGGGCGGCCTGGCCCGGTTCGGCCTGCGCTCCGACCAGCACCGGAATCGGCCGCGGCTCGATCGGCCCGTTCTCGACCGGCGGAGCGATCACGACGCGCTCCGGAATCGCGCTGCTCGCCGCGTTCGACCTGGCCAGCCGGGCGATGCCCCAGGTCGCCGCGACGATCGCGACCGCTTCGATGACCATCCGGAGCGGGCCGCCGTCCAGCCGCTCGTGGTAGAGCGTCAGGCCGAGCACCGATCCGACCACCGGGTCAAGTACGGCGAACGCCGGCAGGAACGCGCACAGGCCGGCCGCGCGGTAGCCGTTCTGCTGCATGGTGTAGGTCATCAGGCCGACCACGATCAGCAGGTACAGGCGCGGATCGGCGAAGGCACCGAGGTGGTGACCACCGAACAGGAACGCCACCGACTTGGTCAGCGCGTCGGTCACGCCGGCCGCGATTCCGCCGCCGATCCCGAGCACGAGTGCCCGTCGAATCGGCGACGCCTGCCTGGCGGCGATCACCGCGGCGATACCGGCGACCACAAAGGCGCCCACGCCGGCGAAGCCGAGCGAAGCGCTGCTCGCGGCTGGCTGGCCACTGGTCGGCTGGGCGGCCATAAGGAACATCGCCAGGCCGGCGAACGTAGCGACCGCCGCCGCCCACTCGGCCAGCCGCATCCGGTGCCGGTCGGCCCAGGCCGATAGCCCGAGCGCGACCAGCAGGCTGCTGGCCAGCACCGGCTCGATCACGACCAGCCGCCCGAGGCCGAGCGCGACCGCCTGAAGCGCCATGCTGACGGTGACCGCGAGCAGCCCGAGCAGCCAGAGCGGACGGCGGATCAGCCTGAGCAGGACGCCGCCGTCGAATGCGGCGGTGGTGGGCAGCGTCGCGGCCACCCGCTGCTGCAAGACGTTTGAGATCGCGAAGCACACGGCGGCAGCGAAAGCGATGAGAACGGCGGCAGGCTGTGCGACAAGTCCGCTCACAACGCACCTACCAGCGAACTCATGGTCATGACGGACATCATGACCTTCCTAGGGGTCCAGGCGCTAGCAAATCGATGGTTCGGTAGCGTCCGGCCGCCTAAATCATGTTTCGGGCTGACCGGCATCACGTACCGGTCAGCCCGATGCAACTGCTACCAGTAGTGCGTGGTCGCCGGCGAGCTGTTGACGACCGCGCCGACCATCTCGGGCCGCTCGAACACCGACTGGATGGCGACCCGGCCCGGCCCCTGCAGCCGGAGCCACATGGACTTGGCCTGCCACCTCGCCGAGCTGAACCAGTACTGGCCCCGTGGGTACTCAAAGTGCAGGTGCATCCGCACCGTCGGGTCCTTCCAGATCAAGCCGCCCGGCTCGACCAGGATGGACTGCCCGTGGCTCAGGTCCCGCAGGAAGGTGTTACCCGGACCGTGCAGCAGGAGCAGTCCGTGCGCATTGTGCGCGGTGAACCGGTCCATCATCTGCCCGATCGGGTAGTGCCACTCCTGCTCATCCCCGTCTTGCGTGGTAAACCAGACCCCCGAGCGCTCCCACTGGTAGTTGACGTTGCTCGTCGCCAGCAGGAAGCGGTGCTCGACGACGTCCACCGACTGGCCCTGCTTCAGCGGGATCGCGAGCGTCTCCCCCGGGTGGTCGTGGCTGAAAGCGATGTGGCCAGGCCCCGTTGCCTGCATCATGATCAGCGGCATGCCGGCCAGGATCCGATTCCAGCCGCCGCCCATCTTCCGCGTCTCCATACGCACCTGGGTGTCCACGTGCAGAAGCGAGTGATGGCTGAAGTACACCGAGTCTTCGCCGTTCAGGTTCATCTCGGCGACCGGCACGAACGAACCCGAGATCTGGCAGGTCGACCGGTTGAACCTGATCCTGGCCATGTCCTTGATCGCGGGCTGCTTGGCCCACCCGGAATGACTGATCTTCAGCTTGATATCGACCGGCGCACCGCAGCTAGAGCACGCGTAGCCCGAGCCATCGCTTTCCATCCGGCAGTAGGGGCACGTGTAATGACTCGTGCCTTGCGGAGTTGACATGGCCGTCCCCTACTCGCTGCCGTGGTGGACGTACATGGACTGGATGCCAACCCGGCCCGGGCCGGTCATCTCAGCCAGGTACATGTTGTGGCGCAGCAGGCCGGTCCTGATGTTCTGCTGGACCGTGTTCATCGTGACCGACGAGTCTTTGTAGAGGAAGCCGCCGGGCTCGACCAGGATCTTCTCGCCTGGCTGCAGCGACTTCTGGAAGACGTTGCCGTAGCCGTGCAGGATCACCAGGCCAGGCTGCTGGTGCGTGATGAACCGGTCCATGTACATGCCGCTGCCGCCGTGCAGGACGTTGGCCAGGCCCTTGATCCGCACGAAGGAGTAGTTGATCGAATGCGAGCCAACCAGGAAGGCGTGCTCACGAACGTCAAGCTCCATCCCCGGGTGCAGCGGCAGCACAACCAGTTCGCCGGTGGCGTCTCGAGAGAACGCAATCCGGCCAGGCCCGTGCGCGACGCTCACCACGTGCGGCATGCCGCCAAACGACCGCTTCATGCCGCCGCCGGTGTTCAGCGCGGACATCGGTACGTTCGGCTCCTTCCAGAGCATCACGTGATGCTCGAAGAACACCGAGTCACCCTGTGCCAGCGCAAGCTCAGCGACGGGCACAATCTCGCCCTCAACCTGGCAGGTGGAGTTGGAAAAGCGGAACTCCGTCATGTCTCTCAGCCGGGGCGCTTCTGTCCAGCCAGAGTCTGAGACGATGTTCCGCTGATCCAGCGGCGCACCACACGTGTTACAAGAGGTGCGACTCTGCTCGTTCTGAGCACGGCACCATTGGCACTCGATCCGATCCATACGGACTGGCCTTTCTTCTCGGGATGGCCCTTAGCAGACGAAGAGCCAGTTAAGAGGATCAGATCGTAGCTCAGGACCAGGTCGTCGCACGTCGTGAATGAAGCAGCCCGGCTACGCCGTTGGCGGCGGAGCGGTCGGCGTCCCGCACTCGGCACAGAACTTCGCCGAGCCGGAAAGGCTGGCGTTGCAGTTCGAGCAGTGCTTGGAAGTCGGGGTGCCGCACTCGGCGCAGAACTTCGAGCCGACCGGCAGCTGGTTCTGGCAGTTGGCGCAGGCCATCATCGCCACCGCGGGCGGGGCGTCCTGAACCGGGGCCGGTGCCTGAGGCTGCGGCTGCTGCGGAGGCGGCGGGTAGGCCGGCTGGCCCGGAGCCGGCGGCGCGTAGCCGGGGCCACCGCCCTGGAAGCCAGGAGCCGGCGGCGGCGGGTACGGCGGCGGAGCCTGCTGAGGCTGCATCATGTTGCCAAGACCCATGCCGGCGCCGAAGAAGATCGGTGCGGTCGCCCCGCCGCCCTGGGCCAGACCCTCGCCAGCGCCCTGCATCATCTCGGCCTGAGCGGCCTGCAGGTAGCCTCCGGCCAGCCTGGAGTAAGCGGTGTCGCCGGCGAGCTTCTTCAGCCGCTTGTTGTCCTCTTCTTCCAGGTTGATGTCGAGGTTGCCGAGCCTGGTGATCGCGATGCCGTAGTCGGCGAGTTCGCGGTTCGCGCCCTCCATGGCGCCGACCTCGATCTCGGGGCTGTGCATCGACAGGCCCAGGATCTGCCAGGTGCCGGACATTAGCTGGGTGGTGACCGTGGTACGGGTCGCCTTCAGCAGCTGCTGGGTGACCCAGTCGGTCACGGCCGCGTTGTTGGTCACGTCTACGGTGCCGACCAGGTTCGTGATCAGCCTGGTTGGCTCGACCACGCGCAGCGCGTACTCCCCGAATGAGCGCAACGTGACGATCAGGCCGGTCTGGGGGTCCTGCACTTCGTCAAGGCGGCCGCCGAACCGCTGGTTCGGGAACTCGCGCGCGCCGACAAAGAAGATCTCGGCCTTGAAGGCGTTGCTGTTAGTAGCCCAGTCAACAAAAAGGCCGAGGAACGGGAGCTCCTTGGCGTCCAGCGAGTGCTGGCCCGGTCCCAGGGTCCCCATGACCTGGCCCTGGCTGATGAAGACAGCCATGGCGTCGGGCTCAACGATTGCCCTGGAGAACTTGCGAATGTTGTGGTCGGGCCACTTGTAGACGATTTGACCCTTTGAGTTGTCAGGCGCCGCAATGAACTCGCGGCGGGCCTCATTGAGAATGCCCATCAAATCGCTCCTTCGTACCCTCGTATGAGCATGGCGGCGATCTGCGCCGCGTCTAGCGGGATCATACTTCGGGTTTGAGACTTCTGGGCTCGTAGTCGGGTCCCGATCAAGTCTCTGTCAAGTCCCGATTAGCCGCGACGTGCGGAAACTTCTTATATCGATACGATACAGGCCCGTATCGTAATGAGTGAGTCGGGCCGGAGCCAGCGCTAGGGCACCAGACCGAAGATCGTGGCCGGCGAGCCTGAGCCAGCCCGGGTCCTGATGCCGCCCACAATGATCCAGCCGCCGGCCGGCGGTAGCTCGGCGAGCCCGCGCAGGTTCTCCAGGTGCACGCGGCGGCCGCCCAGCAGGATCTGGTTCGCGGCGAACGTCGTGTCAATTCCCGGATCGACGCCCATGGTGTCGGTACCCAGGGCCCGGACCCGCCGCTGCTCGACCAGCCACTGGGCCGCCTCGCCGCTGAAGCCCGGATAGTGCATCCCGCCGTCCGAATCGAGTCCCAGATAAGCCTGGGGCTCGGCGAACCTCTCGTCGTAGCCGGTCAGCAGCAGCACGGCGGCGCCGGCCGGGATCGGCCCGAACTCGGCCTCCCAACGCTCGATGTCGCTGGTGCTAACTGAGTAGTCCGGATCGGCGGCCGCCTCCAGCCGCCGGTCGAGTACCACCGCCGGGAAGAAGAAGTCGGTCGCATCGAGGTCATCGGCCGTCGGCTCGCCGGATCTGAAGTGCGCGGCCGCCGCCCAGTGCGTGCCCGACTGCTCCCCGCACGTGAGCCGCTGGAGGTAATAGCCGTCGACGCCGATCGTCGCGGCCAGGGCTAGTTCTACTGGAGGGTCCCCTGGGAAGACCGGCGTCCGCTCGGTCAGGACATGACTCAAGAACACGACCCTGCTGAACCCAAACGGCGCCGCGCCGGCCATGCTGGCTCACCTCCGCAAACATTCTGCCGACACCGACCCGCGCTTCCGCACGCCGCGCGACTTCCTGACCAGGATTCGGCCTGGATCTACTCGACTCCGGGCGGCCCACCGGCAGCGACGGTGGCCCGTCGTTGCGGTAACTTTTCCGGCCACCGTCGCTACGCTGGCCCCTGTGGCCTCCGGGGAGGCTGTTACTTATTGCCTCTGCCCTTCTGACCGTTCAGTTTGCTCCAGTTGTCCCGGATCGCGGGCCGCTTGCCCCGCCGGGCCGCTCTTTTCCCGGATTGCGGAACACTTTTACCTGGTTAGGACGTCTTTTCCCTGGTTAGGGACAATTTTTGTCATGGTTTGCGGTAGTTAGCTGATGCGTAACCCGGGAAAAGAGCGCGCAACCCGGGAAAAGAGACCCGGATGGAGCGGCGGGCGGGATCGGGAGGACGGGGCCTGTGCGGCGCGAGTTCCTCTGCGCGTCTGCAGTGGCCGATGTGACGACGCGGCGGGCGGCACCACGCTGGCGGCCCAACGCCGCCGACCCGCAGCCGCTATCGGGGGCTGTCGCGTTTGCTCCGGGGTTGGCGGACTGGGTGTTCGGTAGGCGAGTGGGTGTGGCCGGCGGCACCCCCCGCCAGCAGTCGCCGCCCGAAGACCCCGCGTGCAGCCTTCCGGCAGGCCCCGCACCTGGCCGCCCGAAGACTCCGCGCGCAGCCTTTGGCCGACCCCGCACCGCGCGCCAGCAGTCGCCGCCTGAAGAACCCCGCGCGCAGCCTTTGGCCGGCCCCGTACCCGCACCGGCGACCGCCGCCCGAAGACCCCACGCAGCCTTTGGCCGACCCCGTACCCGCGCCAGCGACCGCCGCCCGAAGACCCCGGGCAGAGCTTTCGCCCCCGAAAATGATCTTGAGGTTTGATCTTGAGGTTGATCTTGAGGTTTGATCTTGACCTTAGATTCCTAGATTCGGTCCCAGGCGACCGAGTCGTACGCCTTGTCTAGCCTGGCCATCAGGCCGACGTTGACCGGCAGCGTGCCTTCGTCGATCGCGGCAACCGGCGCGATGCCCCTGGCGTTGGTGACGAACACCCCGTTGAACGATGCCACGTCGGGCAGGCGCACCGGCGCGTACCGGTACTGCAGGCCAAAATCGCCGAGTCGTTGCTGCAGCAGCTGCATGGTGATCCCGGCCAGGACGGGCGCGTCCGGCCAGGTGATCATCGAGCCGTCGAAGAAACCGATGTTGGTGACCGAGCCCTCGCAGACCTCGCCGTCGGGGCCGGTCAGCAGCGCCTCGTCGAAGCCGTCAGCCTTGACCTGCCGCTGATAGTAGGCCTGGCCGAAGTCGCCGAGGTGCTTGAGATGCGCACCAGGGCGCCGGTAGGGCACGGAGCGCAGCCGCCACGGAGAGCCAGGCATGCCGCCGGGCGGCCGGATCGTGATCATGATGCTCGGGCGGTCGTCCAGATGCCGCGCCAGTACCCGGACCGTGGCGTCGGCGACGTCTTCGGCGGCCATCGCGTGCCGGATGTGACGGACCACGAGGTCATCGTCCAGGGCCTGGCCGAACATTTCGGTGTGCGCGGCGTTAAGCCGGGCCAGATGCAGGGCGAGCCCGCGCACCCGGCGGCTTCTGACCTGCATGGAGGTGAAATGGCCGTAGTCGTCGAGCGCGGCGGCGGCCAGTTGCTCTGCTGACGGGTCGGTACCGTCAATTTCGATCCGCACCATATCGAGACAGTTTAGAA
>DATNFM010000344.1:0-3747 GCA_035606435.1 Streptosporangiaceae bacterium | reverse complement strand
TGGGGCTGACGGAGCTGGGGCTGGCCGGGCCGACGGAGCCGGGGCTGACGGAGCTGGGGCTGGCCGGGCCGACGGAGCCGGGGCTGACGGAGCTGGGGCTGGCCGGGCCGACGGTGCCGGGGCTGGCGTCGAGGTGGTGATCGGGACGCGGACCGAGCCGGTATTCGGGCCGATCGTGGTGTTCGGAATCGGCGGCGCGGTCAGCGATCTCCTCGAAGACAAGATCGCCCGGCTGACGCCGCTGACCGATGCCGACGCCGACGAGATGATCAAGGGCATCAAGGCAGCGCCGCTGCTGCTGGGCGAGCGCGGCACCGATCCGGTCGATCTGGCCGCGCTCACCGGCCTGCTGCTGCGAGTCTCCCGGCTCGCCGACGACCTGGCCGAACTCGCCGAACTCGAACTCAGCCCCGTGATCGCGCGCGCCGACGGCGCCTACCCGGCCGGTGCCAGGATCAGGCTGGCGCCGGCCGATCCTCAGGACCCGTTCCTGCGTCGGCTGCGCTGAAGATGGCGATGCCGTCTCCATCTGGTCACCATCTTCGGGTCGTAATGTGGCCCGATCGACCGACGACCGAACCGAGGGGGACCAGCATGGACAGGATGATGGTCGATTGCCGCAAGATGCCGAGCGAGAGCAACTGCTCACTCACGATCGCCGGCCGCGAGGACGAGGTACTCGACGCCGCTACCGCTCACGCCGTCGCCGTGCACGGCCACGAGAACACTCCCGAGCTGCGCGAGCAGATCAGAGGGGGACTTGAGGCAGCCGAGCCCTCGATGACCTGATCGCTGGGGCTCAGTCGCCGGGCTCGGACACCGCGTGGGCCGAGTTGTTCCGGTTTACCTGATCGATGAACTGGCAGCCGGTGCGGACTTGGACGTAGAGCTTCCCGCGATCCCGCCAGCGTTTTATCGGCTGAGCCGTGGCTGGCCTCTGACGGGCCGCGGCGGGGAGCATGGCGAGCGCCGGGGTGGCGCTCGCCATGCCGAGGACCACTGACGGCGACATCAGGACGCCCAGGCCTAACGACTTCCTCATGGCGACTGATGCGGTCATGGCCCTATTCCCCTAGCTGATCCCCTAGCTCAGAGGTCGGCCAAAGGGGACGACCACCTCGGCGCCGTAGCTCTTGCCCGTCGGGTGGAAGATCCAGCTGACCTTCTTGGTGTGCGGGTTGAACAACACCAACGCCGCGCCAGCCGAGCAGCCGCCACTGGCCTGGACCAGCAGGGTCGAACCCTGACCGGTGATGATCAGATCGCTGGGGTAGCGAACGCCGGGAAGGACGACCTGGTGGGCCGAGCCGTTCGCCGACTGCTTCGCGATGAACTCGACCCCGCACGGGCCGAGCGCCTCCAGGAAGGTGCCGCTGGTCAACTTGTAGGCGTTGATGTCGCCGAGGTCGGGGCCCTTGCTGCGCTGCGCGGTCAGCGCCTTGACCTTGCCGCCGTTCTCCGGGAAGAGCCAGAGCCGAGGGGCGGATGGACCGTGCTTGGCTTCGCAGTCGGCCAGGATCGTCGTGGAGTTCCACCAACGGACCGGACTGCAGCCGGCGACGCCGGCTGGCGCGGGCAGCAGCTTGACCGGGCCGCCGGAGTTGCTGACCACTCCTAGGCCTGACTTGGCGCTGAGGATCACCGAGGTACCGTCGGGCGACTCGATCGCCTCAAAGGTTTTCTTGTTCAGCACCTTCGTCAGATGCCCGCTCAGGTCGTACCGGACGATTTTGTTGCCGTTCGACGCCAGGATGTTCTGGCCGCTCGGCCGGGTGTAGCTGATCGGTTGGGCATCCGCCGGCAGCTTGAACGTGTTGATGACTTTGCCGGTGACGAGGCTTATTTGTTCGAATTTATTGAAAAAATTGCGGACGAGTACTCGTTGGCCGTCACCAGACCAGTCCACTAGATAGAAAGCCTTGGTACCGAAGTCCGAGGCGGGCCAGGTGAAGAAGGGGAACTTCTTGCCCTGCGGGCTGACCGCATAGAGCGTCGTCGGGGCCGGGTGCTTGTTGAAGCCTTTCGTGTATTCGGCGACTGACCAGCCGAGCCCAACCTTGCTCAACGGCACAAGTGACGCGTCAGCGGCTTTCTCCGAAGGGCCGGCCGGAGCGGCGAGCGCGGCCGCTCCGCTGCCCATGGCCGTCACCGCTGCCGCGGCCAGGGCGATGCCCTGGAGGACAGGCTTGATTCGCGGCGTGCGAATAGTCATAACGAGGACCTCTCTGAGAACTTAGGTACCTGGCGAGCGAACATACGCCTTCTACGACTCGACTCGATAGCCGACGGTTGCGGCCTTTTTCGCGGCCAGAAAAAGGGCTCCCGTCCAGTGGCCGACGATCAATCCGGTGTGACCACCTGACCACGTTCGGTGGACGTACTATCGCAACGTCGGGCGAGCGTCGGGAGGTGGGACCAGTGGTGGAATCTGCGGACTCACCGCCATTGCTACCCGGCCTGGCGGTTGATGAGCTTTACGAAGAGACCACCAGGCAGCAGCGCTGGCTCAGCGCGACGGCCGAGGTCACCAGATATTTGCTGTCCGGGGCCGAACTGAGCGACGCGCTGGCGATGATCACGGAAAAGGCGCTCGACATGACCGGCGCCGACCTTGTCATGGTCACCCTGCCGATGGCCGACGGGCGTCATCAGCGAATCGAGCACGCTGCCGGTGACGGTGCCGGGGAAATGCTCGGACTCGTCGTGCCGATGCACGACGCGGTTACCGAGCTCGTTGTGGGCAAGGCCCAGCGCCTGACCCTTTGCGACTACGGTGCGACCGAGTTGACCGGCGCCGGCCAAGCGGGTCGTCCCCTCACCGCCGGCCTAGCGAGGGTGCCGGCTATCACGGAGAGCCTGCGGCTCGGCCCGATGGTCGTGGTGCCGCTCGGCGCACCTGGCCAGGTGCGCGGAGTGCTGTCGGCCGGGCGCCGGAAAGGATCAGCGCCGCTCTCGCAGCCAGCCGCCGACATGCTCGCCACGTTCGCCGCCCACGCCGCGATCGCGCTCGAGCTGGCCGAGCACCGCAGGCAGGCCGAGCGGATGGCCATCTTCGAAGATCGAGATCGGATCGCCAAGGACCTGCACGACCTGGTGATTCAGCGGCTCTATGCGACCGGCATGTCGCTGCAGGGCACGATCTCGCTGATCTTGGTGCCGGAAGTGGCCGATCGGGTCAGCAGCGCGGTGGACGCGCTCGACGACACGATCAAGGAGATCCGGTCGGCGATCTTCGCCCTGCACAGCCACGCCGATGCCAAGCCGGCCAGCCTGCGGTCCAGGATCCTGCGCGCGGTTCAGGAGATGGCGCCCGCGCTCGGCTTCGCTCCCTCGGTCAGGCTCGACGGCTCGCTGGAGGACGCGATCCCAGCCCAGGTCACCGAACAGTTGCTGACCGCGATCCGGGAAGCGCTGGCCAACGTCGCCCGGCACGCGAACGCCAGCCGCGTCGAACTCGCCGTCGCGGTGGACGAGCAGGTAAGGCTGACCGTGACCGACGACGGCGTCGGCATCACGCCAGGCGGCAGGCGCAGCGGCCTGCGCAATCTAGCGGACCGGGCGGCCGGTCTCGGCGGAGCGCTGGCGGCCGAGCCGATCCAGGGCGGCCTCGGCACCGAACTTGTCTGGCAGGTACCGCTGCACAGCAGCCCGACGCCGACCGGAGCGAGCTAGGTCCGGACGTGCGGTCCGGGCCGAGATCTGGGCACGAGGTCTGGGCACGAGGTCTGGGCACGAGGTCTGGGCACG
>DATNFM010000343.1:0-6226 GCA_035606435.1 Streptosporangiaceae bacterium | reverse complement strand
GCCTGACCTGCGCTGTAGCACTTCTGGCGTCGCGTGAACGAGTCATCCCGCGCTCTTAGAACGTGAACGGTGCGTGTCGAGTTGCGTCGTCCACTCGATGACGAGATCCCGACCGGAATCCGCCTCGCTAGCGCTGACCGTTTTGCTAGATGCACCTATGGCAACGTCGTTGGCCCGTAGCTGCTGTTGCCCCCCGGTGCGCGATCCGGAATCGCCCGAACCCCAGCCACGGGCGACAGCGCTGGCTCTTAGCCCTGACATAGCAGCATCACTGGCCCCATGCCGCCGTTGGCCCCGCCCTGACGCCCTCCCTGCCCGCCACTCTTCCCGGGTTCGGGACGTCTCTTCCCGGTTTCGGGACGTCTTTTACCGGGCTGAGACGTCTCTTACCGAGTTAGGTACAGACATTTAACGCAAATCAGGGCACGAATATGGCCTAACCCGGTAAAAGACGTCCTAATCCGGTAAAAGACGTCCCGAAGCCGGGAAAGGAGCAGCCGGAAAAGAGCGGCCCGCGATCTTCGGGAACAGGCCGCGCCGCCGGCACGGCCTGAGAACGGCACCGCCCCGCTCACCCATCAAACTCAGCGTCTAAGGCCATTTGCCCGATTGTTCTATATTTCCCCTACAGCGGCAATGTAACTAGCTCGCGGCGGAGCCCGGCTCGTACAAACGCCGACTGACGGTGACCCTGGTGTCCTTGGTGATGAAGCCGAGTCGTTCGTAGAGCCCGACGGCGCCGGTGGGGGAGTCGGCGTCGACGTCCAGCGTCGCGGTGTCGTAGCCGTCGGCGGTGGCGGTGCGCATCGCCAGCGTGAGCAGCCCGCTGGCGATGCCGCGCCCCCGGGCGGCCCGCCTGGTACCGACCAGCGGGAAGTAGACATCCCTAGTGCCCGTCTTCTCGTTGTAGGCCTCGTATTCATGGGCCATCACGAAGCCGATCGGCTCGCCTTCGCAGTAGGCGACAAAGCTCAGGGCGGGCCGGAAGGCACCGAGGCTGGTGTGGTAATCCCAGCTCTCCGGCGTCACTTCGGTCGAGCCCCAGTGGTCGCGGAACGCCTCGTTTCGCACCAGCAGGGCATCGGCGGAACGCTCAGGCGTGAAGCCAGCCACCTCGACGTCGGCTGGCAACGTGCGGACGGACAACTCGCCCGACAGATCACGCATCATCTCGTGGAACCAGCGGTGCTGCTCGTAGCCGCGGGCCGCGAAGAGTTCGATGGCCGGGGTGTTCTTAATCTGGATGTTGCATTCGAGCGAGGCGGGCCGGTCAGGAAAGTGCTCCCGGTGAAGCCGCACCGCGGCATCTTCGGCCCAGTCGAGCAGCCAGGAGCCGATCCCCCGACCGCGGTACAGCGGATGGACACCGCCCCACTGGTACAGGTCATGGACCGGGTCGGCTGAGCTACGCCGGGACAGAATGCTGTAGCCGATCATCTGGTCGCCGTCGTAGCACGCCAGCGAGCCGCGTTCGAAATCCATGAGCGGGTCAGCGAAGTCGTCGAGAATCTCCTTCTCGGACATGATGCGGCTGTCCTCGTCGGCGGCCGTGATCGTCTTGAGCAGCTCAGCGTAGGGCGGTACCTGATCGGGATCGAGCGGGCGGCAGTCGAGGCCGACGTCGATGGTCATTTGCCCGATTGTTCTACCCGGCCCCAGCGCCGGGCAAAGCATTTACCCGGACGCGGCGGTCTCTTGATCGCTAGCCACCGGTTCGCAGCCGCAGGCCGCATCGCCAGAGGCCGACACGGTCGCCGGGTCGGCCGCGATCGTCCGGAACAGCGACGAGGCGTCCGTCGCGCCGCACATGGTGTCGGCGGCCAGGATCATCGCCGCGGCGGTATAACTGCTCTGCTCGTTCGGATAGTGCTTCTGATTCACGTACTGCCATCCGGTCCAGTACGCGCCGCTCGGATCCCGCAGCGTCTGGATACGGTCGAGCAGGTCCAGCGCCCGGGCCGGGTCGCCGATCGCCTCCAGCGTGATCGCCAGCTCGGCGGTCTCGGCCGCGGTCACCCAGGGCTCGTCGCTGACGCAGCGAACCCCGAGATCGGGCACCACGTAGGTGCCCCAGCCCCCCTCCAGCCGGTCGAACGCGGCCTGGCCGCGCACCGGGCCGCCGAGGACCGGGTAGTACCAGTCCATCGAGAACCGGCTCTTGTCGGCGAACGCCTCCGGATGCCTGGCCACCGCGTGGGCGAGCTGGTCGGCGGCGAGCTCCCAGTCGGGCTGGGGCTCGGCCAGGTACTCCGCGAGCATGGACGCGCACCGCAGGCTGGTGTACATGCTGGCGCTGCCGGTCAGCAGCGCGTACTCGCCGGGCGAGCCGTCCTCCTCGCGCCGCCAGATGATCTCGCCCCTGGGGGTCTGCAGGCCCAGCACGAAGTCCATCGCCGCCTTGACGGTCGGCCACATCCGCTGGACGAAGCCCTCATCGCGGCTGACCAGCAGCTCGTGCCAGACCCCGACCGCACAATAGGCCGCGTGGTTGCTCTCGGTCGTGCGGTTGACCTCGCCCGGCGGCATCTTCATGAGCCAGGAGCCGTCGCCGCGCTGGTTCGTCCGCAGCCACTCATAGGCTCGACGGCTGGCGTCCCGCAGTCCGCACAGGCTGAGGGCCATCGCGCATTCGACGTGATTCCAGCCGTCGACGTGGCCGTCGGGCCAGCCGATCGATCCGTCGGCATCCTGAACGGCCGCGATGGCGTGACCAGAGTCGATGATCTGCTCAGCGGTCAGGATCCCGGCGACCTCAGGCACCCAGCTGGCGGCTCGCGACCGGGACGAGTTATCCGACTGGCGCATGCTTGTCCAGGTAGACCACCAGGCTCTTGCCTAGCAGCGGATTCAGCGCCTGGTCGGCCAGCCGCGTGATCGCCGGCTTTCGCATGATGTCCCACACGAGCAGCTTGTGGTACGTGGACGCCAGCGGGTGGTCGTCGTTGTGCACGCCGACCGCGCATTTGAGCCACCAGTACGGCGAGTGCAGCGCGTGCGCGCGGTGGTGACCCTTGACCCGCAGGCCCGACCGACCCAGCTTCGTGACCAGCTCACGCTGGGTGAAGATCCTGACGTGGCCGCCGGGCGTGTTGTGGTAGTCGTCGGACAGCCGCCAGCAGAGCCGCTCGGGCAGCCAGGCGGGCACCGTAACCGCCGCGATCCCGCCTGGACGCAGCACCCGCGCGATCTCGTTCATCGCGGCCTGGTCGGCGGGCAGGTGCTCGAGCACCTCGGCGGCGATGATCTTGTCGAACGATCCGTCGGGAAACGGCAGGCGGGTCGCGTCGCCGCTGACCGCGATGCCGCTGCCGCCGGCCGGGATCTCGCCAGCTTCCGCCATGGCGGCGAAAAGGGCGCTGACCTGCTCGAGCTCAGATCGGTCCAGGTCCACGGCCACCACCTGCGCCCCGCGCCGCGCCGCCTCGAACGCGTGCCGGCCGGCCCCGCAGCCCAGGTCAAGTACCCGATCGCCGGGCTCGATCTTCAGCAGCTCGTAGTTAACGGTCAGCACCGACCGCTCCCTGCTTGGCGATGGCGATAGCCCGCCGGTACTCGGCCACGGTGGCGCGCGCGACGGCCGACCAGGCGAACCGTTCCTGCACCCGGTCCAGAGCCGCCGCCGACAGCCGCTCCCGCTCGCGCGGCGAGTCCTGCAGCAGGCGGATCGCGGCGGCCAGCTCCTCGGGGTCCCCGGGAGTGACGAGCTTGGCGGCATCGCCGACGACCTCGGGCAGCGCACCGGTACGGCTCGCGATCAGCGGGGTGCCCGACGCCATATGCTCGACCGCCGGCAGCGAGAACCCTTCATACAGCGAAGGCACGAGCGCCACCTCGGTGCTCGCGACCAGCTCGGCCAGTTCCCCGTCGCTGATCCCGGTGACGAAACGCACCTTGTCGCCAAGCGAAAGCTCGCCGATCAGCTTTTCGGTCGGGCCGCCGGCAGCAGGCTTGCCCACGACGGTCAGCGACGCATTTCTTTCCGTCAAAATCTTCGCGAAGGCTCGCAGCAGCGTAGGTATGCCTTTGACGGGCGAGTCAGCGCTCGCGACGGCAATGAGGCTGCCCGGCACCCGCTCGACCGGCCTCGGGTGGAACAGCCGCGTGTCGACCCCCAGCGGGATAACGCTGATGTTCTCCGGCGGCACCTTGAAGTCGCGCAGGATGTCGTCACGGGAGGACTGCGAGCCGGTCATTACGATGCCGACCCGCCGCGCGACCTTTGCCTGCATCCGCACGAAGGAGTACCAGCGCCGCTTGGTGAACTTCCCGAAACCCTTGGCTTGCTCCAGCTCGATGCGGCGATCGACGCTGATCGGGTGGTGGATGCTCGTGACCAGCGGCAGGCCGAGCTTGCGGATGCCAAGCATCCCGTAGGCCAGCACCTGGTTGTCATGAATTATGTCGAAAGCATCGCGCCGGGCGCGTAGCGCGCGTAGTGCCCTGAGGCTGAATGTGAGCGGCTCGGGAAAGGCGGCCGTCCACATCATTGCGACTTCCATCAGGTCGATCCAGTCGCGGTACTCGCGCAGGCCCGGGGTGCGGAACGGGTCTTCGTCGCGGTACAGGTCCAGGCTGGGCAGCTTGAGCAGTTCCGGGCCCGGCTCGAGCTCGGGGTAGGGCTGCCCGGAGTAGACCTCGACGTGGTGCCCGAGCGCCGCAACCTCACGGGAGACGTGCCTGAGGTAGATGCCCTGCCCGCCGCAGTGCGGCTTGCTCCGGTAGGACAACATGGCGACCCGTAGTGGCCGGTCATCGGCCGATTCTGGTACGTCGCTATCCGGCGGGCCCTTTGGCAGTGTGGTCACGCGGGTCCGCCTCCTTGTCCTGACCTTCCTGGCAGCGAACATTATCACTGTTCACTTAGGCGCCCAGATGCCTCAGCAGGGACTTGAATATGTATTGATCCACCGTTGATGTCGGTCAGTGCGCCGAGGGCAGGTCGCTGGCAACGGCGCATAGTGCCGATATGCTGCCGCGACGTAGGTAGCTCGGTTTGGGAGGCAGCACTGAGTAAGCGAGCGCTGATCACTGGCATCACCGGCCAGGACGGTTCCTATCTGGCTGAGTACCTGACCGAGCAGGGGTACGAAGTCTGGGGCTTGGTCCGAGGCCAGCAGAATCCCCGAGTGCGGCAGCTCAGGCAGCTTCTCAGCGAGGTGAGGCTGGTCAGGGGCGACCTGCTTGACCAGGGCAGCCTGATCTCGGCGGTAGAACGCGTGCAGCCAGACGAGGTCTACAATCTCGCGGCGATCTCGTACGTGCCGATGTCCTGGCAGCAGGCGGAACTGACCGGCGAGGTGACCGGGCTCGGCGTGCTGCGGGTACTCGAGGCCATCAGGGTCTGCAGCGGCATCAGTGCCTCGCGCAGCCCGGGACGAGGCCAGATCCGCTTCTACCAGGCGTCGTCCTCTGAGATGTTCGGCATGGTCAGGGAGTCGCCGCAGACCGAGCAGACCCCGTTTCATCCGCGCAGTCCCTATGGCGTAGCGAAGTCGTATGGCCATTTCCTGACCCAGAATTACCGCGAGTCGTACGGGATGTTCGCGGTGTCGGGAATCTTGTTCAACCACGAGTCGCCGCGCCGGGGAGCGGAGTTCGTCACCCGCAAGGTGTCGCTCGGCGTTGCCAAGATCAAACTCGGCTACGAGCGCCAGCTCAGGCTCGGCAATCTCTCGGCCCGCCGGGACTGGGGGTTCGCCGGGGATTACGTCCGGGCGATGCACCTGATGCTCGGCCAGGACGAACCCGAGGACTTCGTGATCGGTACCGGGGTCACGCACTCGGTCGCCGATCTGCTGGAAGCGGCGTTCAAGGTGGCCGGGCTCGACTGGCGGGATCACGTGGTCACGGACGCGGCTTTCATCCGCCCGGCCGAGGTCGACAAGCTCTGCGCCGATCCGGCCGCCGCGAGGGACCGGCTCGGCTGGGAGCCGAAGATCGGCTTCGACGAACTGGTCGGCATGATGGTCCAGGCCGACCTGGCCCTGCTGTCCTCGGGCGGCCACGCCGAAGACAGCTTCGGCTCAGACACCTGGTAGAGAAGTTCGTGCGGTCACCGGTACCCGGAGCGGCGCCCGCTAGCACAGCTAGACGATCTTGGTACCGAAGGCTGCGCCTGCGCCCAGGCCGATGGAGTAGGTGAGGCCGGCGGCTACGGCTGCCAGCAGGAGCTGGCGCAGGGCGCCGAACCAGAACGGGCGGTTCGTGATCCGTGATACCAGGCCGC
>DATNFM010000342.1:0-12552 GCA_035606435.1 Streptosporangiaceae bacterium | reverse complement strand
GCCGGATTACGTCATAGCCATGCCGAGGCGCCTCATCGAGCAGCTTCAGCAGGTACAACCGCAGCCCTCCGTGCCTGAACACCGGGCTCATCGATCGTTCCCCCTCTCAACTAACTCGATGTTACATGAGATATATCGCGTTTGCCAAGGTGCAGGTAAACGGCCGGTCAGCCTTCGTCGCCTAGGTCGTCCTCCGGTGCGTCGTCGCTCCTGGCGAGCCAGGTCGCCAGGCGATCGATGGCGGCTTCGTGCTCGGGGTAGGCGTCCACGAACTCGGTCAGCTTCTCCCCAAGCCAGGCAAAAGTAACCTCTTCGTCGCCCCGCCGGTCGGTTAGCTCCTCTATTCCCCGGTCGGTGAAGTACATCGCGGCTCCCGCGGTCAATCAGGAAGGGCCAGTGGGCAAGGGCCTAGAAGGCCGATGTCACGAGCGCGGCGTGGTCGGCGGCGTGCGACTTGGCGGACCCGGAGGCCGGCGCCGAGCTTTCCGGCAGCGCGACCACGCTGAGCCCGCGCCCGAGCAGCCTGGGCAGGTGCATGGCCAGGTACGGCCAGGCGCCCATGTTGACCGGTTCTTCCTGAACCCACACCAGCTCGCCGGCGTTCGGGTAAGCCGCCAGCGCGGCCGCGATCTCGGCGCTCGGCAGCGGGTAAAGCCGCTCGACCCTGACCACAGCCATATCACGGCGCTCCTGCTTGCGCCGCTCCGCGACCAGGTCGTAGTAGATCTTGCCGGAGCACATCAGCACCTTGCGCACCTGCGCGGGATCGATGTCGCCGCCGGCCCGGGCGGCCGTGTCATCGATGACCGGCTGGAACGTCCCTGAGGTGAAATCGCCCGCCGCAGAGACTGCAGCTTTCAGCCGCAGCATTGATTTTGGCGTAAAAATTATCAGTGGTTTGATCCGCCCGGCGAGCACATGCCAGCGGAGCAGATGGAAATAGCTCGCCGGGGAGCTCGGCATCGCGACCGTCATGTTGTCCTGGGCGCACAGGGACATGAACCGCTCGATTCTGGCCGAGGAGTGGTCGGGCCCCTGGCCCTCATAGCCGTGCGGCAGCAACAGCACGACGGCCGACCGCTGCCCCCACTTCTGCTCGCCCGAGGAGACGAACTCGTCCAGCACCGTCTGGGCGCCGTTGACGAAGTCGCCGAACTGGGCCTCCCAGCAGACCAGCGCGTCGGGCCGGGCGACCGAGTAGCCGTACTCGAACCCGACCGCCGCGAATTCGGACAGCAGCGAGTCGTAGGCGTGGAACTTGGCGCTGCCGTTGTTGAGCTGGCGCAGCGGCGTGTACTCCTCGCCGGTGTGCCGGTCCACCAGGCCGGCGTGCCGCTGGCCGAACGTGCCTCTTCGAGTGTCCTGGCCGACCAGGCGCACACCGTGGCCGTCGATCAGCGTCGCGCCGAAGGCCAGCAGTTCGCCGGTGGCCCAGTCGATCTGGTCTTGCTCGACCATGACCGCGCGGCGGGCCAGTTGCGGCGCCAGCCTCGGGTGCGGCGTGAACCCCTCGGGGAGGTTCAGCTGGGTGTCGATGATCCGCTTGACCGTCTCCGGCGTGATCGCGGTCGTGATCGCGTGGTCGATCGGGCTCGGCTCGGCCGGCGGCCTCGCTCGGACGGCGCCTGGCTCTGGCGGCCGGTGCTGGGCCTCGCGGGTCTCGGTGAACGCGCGCTCCAGCTCGGCCTGGTACTCGCGCAGGATGTTCTCGGCCTCGTCCAGCGAGATGTCGCCCCGGCCGATCAGGGACTCGGTGTAGAGCTTGCGGGTCGACCGCTTGGCGTCGATCAGGTCGTACATCACCGGCTGGGTGAACGAGGGATTGTCGGCCTCGTTGTGGCCCCGCCGCCGGTAGCAGACCATGTCGATCACGACGTCCTTGGCGAACTCCTGCCGGTAGGCGAAGGCCAGCCGGCCGACCCTGACCACGGCCTCCGGGTCGTCGCCGTTGACGTGGAAGATCGGCGCCTGGATCGTGCGGGCGACGTCGGTGCTGTAGGTGCTGGAGCGCGAGGAGCGCGGGTCGGTGGTGAAGCCGACCTGGTTGTTCACCACGATGTGCACGGTGCCGCCGGTGCGGTAGCCGCGCAGCTGGGACAGCTCCAGGGTCTCGGCGACCACGCCCTGACCGGCGAACGCCGCGTCGCCGTGGATCAGCACCGGCAGCACGGTGAACCCGGGCGGGCCCATGTCGATCACGTCCTGCTTGGCCCGGACCACGCCTTCCAGCACCGGGTCGACCGCCTCGAGGTGACTCGGGTTGGCGACCAGGCTGACCGGGATCGTGGTGCCGTCGGACGCCTTGTACTTGCCGTCGGCGCCTAGGTGGTATTTGACATCTCCGGAACCATGGGTGCTGCTCGGGTCGACGTAGCCCTCGAACTCGTTGAAGATCTGGCCGTAGGACTTGCCGACGATGTTGGCGAGAACGTTGAGGCGGCCCCGGTGCGCCATGCCGACCACGGCCTCGTGCAGGCCGCCCTGGGCGGCCTCGCCCAGCACGGCGTCGAGCAGCGGGATCAGGGACTCGGCGCCTTCGAGCGAGAACCGGCGCTGGCCGACGAACTTGGTCTGCAGGAACATCTCGAACGCCTCGGCGACGTTCAGCCTGGACAGGACCCGCATCTGCTCTTCGTGGTCGGCCGCCAGATGCGGCCGCTCGACCCTGGCCTGGAGCCAGGCCCGCTCGGCCGGCTCCTGGATGTGCATGTACTCAAGTCCGACCGTGCGGCAGTAGGCGTCGCGGAGCACGCCGAGGATCTCGCGCAGCAGCATCCGCGGCTTGCCGCCGAAGCCGCCGGTCGCGAACTCGCGCTCGAGGTCCCACAGGGTCAGCCCGTGCTGGTTGATGTCCAGGTCGGGGTGCTTGCGCTGCTGGTACCGCAGCGGGTCGGTATCGGCCAGGAGGTGGCCGCGGACCCGGTAGGCGTGGATCAGCTCGTGCACCCGGGCGGCCTTGGCGATGTCGTCCTCGTGCCCGGCCGGAATGTCGCGGACCCAGCGGACCGGCTCGTACGGTATCCGCAGGGCGGTGAAGACGTCGTCGTAGAAGCCGTTGTCGCCGAGCAGCAGCCCGCTGATGATCCTCAGCAACTCGCCGGACTGGGCGCCCTGGATGATCCGGTGGTCGTAGGTCGAGGTCAGCGTCACGGTCTGGCTGATCGCGTCCCTGGCCAGGGTCTCGGCCGAGGCGCCGAGGTAGGCGGCCGGGTACTCCATCGCGCCGACGCCGATGATGCAGCCCTGCCCTGGCATCAGCCTCGGGACCGAGTGCATGGTGCCGATCGTGCCCGGGTTGGTCAGGCTGATCGTGGTGCCAGCGAAGTCCCCGACCGCGAGCTTGCCGCCGCGGGCCTTGCGCACAACGTCCTCGTAGGCGAGCCAGAACTGGCGGAAGTCCATCTGCTCGGCGGCCTTGATGTTCGGCACGAGCAGCTGACGGGAGCCGTCGTCCTTGCGCACGTCGATCGCCAGGCCCAGGTTGACGTGCGCCGGGGCGACGAGAACGGGCTTGCCCTCGACTTCGGTGAAGGAGTCGTTGAGTGCGGGCGCGGAGGCGAGCGCCTTGACGATCGCGAAGCCGATCAGGTGGGTGAACGAGATCTTCCCGCCCCGGCCGCGAGCCAGGTGGTTGTTGATCACGATCCGGTTGTCGACCAGCAGCTTGGCCGGGACCGAGCGAACCGAGGTCGCGGTCGGCACCGCCAGGCTGGCCTCCATGTTGACGGCCGTACGCGCGGCGGCGCCGCGCAGGCGGGTCTGGACGCCGGCGTCGGGAGCCGGGGCCTGCTGGGCGGTCGGCGGCGCGGGCTTGGTCGCCGTGGCCTGGGTTGTCGCGTGCGGTTGACCGGCCTGCGGACTGGCGACGGGTTTGGCGGTCTGGGCGGTCTGGCCGTTGTCGGGGGATTCCGTTGGCGGGCGGTAGTCGGCGAAGAAGTTCCACCAGGCCCGGTCGACCGACCCTGGGTCCTTCTGGTAACGCTGGTACAGCTCGTCGACTAGCCACTCATTTGGCCCGAAATCGGTCCCCCCGCTGGCGGGACGGTTGGTCGGCCCGCCGTTCGGCTGACCGGCAGATGACGCAACGCCCGCAGACGCATGCGAAGACTCGGCTGACACGGCCGACATCGCCTCTTCCAGAGCTTGATTTGCCTCTTAACGACCCAACCCCTGCCGCTAAGGCTACCTGCCCCGGCCGGCCGTGCGACGGCACCGCGGTGTGATGAAACTCAGGCGGGCATCCGGCTCCTGCCGTGGGGCTCGGACCAGTTTATCTGCGGGCCGATCGGGATCAGGTCGTACTTGCCGCGATTGCCGTGGTCCCCCCATTCGGCCGACAGATAGTAGTGACGCTTGATTTGGCCGAGGTCCGTCGTCTCGCCGAAACCGGGATGGGTGTACAGGTCCCTGGCGTAGGCCCACAGGTTCTGGTACTCGGTCAGCCGCCGCAGGTTGCAGTTGAACATCTGGTAGTAGACCGCGTCGAACCTGGCCAGCGTCGGGTACAGCCGGATGTCGGCCTCGGTCAGCATGTCGCCGAGCAGGAAACGGCGCCTGGCCAGCCGCTCGTCCAGCGCGTCCAGCGTCGTGAACAGCGCCTCTACGGCCTGGTCGTACGCGGGCTGGGTGGTCGCCAGGCCCGCCTTGTAGACGCCGGTGTTCACGGTGTGGAAGATCAGCGTCGCCAGCGACTCGATGTCGCGGCGGCGGGCCGACGGGTACAGGTCGGGCGCACCCGGGCGGTGGAACGGCCGGAACTCGGTCTCCAGCATGATCGTGATCTGGGCGACGTCGTTGCTGACGATGCGCCGGGTCTTCATGTCCCAGATCAGCGGCACGCTGTACGGGCCCGGATAGGCCGGGTCGGTCGCCCGGTACAGATCGGAGAGCAGCTTCGCGCCGGTCAGCGGGTCGCCGCTCATCTCGTCGCTGAACCTCCAGCCCCGGTTGTCGGCCACCGGGTCGGTGAGCGTGAGCCCGATCACCCGGTCAAGGCCGAGCACGCGGCAGGCGATCAGCGCCCGCTGCGACCACGGGCAGGCCAGCGATGCGTAGAGCTGGTACCTGGCGGGTTCGGCGGCGAAGCCGGTCGAGCCGTCCCTGGTGATCCGCCCGGTAAAGCTGCCTTGACGGCGGATTAGGCCGCCGGTTATCGCTGGTAGGCTGCCCGTGCTCGGAGCGGAATCGTTCGGGTTCGGCTGGCTCGTCGGCTGCGGTTGGCTGGTCGGATGGCGTTGCGGCCGGGAAGGCGGCAGCTGCCGGTTCGGCGGCTCGGCCGTCGGCCACGGCGGCGGAGTGCTCGGGGGCGGCTCGCTCGGCGGCCACGGCGGAGCGCTCTTGACCGGCCGGTCCATCGGCGGGCGCGGGCCGGGGCCGCCCGGCATCGGCGGGCCCGGCGGACGCTGACCAGGAGCCGGGTGACTGGGCGGCGGCGGTTGCCGCTGGATCGGCGGACTGGGCGGTGGCTGGCTCGGCGGCCAAGGAGGCGAGCTCTTGACCGGACGATCACTCGGCGGCCATGCGGGTGCGTTCGCGGTAGCGGCGCCAGCGGCGCCTGGAACCTCGTTGATCGCCCAAGGCGGAGCGCCAGCCACGGCAGGGCGGCTGGCCACTGCTGACCGGTCGACCATGCCTGGCCTGCCAGCCGACTGTGGCGGCTGGGAACTAGCTGGCATCAACGTCTCCTCCCGAGGCCGGGTGCTACGAGGCATTATGGCCGTCTACATCACAATCTGGGAGCACTTCGGCAAGCCGGGTCCGCAGCTGGGCTGGCGAGCTGCGGGCAAAACGGCAGCAGGCAGGAGCTGATGAGATTTGGCCGGTATTGTCGCTAGCCTCACATCGGCGCTTGACCACCTGAACGGCTGGCTCGCGATCGGCCTGATCGCGGCGCTCGTTTTCGGCGAGACCGCCATCTTCCTGGGGTTCGTGCTGCCTGGTGAGGCCGCTGTGGTGCTCGGCGGCGTGCTGGCCAGCCGCGGTCACCTCTCACTCGCGATCTTGATCCCGGTCGTGGTCGTCGCGGCGGTGACCGGCCCGATGGTTGGCTATGAGATCGGCAAGCGGCTAGGCGGGCGGTTGTTCGCGGCGCGAGCCCTTTCCCGGCTGCCCGGGGCGGTCGACCGGACCCGAGAGGCGTTGCGCGACCGGGGCGGGGCGGCCGTGTTCGGCGGACGGTTCGTTGCGATCTTGCGGGCACTGATGCCGGCCGCGGCGGGGGCGGCCGGAACCCCGTACCGGGTGTTCACGGTCTACAACCTGGCCAGCGGCGTCCTGTGGGGAGTCGGGTACTGCCTGCTCGGCTACCTGGCCGGAGCGGCGTACGCGGAAGTCGAACGCACGGTGGGCGCCGGCCTGGCGATCGCCGTCGTGCTGGTCGTACTGGCCGCGATCGGGGTTGTCGTGGTGCGACGGCATCGCCTGGTGGCGCGGCAGCCAGTGGAGGCGGAAGCCGAGGCTGAGTAGCCCCGGGCGCGGCTGGTAATGCCTAGACGGCGCGGATCCGGCAACGGCAAGGCTGGGTTACCACGGGCGGGGCTGGTGTGCTCGGGCGGTGCGGACGCATCGTCTGCTGGTGCACCCGGCGGCGGAGTCGCTAGTGCTGCGGGAGTCCGCTGCAGGCCGGTCTTGAGTTAGCCCGGGCGTGGCTGGTGAGGCCGGGGGGATTCAGAGCCCACGCAATGTTTGACTCTAAAGGGTCTTAGTTTTGGAAAATATCCGGCCGACGATGATGAAGGCTGGGTAGGGCGGACCTTACCCGCGCGGTCATCTCGGTGTCGACTATTCCCACGGCGATGCCGGGGGCCGAGCCCAGATCCAGCCGGACGGTGCCCATCGGGTCGACGAGCAGGCTGCGGCCGACGCCGGTTGGGGCCTTGGTTGGGGGTTCGTCGAGGTCGGGGACCTGGTCGGCGGCAGCGATCCAGATCGTGTTCTCGATCGCGCGGGCGCGCACCAGGGTGACCCAGTGCTCCTCCTTGAACAGGCCGGCGGCCCAGGCCGACGGGATCACCAGGAGGTCGGCGCCTCGGATCGCGAGGGCTCTGGCCAGTTCGGGGAACCTCACGTCGTAGCAGGTGAGGAAGCCGACCTTGAGGCCGGCGAGTTCGGCGACGACGATTTCATTGCCGGGGGCGACCGTTTCCGACTCGCGCGTGCCGAGCGCGTCGAACAGATGGATCTTCCGGTAGGCCGCCACTAGCTTTCCGGCGGCGTCGATGGCGACCGTCGTGTTGTAGACGAGATTGTCAGGGCCGGTGGTGAAGATCCCGGCGGCGAGAGCTACCCCCGTGCTGCGAGCCGCCTGCGATAGCCCGGTGCAGAACGGACCATCGAGGGGCTCGGCGGCTTCGCGCAGGTCAGCCGAGAAGCGGACCATGCTGGATTCGGGGAAGACCGCAAGATCAGACCCCTGCTCTTTGGCGCTGGTCAGGGCGGACTCGATGCGCTTGAGGTTGATAGACGGCTCGCTGCTGACCGGTAGCTGACACAGTGCGACTCGCATAACCGAAGCCTACTTTGGGCCGGCGGCGGGCCGCTGACTTGGGCAGTTGCCCGGGAGCGAGCGCGCCGATGCTGGAGGTGCGGAAGCCGAGGATCCGGCGGGCCATCCGCTCGCCGAGTCCTGAAGCCTCGCTGCCGAGGCTGTGCGCGTTCTCCTCGCGGAGGCTGCCCATGCTGACGACCACGATGGCCACGAGCGGAAGGCCGACCGCCACGAGGGCGATTATGAAGACGGCTGCGATCCAGAGGTACATGGTTACTCCATTTCCACTTCGTTGTGGCAGGTGGAGCCCTACACTCCCGTTAACATCAACCCGATGTTCCTGCTCACACCACTCATACCAATCAGTTGGCCGTTTCAAACGGTGGGGCTGGGTAGAATCTTTCTGAACAGTTGGGGTTGCGCCGCAGGGGGGTTTGGGGGGGATCGTCCCCCGGGCCAGCACGGCGGTGATGGTTTGCTGCGGGCTTGGGAAGGAGGCCGGGCATGGCTCAGGCCAAATATCAGGAGATAGCTGACCGATTGCGCGATCAGATCGACGGCGGGTTGCTGCAGCCAGGGGAACGGCTTCCCAGCGAGCCAGACCTGGTCAAGACGTTCGACGCGTCGCGCAACACGGTCCGGCTGGCGATCGCCCTGCTGACGAACCAGGGCCTCGTGGTGACCAGGCAGGGCCTCGGGACGTTCGTCAACGAGCCGGAGGTGCCCTTCACGGCGCTGCTGTCCAGGGTCGCGGTGCAGCCGGCCGGGCAGAGCTCGTCGACGCTGCTGCCCGAGGTCAGCAACACCGAGGCCGAGGCCGAGACGTCCAGGCAGGTGGTGGAGAAGTCACCGGCCTCGGCGGGCGTGGCCGAGAAGCTCGAGATCGAGTCGGGTGATCTGGTCGTCGTGCGGCGGCGGACCGGCTCGATCGGCGGCGTCCCGTGGATGATGATGGCCTCGTACTTCCCGCGCGACATCGCCTCCGGCACGCCGCTCGAGCAGGCCGGTGAGATCACTAGAGGGAGCATCAAGCTGCTGGCCGACCTCGGCTACGTCCAGATGGGGTTCGTGGACGAGATCGGGGCTCGGATGCCGAATGCCCGGGAGTTCGCGTTCTTCGGGCTATCGACTGGCACTCCGGTCATCGTGGTCAACCGGACGGCGTACGCGCAAGACCGGCCGATCCGGCTGACCCGGTACGTGTACCGGGGGGACCGGGTCAGGCTGACGCACGAGGTCGGGAGCGTGCCTTCGCGTTAGTCCGCTGCCCCGCTAGGTGCCGGCCTTCTTGGCCAGGGCGGCCAGCTCGGGGACGAACAGCTTGGCGTTGATGGTGCCCAGGCCAGAGGCCAGGTCATAGCCGCGGACGGCGTTCCAGCCCTTGACCGTGGTCTGCTTGCCGTTCTGCTCGACGACGACGGTGTTGTTGCCGCGGGTGACGTCGACTATGCCGGGGTCCTTCGCGGCCGCCATCTTGTACAGGAAGCCGTTGATCGGACCGAGTGGCCGTCCAGCGACCTGAGCGGCGAGCGCCACCAGGCCGGCGAACAGCGGAGTCGCCTCGCTGGTACCGCAGATGACGTTCCAGCCCGACTGGTCGAAGGTCGCGAAGATCGCGACCGGGTGGGTGCACGACGCGCTCAGCGAGATGTCGGGGACGCCGCGCTGCTTGCCGACGATGCCGGCGACGCCGTTCTGGAAGGCCGGACGGCCAAAGATGATGGACAGGCCGCCGCCGCCCGCGCTCGGCGGCGGGCTCGGGTCGTTCCAGACCCGATCGGGCGCGTTCCTGGTGCCGGTCGAGCTCAGGTTCACGTCAAGGCCGCCGACCGCGGTGACCAGCGGGTCGCTGGCCGGCCACGAGGTCACTCGCCTGGTGTAGTAGTCCGACTCGTTGGTCTGCAGGTCGGTCGCCCCGGCATCGCCAGAGGCGCCGAGCACGGTGATGTCGTGCGAGCGTTGCGCCGCCTCGAGGTAAGCGCCGCGCAGCGGGCGGAGCCTGCCCTTTCCGAACGTCTCCTCGGTCGCACCGAAGCTCTGGCTGATCACGTCGCCGAGATGATGCTCGATCACGTACTTCTCGGCGGTCACGATCTGCGGGAACCCGCTGGTGCCCTCGTTTTCCGAGGTCGGCGTCTCGGCGAGCACGATCTTGGCGTCCGGGGCCATCACGTGCGCCCATTCGACGTCGAGCGTCGTCTCCGCGGCCCAGTCGGCCATCGTCGAGTTGTTCGGGTTGAACTTCGGGATCGGGCCGGCCGGGTGAATGATGCTCAGCGCCGGGGGCGCGGGGAGCTTGAAGGCGCGGTCGAAGACGCCGAGGTCGTGCCTGATCGTGGGCGAGCCGAAGCTGTCGACGATGACGATCGACGTGCCCTTGCCGTTGATGCCCTTCTTGAGCAAGGGGTTGAGGAAGTAGGCCGCCCGGATCTGGGCCGGGTGGTAGCCGTCGATGAAGGTGCCGTCTGGGCGGTTGACCGGCGGGTGGTTGACCGGCGTCAGCTGAGGTTTCGTGGCGTTCGGGAAGATCGAGATCTCGGGGGAGATGGAGACGCGGGCTAGCGCGGTCGAGGGGTGGCTGGCTGGCCTGGGCACTGGCGAGGCTGCGCCGATGCCCGCTACCGCCATGCCGCACAGCGGTGCTACCGCCGCGACGCCTGCCACTGCGCGTCCGAACTGACGCCTGAGCCGCATTCGAATCTCCTCGATCTGCTGCGTCCACTGCGGTCGGCAGTGCCCTGGTGGGTGCCTGGTGCGAGCGCGCGAGCACGCGGGTATTTCGTGGCACCGACCGCCGCCACCATAACCTTTGAGCGCCCGCGGCACGCCGATATCAAGGCCGGCGGGCCAATCCCGCGGGCCTCGATTGGGAGTGAGCGGCGAAGAACGGACATCTGACCTGCGGACCCTGAGTTCCGCAGCAGCCCCGACCGGTAGCTGCCGAAGAAGCGCGTCGACGGCCGATGTCACCCGGACTGTTTCGGGCCCGCCGGGGGTTGGGCGGCTGGCCCGGCCTCGCTGGAGCGGATTCATGATCTCAGTGGAGGGTTTCATGGCATCTCCGGGCAGCACCGGCAAGAAGCCGGGTAGTGCGGAGCGTAACCGGACGGACCTGGTCGGGCCTGGACGTTCGCTAACGTTTAGCTGTGCTTGCGCTCATACTCGTCGCCGCCTCAGTAGGGGTGTCAAACCTCGCGGCGTCGATCGGGATCGGCGCGGGCGGCGTCACGATGGCCACGCGGGTACGTGTGCTGCTGACGTTCGGGTTGTTCGAGGCGGCTATGCCGATCGTCGGGTTGCTGATCGGGCACGACCTGGCCTCGGACATCGGGCGTGAGGCCAGGCTGCTGGGCGCCCTGCTGCTCGGCGGCGTCGGCGCATATGGCGTCGCCAGATTCGCGCTGGCCCGGATACGCAGCCAACAGCGATCCGAGCCTGAACGGTCCGCTGGGCCGTTGGCGGAGGCCGGGGCGGGGGCCGGGGCGGAGACCGGGGCCGGGGCTGCGGGCGGGGCCGGGCAAGCGGTGGCCGAGGAGGCGGTGGCAGTGGAGGCCGCCAGGCGGGGCGGGCGAGTTGAGGGGGGAGGGGCTGGCGGACCTGAAACTGCCAGCGACACAGGCGATGACACCTCGCGGCAGCAGGTTCATCAGTGGATCAAGATCGGGGTCAGCGCGTTCGCGCTCAGCCTCGACAACCTGATCGCCGGGTTCGCGCTCGGCAGCTATCAGATGAACCTGATCACGGGCGCGCTCGTGTTCGGCTTCGTCAGCATCGGTATGTCGCTGGCCGGGCTCGAACTCGGTGCCAAGCTTGGAAACTGGGCTGGGGATGGCGGCGAGCTCATCGGCGGCGTCGTGCTCGTCGGCGTCGGCGTGGCGATCGGCACCGGAGTCCTGGGCTAGGCGGGACCGGTTACGGCGAGGGCAGGCCGGTCGGGCGCGGGCCGGGCAGGAATCGGCCGGTCGGGCGCGGGCCGGGCGGGCCGGGCGAGGGCTGCTACTCCTCGAGGCTCAGCGCGGCCTTCGGGCAGGACCGGACGGCATGCCTGACTGAGTCGACCAGGGTGGCGGGAATCGAGTCGACCAAGATGTTGAGGTTGTCCTGATCGTCGACTTCGAAGACCTCGGGGACGAGGCCGGCGCAGATCGCGTTGGCTTCGCAGGCGTCGTAATCGACTATGACCTTCACCGAGCGTCCTCCATTCGCCAAACCTGTTGTCTTGCAGACTATAGCCATGAGTTTCCTCGTGCCCGAGCAGTACAGGCAAGCCGCAGAAGCGGCCAAAGGGTTCATGCCGCCCGCCGAAGGCGAGGCCCTGAGTTCAGCGGCAGCGGCCTACGCTTCCGTCGGCCCGATCGTCGAGATCGGCACCTATTGCGGCAAGTCGACGATCTACCTGGCGGCCGCTGCCGAACACGCCGGTCAGGTGGTCATCACCGTCGACCACCACCGAGGCTCGGAGGAGAACCAGCCGGGCTGGGAGTATCACGACATTAGCCTGGTCGATCCGGCGGTCGGCCTGCTCGACACGCTGCCGGGCTTCCGGTCGACGCTGGCACCGACCGGGCTCGAATCCCACGTGATCGCGATCGTCGGCCGGTCAGCGCAGGTCGCCAGGTTCTGGCAGCACCCGGTCGGAATGCTGTTCATCGACGGCGGCCACACGGAGGCAGCCGCCCAAGCCGACTACGAAGGCTGGGCACCGAGGATCGTCAGAGGCGGCGCCCTGGCGATTCACGACGTGTTTCCCGACCCGGCCGACGGCGGCCGGCCGCCGTACAACGTCTACCTGCGCGCGCTCGCCTCCGGCGCCTTCAAGGAAGTCTCGGTCACCGGCTCGCTGCGAGTGCTCGAACGGGTTGCCGACGGCATCGACTAGCCCGGTGGGTACGGGTCCGGCGCAGCCAGGACCGCACCTGCACCTGCGACACCCATGAGGGTCTTGGTTGTCAAGTGCGGGTTTGGGGGCGTGCGGGGCTGGCCCGGTGGCGTGGTTGGTGGTGCTGCCGGGCTGGGATTGTTTTGTTGTGGGGGTTGGTTCGGTCGGGGTTGCGGTGTCTGGGGTC
>DATNFM010000341.1:0-13344 GCA_035606435.1 Streptosporangiaceae bacterium | reverse complement strand
TGCTGCACGAGGAAACCGAGGCGGGCGGCGTCCCCACCGTGGTGCTGCATCCTGGTCACATCAGCGGGCCCGGCTGGCCGGTCGTCACCCCCGCTGGCAACCTCGACCCGGCTACCTGGACCGCCCTGGCCACCGGTCAGCCGGTGGCGTTGCCCGATCACGGCCTCGGCGTCCTGAATCACGTGCACGCCGATGACGTGGCCCAGGCATTCGACCTGGCCCTGGCCTGCCCGGCCGCGATCGGCGCCAGCTTCCACGTGGTCGCGGAGCAGGCCATGACGCTGCGAGGCCTGGCAACCGGCGTGGCCGGCTGGTTCGGCCGCGAACCGGTCCTGGACTTCGTCGACTGGCCCGAGTTCACCCGTCGCGCCGGACCCGACCACGCCGAAGGCACGCGCGAACACACGTTCCGCGGCATCGCCGCCAGCATCGCCCGCGCCCGCGAAGTCCTGGGCTACGCCCCGCGCTACAGCACCCTCGACGCCCTGCACGAGGCCCTGGCCTGGCTAGTAGCCAACGGCCAGGCCGACATCGGCAACCGGCCCTTCCCGGCCGCCTAGATTTGCCCTACGGGGTGTTGGAGGCGTTGATGGCCGCGCTCATGGAGGCCTGCATGGCTGCTTGGGTAGCTGCCTGCATGGCGGCGTCGGTCGCCGCCCGGGCTGACGCCTGGGTTGCCATCGCTGTTGCGCGGGCGGCCGAGCTGACTGCATCCGCCGCCGCCTGAGTCCATTTTCCGCTGCTGATCTCAGCCAGCCGTCTGCGGACGTTGCGGTCGGTGCGGCGCGGGTACAGATGCCGGTCCAGGTCGATCGCGTGGACCAGGCCGCCGAACGCGGCCTGGCTGAGATCCACCGGGCCGGTCGAATACGCGATCGCGTCGAGCCGGTCTCTGGCCTGATCGGCTCGCGCTGATTGCGGGACGATCCAGCGCTTGCGGCCAAACCGGCCGCTCGACTCGCTGCGCAGCGCTCCCGCCTTGACCAGACGGTCCAGGTAGGCGTCCCTGATATGGCGCCGACTTTAGCCGACGGGCAACGGGAAATCGTCCGTCCGGGTGTTGGCCAGGGCGAGCAGGAATGACCGTTGGCGGGGATCTTCCCATTCCTCTGGTGAGCCGGTGAACGCCCAGTGGCCTTCCATGGCCAGCATGTAGTGCAGAGCGGTCGGCCATAGCAGTCGCTCGTCGTCGGTCAGTTCGACCTCGCGCAGATAGGCGCCGATGAACGCGGCCCATTCGCCTTTACTGAACGGCCGCGCCGGAACGTCTTCGTGATCGGTGTGGAAGAGCAGCGCCGCCTGGGCCAGGTCCAGTATCCGAGGGGCGAAATCGCCGTTGTCGGGGTCGACCAGCACGGGTCCGGCCTCGGTGTAGATGAGGTTGGTCGCCTTGTAGTCCATGCACACGTTCTTGAGCGGCAGCTTCGAGGCGCGGAGAACCGGCAGCACCTCGGTGACAAAGCTCGACATCACGACCACGAGCCGATCGAGGACCGGTTCGGGGACCTGGGCCGTCACCACCTCGCGGAGCAACTCCGCATCAGTCTCGTCGAGGGCCTGCTCGTCATCGGGCCAGTTGAGAACCGGCAGCCGGGCCGGTCCCTCGCCAAGAGCATGAATACGCCCGAGCAGGGTCCCGGCCGCCTCGATCTCATCGAAACGCGCGGCGTAGCGCTCGCCCTCGATGAACGGGTACGCCACCCAGTGCTTCTCTTCAAACCGGACCGGGTTGTCCACGCTCAACTCGAGCGCAGTGACCACCGGGATGCCTCGGGCCAGCCAGTCCCTGGTCACCGCGGCGACCGCCGCCGCGCCCTCTGGCGTTCGCCGGGTGCGCTTGATGACCGCCCGGTGCCCGCCGACCAGGCAAGGGAAGACCGGCGACCACAGGTAGACGGAGCGGTCCGGCACCTGTTCGGCACCGAAGTGCGTGAACACCCCTGTGTAGTCGGCAGCTGGGTAACCGGCGGCGTCCTCGGGGGCGTCAGGCATGGACGGAGAGTACTTAACCAGGGCAACTCGGGGCTACGGGTTTAACCGGTTTACCCGGCCAGCGGCGTGGCTGGCAACCGGTGAACGCCACCTTGGCCAAGCTCTGGAACGGTCACGCCTGGAAGGGCATCAAGACGATCAATCCATGAGCGCGCTGGCTGCCCCGCTATCCGCGTGACCCGGAAGCACGCCCGCGGAGTCACCTGCGGCTGAAGCGACGGTCGGGAACGAACCAGATGATGGCCACCGCGGCGAAGATGCCGTAAGCGATATACGGGCTTAGGAAAGCCAGGGCAGTGGCGGCCGCATAGAGCAACATCGAGATGCGTCCCTTGAAGTCACTGCCCAGAGCGGTAGCGACCGGTGAATCCTTGCCGTCGGCGGCGATGATCGCCCGGGTAAGCATGGTAAAGGCAACGGCGGCGCCTAGGCAGATCAGGCCGTAGGTCGCCGCCGGGGCCTTCTGGCCGTACTCCTCACCGATCCATTCGGTGAGGACCGGGATCAGCGACAGCCAGAACAGCAGGTGCAGGTTCGCCCACATCACGGGGCCGGTAATGCGCCGGGCGGCACGCAACAGGTGATGATGGTTGTTCCAGTAGATCCCGATGAACGTGAAGCTCAGGACATAGACGAGCAGCGCGGGCAGCCGAGCGCGCAGGTCACCGAACGCACCGCCGACCGGGGCCTTCAGCTCGAACGCCATGATCGTGATGATCACGGCCATGACGCCGTCGCTGAAGGCCTCGACCCTGCTGGTCTCCCTGTCCTCGGCGCCCGTAGGCGGCTCCGGTTCCGCTGCCATGAGCGGACAGTATCCGAATCCGCTAGCTCCCGATGGCGTAGAGGTTCGCGTCGTTGATGGCGTAGACCGTGCCGTCCGGCCCGACGATCGTGGGCGTGTAGGCCTCGGGCAGCGGGCCGTTAAGACGGATCTTCCCGGCCAGCTTGTTGGTGGCCAGGTCCCAGCGGTACATGATCCCGGCTTCGCTGTTCACGAACACCGAATCGTCGGCCGTGTCGACCGCCGCCGAGTTGATGCACCACTCATACCGTGCTCCGGCCGTGGCCTTGGGGACCTGGACCGGCGACAGGACGGTCCGCACGGCCTTCATCACCTGGACGCGGGCGTACGGGTCCTTCTGGCTGGCTGTGGGGTCGAGTACGGCCACCTCGTTGTGTCCGTCTCCGTGCGGGCCGACGCCGATGTAGTTGTTGTACTTGGACACCAGCAGGTACGTCGATTTGCCGTGATACCCGGGCAGCGAGCTAGCGGGCAAGACGGAGACGGTGTCGTCCCAGCCGAAGGACCCCGGAATCTTGGTCTTGGACAAGGTGGCGTCGAAGTGCAGCAGCCAGCCGCGGTCGTCGTGCTTCGGGAACGGATTTTCCAGCACGCCGTAATACACGTCACCGTCTGGACCGACGGTCGGCGAAGCCGACGAACTGCTTGAGATCATGGCGGGCTTGCCGCTAGTCGGGTCCTTCAGCAGGACGTGGTGACGTGGCTTGAGCGTGGTGGCGTCGAGCCCGACCAGGACGCCTTCCTTGGGGCTGGTCACGGTGATGTACACGGTCGTGCCGTTCGGCGACAGGGCCGGGGCGCAACTGAAGGCGACGTTGGTGATGGTCTTGTTGCCAGCCGCGGCCGACGCGGAGATCCAGGTTCCGTGACCATCGGGGGCGATCCGGGCGATCCCGCTGGTGAGGTGGTTCGGTGTCGAGCCAATCACGGTGAACCCGAAGTAAATTGACCCGTCCGGTCCGGCCGTCAGCGGCGTGCTGATCTGGACTGCCTTGTTGTAGATGGCCCGGTGCGCCTTCCACTGCGCCGCTCCGTAGAACACGATCCTGCGGACCGATCCGATCGCCTGGTTGGCGTGCGCGCGCATCAGGATCGTCCCGCCCGCACCAGCGACGGCCAGGCTGGTGCCAGGCGTCAGTACGGCAGGCAGAGGGGCGGTAAAGCCGGTGGCCAGCCGAGATGCCGTCCAGTCAGTGTTGAGTGACCAGCGCTGCGCTCCGTCAGTTCCTGAGTAGGCGACAATGCGGTACCCGGCCTTGGCGCTTATCGTCGTCGGGACCATGATCGTGTTAGCGGCGGTGATCATGGGCGAGCCGTAATGGATCGGCAGGAACTTCGGGTTCGCCTGAGATAGGTCGACCTTCACCTTCCAGCGGATACGGTGAAATGGCTGGGGTTTCACCTGGGCAATGGCGGTGTGTTGCGCGTTCCCGGCGTAGCCCGCCCATTCGACCGAGGTCGAAGGACCGGTGGGCGACGAGTTGCCCGTGCTGACCGCCTGCGCGATCGATGCCGGGCCGAAAAGGCTAGATCCGAACGCTGCCGCGACCAAGGCCGCAGCGCCTGTCACTCCTCTGACGTTTAGCCACATGCGGCAATATAAGTAAATCGGATATAACAGCGCAATACCGGTTAGCTACTTTTTGGTTACGTCTCGGTCACAGTGTGTACTGGCCCGGCTGGCTGCGAGGACCGGGGCAGGCCCGAGTTGCCGGCCGCCGGGCGGTTGGGTCACAATGGCGGCTGGCGATGAAGCTCGCCACAACCGCGGCGCCGCCGCTGATGGCTTCTACCTGATGACTCGTCATGGGAGGAGCTGCCGCGGTGCTGCCCATTCCTTTTGTCCAGGCTCTCCAGGTCCTGACCGTCGCGGGCGCCGCTCCGCTGGTTTCCGGTGTCATCTCACGGATCGAGGCCAGGCTGCAGGGCCGTCGCGGACCGCGGGTCCTGCAGCCCTACTACGACCTGGCCAAGCTGTTCCGCAAGGAGGCGCTGGCCCCCGAGGGGGCGAGCTGGGTCTTCCTGGCCGCGCCGGTGGCGGCCTTCACCTGCTACCTCACCGTGCCGCTGCTGATCCCGGTCCTGACCACGTTTCCGCTGCCGCTCAGCTACATGGGCGACATCCTGGGCGGCGGGTTCATCTTGTCGCTGGCCGGCTTCCTCGTCGCCGTCGCCGCACTGGAGACCGGCAGCCCGTACGCGCAACTCGGGGCCAGCCGGGCCAAGACGTTCGCCGCGATCACCGAACCGGTCGTGCTGTTCGTCGTGTTCACCGTCGCCCTGCTGACCGCCACCGACCTGCCGTACGCGCTCGCGGCTACCGTGCGCTCCTCGGCGGGTCAGATCATCAGGCCCGCCCACGTCCTGGCCGCCGCCGCGCTGTTCATGGTGATCTTGTACGAGACCGGCCGGATCCCGATCGAGACTCACTCCGGCACTAACGAGTTCGGGATGATCGAAGAGGCGCGGCCGTTCGAGCACTCCGGACCCTACTTCGCGCTGCTGAAGTGGGGATCGGCGGCCAAGCAGCTGATCTTGTACACGATCTTCATCAACGTGTTCGTCGCGCCGTGGGGCCTGGCCGCCGGGCGGCAGCCGCTGGCCGTGCTCATCGCGATCGTGGCGCTGCCGGCCAAGGCGTGCGTTCTCGGCGCCGTGGTCGCCGTGATCGACAACTCCTTCGCCAAGCTCCGGCTCTTCAAGATCACCGAATTCGCGGCGGCGGCGTTCCTGCTGTCCGTGCTCGGGGTGTTCACCGTGTATCTGGGAGGTGGCTGATGTTGCCGGCCCAGGCGCCGACGGCGTACGTCGGAACGGCCAACGTGATCGCGGTCCTGATCTTGCTGGCCGAGTTCGGCATGTTCCGCCAGGCGCTGCTGCGCGACCAGATCCGGCTGTACGCGGCGCAATCGGTGCTGATCGCCGGACTCGCCGTGCTCGTGGCCGCGGTACGGCAGCTGCCCGAGCTGTACGTACTCGGCGCGGCTACCGTCGCTCTCAAGGCGATCGGCATCCCGATCGTCCTGCGGCGATTGCTGCGCCGGACGTATCCGGTGCACTCGCTTGAGGCCGGTCACGACATCGCCGGCAGCGGCGGACTCGGCCTGGCGAGCACCGTCCTGATCGGCATCGTGGTCGCGGCCTTCGGTTTTTTCTCGGCGAAGGTGCTCCCGGTGAGCGCCGGCGCCGCGCCGGTGACCGCGCTGTCCGTATCGCTGTCGGTCGTGCTGGTCGCCTTCGTGCTGATGATCCACCGCCGGGACGTGGCCTCTCAGGCGATCGGCCTGTTCTCGCTGGAGAACGGGATCTCGCTGGCGGCGCTGGTGATCGCCGCCAGCCTGCCGCTCATCTTGGAGGTCGCGTTGCTGTTCGACCTGCTGCTGGCCGTCGTGGTCTTCGGCCTGCTGATCCGGCTGCACCACGGGCGCGCGGACACGCTGTCGACCTCCGGCCTGACCGAGTTGCGAGGCTGAGCATGACCGTAATCGTCTTGCTGCTGCTCGCCGTGCCGCTCGCCGCCGGCCTGGCGTCGGTCTTGCTGCCGCCGAGAGTCGCGGCGGCGGTTACCTCGATCTGCGGGGTGGCGAGCTTCGGGCTCGTACTGGCGCTGATCCCCGGGATCTCGCATCGCGACCTCGACGCGCTGGGGTTCATCCGGGTCGACGCGCTGAGCGTGGTGTTCCTGATCGCCACGAGCTTTCTGTACGCCTGCGTGGCCGTCTACTCAGTCGGTTACCTGGACAAGGTCACCGATCACCGGTACTCGCGCCGGTTCTGGGTCGGGCTGAACCTGTTCGCCTGGTCGATGCTCGCCGCTCCGATGATGAGCAACCTGGCGCTGCTGTGGATCATGGTCGAGATCACCACGATCGTCTCGGCGCTGCTGGTCGCGCTGGAGGGCACCGATGGCGCCGCCGAGGCGGCCTGGAAGTACGTTCTCCTGGCTTCGGCCGGACTGGCGATCGCATTGCTCGGGACGATTTTCCTGTACTACGCCGGCTCGCGTTTGCTGGGAACAAACTACAGCCTTGCTTTCTCCCCGCTGCTTGGAATTGCCGTTAAATTGCCGCACGCGGTGATAAGGCTCGCGTTCGTGCTTGCGGTACTTGGCTATGGAACCAAGGTTGGCTTGTTTCCCGTGCACACGTGGCTGCCGGACGCGCATTCCGAGGCGCCGACGCCGGTTTCCGCGTTGCTATCCGGATCGCTGCTTGCCGTGAGTTTCTATGCGATCCTGCGGTTTTACCAGATCGCGGCGATCACGCTCGGCGGCGGTTTTCCTCGGGACGTCCTGCTCGTATTCGGCGTGCTGTCGCTGCTGGTCGCGGCCTTGTACCTGCTTGACCAGCGCGATTACAAACGCCTGCTCGCCTATTCGAGCGTGGAGCACATGGGCATCCTGGCCGTCGGGGTCAGCTTCGGCGCGCCTATCGCGCTCACCGGGGTGCTTCTGCATGTGCTGGCGCATGCGGCCGCGAAAGGCAACGCATTCATGGGGGCCGGGGTCCTGGTGCGCAAATTCGGGACGAAGCAGATCGGGTCGGTGACGGGGGGCCTTGACCTGTTGCCGTGGAGCGGGCCGTTGTTTCTTGCCGCCGTGCTGGCGCTGTCAGCGATGCCGCCGTTCGGGATATTCCGCAGCGAATTCGAGATAGTGACCGGCGGCCTGGCGGCCTCGCGGAACGCGCCGGCGGTGATTCTCGTGGTGCTGGTAACCGTCGCCTTTCTCGGGCTTTCGATGGCGGCCAATCGCATGCTGCTGACGCCTCGGAGCGCGCCCGCGCTTGCCGAAGAGGTCAGGCGGGGCGAGCCCAGTGCGCTGATGGTCGTGCCGATGGCGGCCGGGCTGATCGCCCTGCTGGTGCTTGGCCTGCATCCGCCGGGGGAGCTGGTCGGGCTGCTTGACCGGGCGGTGACGATGTTGCGAGGTCCGGCATGACGACCACGGCGGACGCGATCGGCGTGCGGGTCATTTCCTTGTGGGAGGCGGTCGCGGGCGAACTGGCGGCCGGCGGCCGGTTCGCCGGGCTCATGGGAACGGCGCGGTCCGATGCCGTGCTGCTGTCGGTGCACCTGGCCGATGCGGCCGGGGTTTCGACGCGGGAGATCGAGCTGCCTGGCAATTCGCCGTCTTATCCTGCGCTGACGCCAGTTGTCGGGGCCGCCTTCTGGTACGAGCGTCAGCTGCATGACCTGTTCGGCGTCGTGCCGCAGGGTCATCCGCGGCTTGAACCGCTGGTCGTCCCGCACTCGGCGCCCAGGCATGTGCTGGGGCCCGGCCTGTTCACCATGCCGCACGGGCCGGTTAGGTCCGGGGTGATGGAATCGATCGAGTACCTGGTGGAGACGCCGGGCGAGGACATTCCGCATCTGAACATGCGGGTCTTCTACAAGCATCGCGGCATCGAGAAGCGGTTCGAGCGGCTGACTGTCACCGACGGGGTGCTGCTGGCCGAGCGGACCGAGGGAGTCGCGTCGGTCGCGCATGCCCTCGCGTACTGTCACGCGATCGAGGCGCTGGCCGCAGTGAGCGAACTGCCGTGGCGGGCCGCGCTGGTCCGGGTCCTGCACGCCGAGCTGGAACGCCTTCTGGGCCACCTCGACGTCGCCGTCCGGCTCTGCGATTCGGCCGGCCTGGCGGTAGCGACGGCCAGGTTCGGCACGCACAAGGAGCGGGTGGCCCGGCTGGTGAGCCGGATGTGCGGCAGCCGGTTCGGGCGGGGCGTGGTCGTGCCCGGCGGGGTGAGCGGGCTTCCCTTGGTGCCGGGCCGCGAGGTTCGCGCTGAACTTGACCGGCTTGAGCGCGGCATCACCGACGACGCGCGGGCCTTGATGGGCACCGCGTCCTTCCTTGACCGGCTGCGCGGCACCGGCCCGCTGCGCCCGGAGCGCGCGCTTGCGCACGGGGCGCTGGGGCCGATCGGGAAGGCATCCGGCTACAGCGACGATGCGCGGCTGAACCGTCCTTATGATGCCTACGCGCGGCTCGACCTCGGCGGTGGGTTCGAGCACCGGGCCGGCGACGCGCTCGCTCGGCTCCGGCTGCGGTGGGACGAGGTCCGCCAGTCATTCGACCTGCTCCGGCAGGCTGTCGGTGAGCTGGACGAGGCTGGTGAGGGGCCGCTCGCCCTGCCCTGTGAGGTCGAATCGGGGCGTGCCGTCGGCTGGGCTGAGGGTGCGGCGGGTGAGGTGCTGTACGACGTCCGGGTCGAGGGCGGGCGGGTAGTGCGGTGCCGGCCGCGATCGCCGTCGTTCCACAACCTGGTGCTCTTTCACGAGGTGTTCGCCGGAGACATCCTGACCGACTTCCCGTTCATCGAGGCCAGCTTCGGGTTGTCGCCGGCGGGGGTGGCGCTGTGAGCCCGTGGGTGCTGCGAGGACTGCGCGAGGGCGTGGTGACAACCCGGTGGCCGGCGTCGGCTGATGCGTACGCCGATGGCTGGCGCGGGCCGGTCGTGGTCGCCGTTGCTGATGCTGATGCTGATGCGCGGGTCGATGACGCGGCCGGGTTGGCGGAGATTTGTCCTACCGGCGCGATCGGGCTGGGGCCCAGGCAGGAACCGCGTCTGGATACCGGGCGGTGCGTGCTCTGCGGCCGGTGCGTCCGGGAGCGGCCGGACGTGTTCGCCTGGTCGTCGGGGATAGCGGCGGCGTCGTTGTCCCGGCCGGGTTTGGTCGTGCCGGTGCCTGACCTGCCAGAGACGGAGGAAAACCTCGCGGCGCTGCGGGATGCCCTGGCCGTGCGGACCTCGGCGTTGCGGCGGTCGGTGCACCTGCGCCACGTGGACGCGGGCTCGGATGGGTCCGAGGAGCAGGAGATCGCGGCGCTGCTGAACCCGGTGTACGACATCGGTCGGCTCGGCCTGTTCTTTACCGCCACGCCTCGGCACGCCGATGTGCTGCTCGTCACCGGGGCGGGTGCCCACGGCATGGCCGAGCCGCTGCGCCTGACCTACGAGGGCATGCCGGATCCGAAGGTGGTCATCGCGGTCGGCACGGACGCGGTCAGCGGCGGGATGCTCGGCGCCGACGGCTACGCCACGTCCGGCGGGGTCGGTGAGGTCGTGCCGGTGGACGTCTGGCTGCCGGGGTCGCCGCCGCCCCCGTTCGCCATCTTGCAGGCGTTGCTGCTCGGGCTGGGGCGGCTGCCGGGTTCGGGGCGCGGGGCTGGTTCTCGCGGGGCTGGTTCTCGCGGGGCTGGCTCTCCGGCCGTGAAGGGCGGGCGGTCATGACCTGGGCTTCGGTTTTCTTCGCGGCCGGGCTGGTGGCCTTCGCGGTCGGCGGGCTGGAGGACCTGGTCGTCGGAGCCCGGCGGGACCGGCCGCGCGCCGTTCCCTACCTGCTCGGCGCGGCCGGATCGGCCTGCCTGACGGCCGTTGGTGCGGCCGGACTGGCTGGTCAGCCGGTGCGGCTGCCGGTGGCGGGCTGGCTCGGTGCCGGGACCGGGAATCTGGCCGCGGACAGCCTGGCCAGCCTGTTCATCGTGATCGCCTTCGGCCCGGCGTTCGCCGTATCGCTGGCGTTCGCGTCCTGGGCGGCGCGCCCGGGCGCGGTCGGACGGCGCGGCCTGGGCGCTAGCTACTCCCTGACGCTCGGCGCCGTGGCGGTGTTCTCGACCGCGCAGGATGCCTTCACCGCGCTGCTGGCGTGGGAGTCGCTGACCATCGCGTTCTACCTGCTGGCCGGCTTCGAGCGCGGCCGCCCTGGCCGGCCGGCCGGGGCGCTGGCCACGCTCGCGTTCGGCAAGATCAGCGGAGCTGCGCTGCTGCTCGGGCTGCTGCTGCTCGCGGTCCGCTCGGGATCGCTGGATCTCGCCTCGTTTACGCAGGTCCCGCACGGCGTCGCCCGGGACGCCGCCCAGTCGCTGCTGATCACCGGCTTCGCGGTGAAGGTCGGACTCGTGCCGTTCCAGATCTGGCTGCCGCGCGGCTACGCCGCCGCGCCGGGGCCGGCCCGCGCGATCATGGGCGGGATCGCGGTCAACGTCGGGTTCTACGGCCTGTGGCGCACGCTCGCCCTGCTCGGGCCTCCGCCCGCATGGCTCACCGGCACCCTGCTTGTGCTGGCCGGCCTGACGGCTTTGCTCGGAATCGCGCACGCCGCCGTCCAGCCGAGGCTGCAGCGAGTCATCGCCTACTCCAGCGTCGAGAACAGCGGCCTGATCCTTGCTGGGTACGGGCTCGCACTGGTCGGGGCCGCGACTCACGATCCGCGACTGACGGCGGCCGGGCTGCTGGCCGGAACCTTGCAGATCGTCGCGCATGCGGCCGCGAAGTCGCTGCTCTTTACCTCCAGTTCGATCGTGACGGTTCGCGAAGCGGGGGTTGAGGGTGATCGGACGGGTGATCGGACTGGCCCCTACGACGATCTCGATGCCCTGCGCGGATCGGCCCGCCGGCGGCCGTGGGCCGGCACCGGCCTGGCGATCGGTTCGCTGACGCTCGCCGGGCTCCCGCTGACCGTTGGCTTCGTCTCCGAATGGTTCCTGATCGAGGCCCTGCTGCAGCAGTTCAGGGTCCCCGAGCTTGGTTACCGCCTGCTGCTCGCCATCGCCGGCGCCGCCGTCGCGCTGACCGCCGGATTCGCCGGAGTCACGTTCGTCCGGCTGATCGGGCTTGTCGTTCTGGGACCACCCTCGCGCGGGACCGACAGCCGAGGGACCGACAGCCGAGGGACCGACAGCCGAGCGGCGGGCCAGCCGGTCAGTCATCCAGTCGGTCAGCCAGCCGGTCGGCTCTGGGATGGCGGCTGGCTCGGGCGAGCCGGCATCGTGATCTTGTCGGCCTGCTGCCTGGCCACCGCCGCGCTGCTGCCCTTGGTGATCCGGGTCATCGCGACCGGCCTGTCCGGCATCGTGGCCGCGCCGGTGGTCAACGGGGCCCGGCAGTCGCCGTGGGTGCTGGGGCCGGTGTTCGGCGGTTTCTCCGTGCTGTCGCCGTCGTGGCTGTGGATCATCATGCCGCTGATGGCACTCGTGGTGCTGGCTGTCGCCTGGCTGCTGTCCGGTGCCCGGCTCACCCAGGTTCGGCGGGTTCCGGTCTGGCGATCGGCGACGGCCGGCGTCGAGGGCGCGGACTCCTATACCGCGACGGGTTTCGCCAATCCCACCAGGCGAGTGCTGTCGGCCGTGCTGCACACCCGAGCGGTTCTGCAGCCGCTGGATCGGTCCGAGGGCGGCGGCGAGGAACTCTTGGCGGGCGTGGAGCCTGGGCTGGCCTCAGGCACGGCTGGGTCAGCCTCAGGCACGGCGCCGGGCTCGCACCTTGGCTACAACTCCGACGTGATCGAGGTTGTCGAGGCTTATCTCTACCGGCCCATGCTGGTCCCGCTCAGGGCCGTTGTCCGCACGGTCAAACGGCTGCAATCCGGCCGGCTCGACGCCTACCTGGCCTACATGCTGGTCGCTCTCGTGGCGCTGATCGCGCTGGTGGTTGCGCTCGCCTGACCCGAAGTCCGGCGCTGTACCATTTTTGTTGCGTTCCGGCTGCTTCGGAAAGGTGCCTGTCATGGACCAACTGCAAGTTGAGGCTGAGGGGATCGCCAAGGCCAGCCCGGAAACGGTGTGGGCAATCGTCTCCGACCCGATGCAGTACCCGCAGTTCGGCCCGTGGAGCGCCGCCGGCTACCGCAACAACGACGGCGACCCGCCGCCTGGCACCGTCGGCTCGGTCTACTGGCTCAAGTCCTCACGCCGCACGTACCTGCGTTATGCCACGTCGGTCGAGAAGATCCTGGAACTGGACGAAGGCCACAGCCTCGCCTACACGGTGATCGACGGCATCCCGGTGCGGAACTACCGGGCCGAGGTCACCCTGACTCCGGTGCCCGAAGGCACCCACATTCGCTGGGCCGCGACCTGGGACGTGACCATGCCCGGCCGCATCGTCCACCGCGCGCTCGTCGTCCTGTACCCCGAACTCGTAGCGGCCGTCGCCCGCCTAGCCGAGCAACGATCCGCCGCCTAACCTGGCCCACCCAACAACAGCTACGGGCCGATCACGTTGCCATTTCAGCAGCCAGGGGCCGACGCTGTCGCCAGAGACTTGGACGCGGACGGGACTGCCAACAAACGAAGGCTCTTCCCGGCTTCGGGACGTCTTTTACCGGATTAGGACGTCTTTTACCGGATTAGGTCATATCCGTGTCCTAATTTGCCCTAAATGTCTGTGCCTAACTCGGTAAAAGACGTCTCAACCCGGTAAAAGACGTCCCGAAGCCGGTAAAAGACGTCCCGAAGCCGGGAAAAGTGGCGGGGTGCGGGGCGGGGAGGGGGCTGACGGCAGCACCTGGGGGCGGGCGCTGTCGTGAGTGGCGGGGTGCGGGACGCGGAGGGGCTGCCGGCAACAACTTGGGGCCGGCGCTGTCGTGAGTGGCGGGGGCGCAGGGCGCGGACGGGGTTGCCGGCATCAGCTGGGGGCCGGCGCTGTTGCTGGCGTGCGGCTCACGTGGGCTCTTGGCCGGAACGGCGTTTGTCCCGGCCGCTTGGCGGAGCGCAGCGGCCGGGACAAACGGGATCAATGGGGTCAGCGGGCGGCTAGTTGTTAGAC
>DATNFM010000340.1:0-30276 GCA_035606435.1 Streptosporangiaceae bacterium | reverse complement strand
GCGCCTGAGCATCGCGCGCATAAGCAGCCGGTGCGCTGGGGCACTCCGGCCCAGCGCGACGACGATGTGTCCGGCGCGGGTGCCTATACCCACCTGACGATCCTGGCCGAGACCACCGAGGGCATGTACAACCTGTTCAGGTTGTCGTCGCTGGCCTCGCTTGAGGGCTACTTCCGCCAGCCGAGGATGGACCTCGAACTGCTCTCGAGGTACTCCAAGGGGCTTATCGCCACCACCGGTTGCCCGAGCGGTGCGGTGCAGACCAGGCTCAGGCTCGGCCAGTATGACCAGGCCGTGGCGGCAGCAGCTCAGCTCCGCGACATCTTCGGGCGCAATAATTTCTACCTAGAAATAATGATTCACGGGCTCGAAATCGAGCGCCGTGCCGCCGACGGCCTCCGCCGCGTCGCCAAGGACCTGGCCCTGCCGTACCTGGCGACCAACGACCTGCACTACACCACGCCGGACGATGCCAAGGCGCACGAGGCGCTGCTGTGCGTCCAGACCGGCACCAACATGACCGACCCGAACAGGTTCAAGCTCGACGGCAATGGCTACTACGTCAAGAGCCCGGCCGAGATGCGGGCGGTTAGCGCCGACGACGAGTGGCAGAGCGGCTGTGACAACACGCTGCTGGTCGCCGAGCGGACGAACGTCGAGTTCGCCAAGGCCAGCCTGATGCCGCAATTCCCGCTGCCCGAGGGGGAGACGGAAGTCTCCTGGTTCCGCAAGGAAGTCATGGCCGGCATGGACCGGCGGTTCCCCGACGGCTACGACGACGAGCGCGCGCGGCGAGTCGCGTATGAGATGGGCATTATCGAGCAGATGGGGTTCTGCGGCTACTTCCTCGTGGTCGCCGACTTCATCATGTGGTCCAAGCGGAACGGCATCAGGGTCGGGCCTGGGCGTGGTTCGGCGGCCGGCTCGATCGTGTCGTACGCGATGGGGATCACCGACCTGGACCCGATCGCGTTCGGGCTGATGTTCGAGCGGTTCCTCAACCCCGAGCGGATCTCGATGCCGGACATCGACATCGACTTCGACGAACGTCGGCGCGGCGACGTGATCAGGTACGTGACCGAGAAGTACGGCGATGACCGGGTTGCTCAGATCATCACCTACGGCACGATCAAGGCCAAGGCGGCGGTCAAGGACTCGGCCCGGGTGCTCGGCTTCCCCTACGCGCTTGGTGACCGGATCACCAAGGCGTTCCCGCCGATGGTGCTCGGCCGCGATATCCCGCTGTCCTGCGTCTTCGACACCGACCACCCCAGGTACGGCGAGTCCGGAGAGATCCGGGCCATGTACGAGGCCGAGCCCGAGGTCAAGCAGGTGCTGGACACGGCGCGCGGTCTTGAGGGGCTGATCAGGCAGGCGGGCGTCCACGCGGCCGGCGTCATCATGTCCAGCGAGCCGCTGCTCGATCACATCCCGGTCTGGAAGCGGCAGGCCGACGGCGCGATCATCACCCAGTTCGACTACCCGAGCTGCGAGGATCTCGGCCTGCTCAAGATGGACTTCCTCGGCCTGCGCAACCTGACGATCCTGGAAGACGCGCTGGCTGGCATCAAGGCCAACAAGGATGTCGTCGTCGATCTCGAGCACCTGCCGATGGACGACAAGCCGACCTACGACCTGCTCGCCCGCGGCGACACGCTCGGGGTGTTCCAGCTCGAAGGCGGGCCGATGCGGGCCCTGCTGCGGTCCCTGCGCCCTGACCGGTTCGCCGACATCTCGGCCGTCAACGCGCTGTACCGGCCGGGTCCAATGGGCGCCAACGCGCACAACGACTACGCCGACCGCAAGATGGGCCGCAAGCCGGTCATGCCGATCCACAAGGAGTTGGCTGAGCCGCTGGCCGACATCCTCGATGACACCTACGGCGTGATCGTCTACCAGGAGCAGGTGCTGCTCATCGCGCAGAAGCTGGCCGGGTACTCGGTCGGCAAGGCGGACCTGCTGCGCAAGGCGATGGGGAAGAAGAAGAAGGAGATCCTGGAGAAGGAATTCGAGCCGTTCGCGGGCGGGATGCGCGCCAACGGCTACTCAGATGACGCGATCAAGGCCATCTGGGACATTCTCGTTCCCTTCTCCGACTACGCCTTCAACAAGGCCCACACCGCCAGCTACGGCCTGGTCGCGTACTGGACGGCCTACCTCAAGGCGAAATTCCCCGCCGAGTACATGGCCGCGCTGCTGACTTCGGTGGCCGGCGACAAGGACAAGTCGGCGCTGTACCTGAGCGAGTGCCGCCGCATGGGCATCAAGGTGCTGCCGCCCGACGTGAACGCCTCGACCGCGCTGTTCACCCCGGTCGGATCGGATATCAGGTTCGGCATGGCGGCGGTGCGTAACGTCGGCACCGCGGTCGTCGAGTCGATCGTCGAGACCAGGCTGTCCAAGGGCCACTACACCAGCTTCGCCGATTTCCTGCGCAAGGTGCCGGTCAACGTCTGCAACAAGCGCGTTGTCGAATCGCTGGTCAAGGCGGGAGCGTTCGATTCTCTCGGCCACCCGAGGCGCGGACTGATCATGATCCACGAGCAGGCGATCGACGCGGTGATCGACGTCAAGCGCAACGAGGCGATCGGTCAGGACTCGCTGTTCGGCGATGACGCCGCCGACGACGTGGCGTTCGACATCCCAGTGCCGGACGGCGAGTGGGAGAAGCAGACGCTGCTCGGGTTCGAGCGGGAGATGCTAGGGCTCTACGTCTCTGATCATCCGCTGCTCGGCATGGAGCACGCGCTGGCCGCCGAGACCGACTGCTCGGTCGCTCAGCTGCTGAGTTCCGCCGACGAGCCTGAGCGAAGCTCGCGCGGTGACCGGGGTGACAGCCAGGTGGTCACGCTGGGCGGGATCTTGTCCGGCGTCACCCGCAAGGTGACCAGGCAGGGTGCGTCCTGGGCGGTGGCGACGCTGGAAGACCTCGAAGGCGCGATCGAGGTGCTGTTCTTCCCGGCGACCTACCAGACCTGCATGCACCTGGTCGTCGAGGACGCGATCGTGATCGTCAAGGGTCGCCTGGACCGGCGGGAGGAAGTGCCCAAGCTGATCGCGATGGAGGTGAAGACGGCCGAACTGCCGACCGATGGCACCGGCCCTTTCGTGGTGTCGGTACTTGAGTCCCGCTGCGTCGCGCCGGTGATCGAGCGGCTCCGCGAGGTTCTCCGCACCCACGCCGGGCCGACCGAAGTGCATCTTCGCCTGCAGACCGGCCAGCGCACCAAGGTGATGAAGCTGGACGACAAGCTCAGGGTCAAGCCATCACCGTCCCTGGTCGCTGACTTGAAGCAGTTGCTCGGCCCGGCCTGCGTGGGATAGCGCGGCGCGGACTTGACCGAGCCGGTGATCGCAAGTGACCGAAAATCACGTACGCTGTTCGGCGAAATGTCGATGACAAGTGAAAGCCCATTTCCCTACAGCCCGGGCCCAGTGATCCCGGGCGCCGCCCCGGCTCCGCGCCGCCGCAGCATCGCTATCGCGGCGATTAGCACGCTCGTCGGCAGTGCCGTGCTCGGGCTGATCGGCGGACTGGTCTGGAGCGCGCTCGCGCCGCGCGTGACCTACGTCGTCGTCAGCCGCGGATCAGCTGACGTGACCAACGCCGAGACGCCGGCCTTCATCACCGGTGACGTGTGGTACTGCGCGATCGCGGTCATCGGCGGCCTGGTCATCGGGACGATCGCCTACCTGTACGCGATCCGCAGGTACGGCCCGGTACCGATGGCCGCCGTTCTGGTCGGCAGCTTCGCGGCCGGCTACCTGGCTCGCTGGGTCGGGCAGAACCTCGGCCTGGCCAACTTCAATACCAACCTGGCTTTCGGCAAGGTAGGCACAGTCCTGCACGCTCCGCCGGTCCTCGGCAGCGACCCAGGCACGGTGCTCTGGTCGGCCATCGCGCTCTGGACGCTCTCGGCCTGTCTGGTCTGTGGCGTGTTCATCACGTTGTCGGCGTTTGGCGACCGCAACGCGCCCGGCCGGGCGCGCTGAGACGTGCATTTCCTGAGCTGGCGGGAGGCGGCCCGGAGGAGGACGGCCCGCCTGGTGCCCGAAGCGATCAGGACGACCTAGTCATGCTGTGCCCGGGGCGCTCGGCTGGCGCCCGCTGATCGATCTTGCGCTGTCGCCCGCCGACGTCGGCCGGGGCAGGCCGTGGCCAGACCTGCCGCTCACCGCTGTGCTGCGGCTGCGCGGCGGATCGGTGGCCGAACTCGCGGTCGCGGGGGACACCGCCAGTGATGTCGAGTCCGGCCTGCGCGCCGGTGCCGGCCTCGTCGCCGGCGTCCTCACCGGGGCGGGCACCCGGGAAGAGTTCGAGCGGGCCGGGGCACCGCACATCCTCGACTCGGTCATCGACCTGCTGCCATTGCTCGGCCTGACCTAAGACCGGCCTGTGCATGCCAGGCCCGGATCGGCGCAAATTTTAAACCAATATTATTTTTTAACGCTTTGCGCGGGCTTTGATCGGCTTCTTCCGAGGCCCGTCTAGCGGCGGGGCGGCGGGGCCAGGTAATCGGGAGAATAACGTTGCGATCGGCCGCGGTGCCCGCTCCGGCGCCGCCCTCGGCCGTGATCAGCTGCCTGACCTGCCAGTCGTTGGCGGCCAGTTCCCGGCCAAGCGCGGCCAGGTCGTCGGGCTCGGCCGAGCCCGTGTAGCTAGCTCGTGCCGCGCTGTCGATCACCGTGCAGCACAGCGCTAGGCCAGACGCCGTCTGGACCAGCTCGATGATCCTCGCCTGCTGCGGCCAGTCGATATGGGAGGCCGTCGTCACCTGCCAGAATCCACCAGGGGCGCTCTCATCGACGATCGGCGTCACGGAGTGGATGTGAGTGTGGCCGTTCACCCACGCGATCACGCAGGGATGCGAGAGGAGCAGATCGCGCAGCTCATCGGCGAGAATCCGCCGGTCCGCGCCCGGCGGCCGGTAGTCGTTGACCAGGGTCTCGATCGGATGGTGGCTGAACAGCACCGCCGGCCGGTTCGCGCACGCGGTCAGCTCCCGGTCGAGCCAGCCGAACTGGGTCTCATCGAGCGAGCCCTGCCAGCCGCCATGCGGATTCACCGTATCGATCGCGATGCACCGCACGAGCCCAGAGTCGAAGGCGTAGCAGGCGGTGCCGTCGTCGGCGTTGCGCTGGGAATAGCCGTGACCGACCGGTGTTCCCGTGGTCTTGAAATGCTCGGCGACGTGCACCCGCCTCGTCACCGGTGTCCGGCCGGGATCGGCGGTGATGCTCAGCGGGCGACCTTGACTCAGTTCGAGCAGCGCTCGCGGGTCAGCCGCGGTGAACCCAGCGAGGGTCCGCGCCGCGTCCAGGCCATCGGGCGGCGTGACGAACTTGACCCGCCCGGCGGGGAACTCGCGCAGCCAGCCGGTAGCCGGAACCGTGCCCTGCATCAAGTTGTCGTGGTTGCCGTGGACCGCATACCACGGCAATCCGAGCCCGGTGGCCTGGAAAGGCTTGCGCATCGCGGTCAGCAGCCCGGGAACCTCGGGGAACCCGTACACCGACCGGGGCCGATCCTGGACGCCACCTTCCGGATGCCAGTACCGATCATCGGTGACCAGCGGGCTGGAAACTCCTTCATACTGGCCCGGGTCGCCAGAGTCCGGCTTGACCTGGCGCCCGTCGAGCAGGTCGATGTAGGCCCGCAGCTCGTTGAGCTGGCAGTTGTCGGTCGCGTCGCCGGTGACCACCGCGAAGTCGATGGGTGCTCCGCTGACCGGCGCGCGTTCGAGCGCGCGCACTGCGCGCACCATGGACTCGGCGACCTGGTAGGTGAGCAGTTCCTGAGCCCGGTAGCAGCCGATGATGCCGATCTCGGCGCGCAGCGGTGAGTCCGGATCGGAGTACCGGTCGAACATCTCGGCCCTGGCCGGGGACTGGTGGTCCATGACGTGCGTATCGGACAGCTGAGCGATCACCAGCAGCGGCCGGCCCGAGTTCCGCCAGTTCGCGGGCAGACTCTGCTCGGCTAGCTCGGACCTCAACTGGTGCGGCTCACCGTCGCCTGCGACAAGGCGGCGATAGCCGCCTTCCTCCGGCTCGCCCGGCACCAGTCGCCGCTGCGTGGTTGTCATCGCGGCGTCACGAGCACCGGGTCCCTGCCCGGCAGGCTGACCTGGACCGAGGCGCCGGGGCTGAACTCGCCCGCCTGCGCTCGCCCGGCAGCCGGTTCACGTGCCGACGAACTCGGCCACGAAACGCGGTCTGCGGCTCGGCGTGCAGCTGATCAGGAACCGCAACCTGCTCGAATTTGCCGTCTTTCATCACTGCGACCCTATCGGCCATGGACAGGGCCTCTTCCTGGTCGTGGGTGACGAACAGCGTCGTGATGCCAAGCCGCTGCAGCGACCTGATCTGCTCTCTCGGCTGCAGGCGGACCTTCGCGTCGAGCGCGGACAACGGCTCGTCGAGCAACAGCACCTGCGGCTCGATCGAGTCACATTGATCTCGCCAGCTTCGCCGATGCCAGATTCGGTAATTGTCCAACCCGGTGAATCTGCACATTCACCCTTGGAAAACCCGGTGAATCCGCATATTCACCTGGGTCATAAAAGATCATCGGTTGGGTGTGCGCGGAATCGCGAAGAGTTTGCCGCGGGAACTGCCTGGGCGAAGAGTTTGCCGCGGAAAATCGCTGAAATGCGCCGCGGCAAACTCTTCGTGAAAAGATAAGTCTTCACTGAAATCGGGCAAATAGGACCGAATTCCTTGATCGTTAAGGGGCGGCCTTCGTCGAGGTTGTCGCGACCTGGGGTTGCCGGGCCGGAGTCGGGATGCTCACGGGGTTGTTCGGTCCGGCGGGCGGTTATGTGCGGATTCAGCCGGTCTGTCGTGGGTGCTGCGTTAGGAAGGCGGGTCGGGGATGGATCCGGTTGCTGGGCTAGGGGGCTATGGAGTGCTCGTGGGCCATGGCTGCGCCTACGATGCCGGCGTCGTTGAGCATGGACGCGGGGACGATCGTCGCTCGCAGCGTCAGCTTGGGCAGGAACTTTTCGGACTTCTTGCTGATGCCGCCGCCGACGATGATGAGGTCGGGGGAGAGCAGCGCTTCCATTTTGTCCAGGTAGGCGTCCAGCCGGTGGGCCCACTTGCCCCAGCTGAGTTCTTCCTCCTCGCGGGCGTGTTCTGAGGCGCGCTTCTCGGCATCCTCGCCGTGGATCTCGATATGACCGAACTCGGTGTTAGGAATAAGCACGCCGTTGTGGAACAACGCGCTGCCGATGCCGGTGCCGAGCGTCAGCAGCAGCACGGTGCCTGGGTGGTCCTTGCCGGCTCCGAACTTAACTTCGGCGATGCCCGCGGCGTCGGCGTCGTTGATCACCGTCACTTCCAGGCCGCTCGCGGAACCCAGGAACTCGGTGGCGTTGACGCCGATCCAGGCCGGGTCCATGTTGGGCGCGGTACGGATCGTGCCATTCGTCACGACGCCGGGGAAGGTGATTCCAGCCGGTCCCTCCCACTTGAATTGATTGACCAGCTGCTTGACTACGCCTGCGACCGCGTCCGGAGTCGATGGGTGAGGCGTTGCCAGCTTGGTGCGCTCGGCGGTTAGCTGCCCGCCGCTGACGTCCACCGGTGCGGCCTTGACGCCGGTGCCGCCGATATCGATCCCAAGTACTTGCGTCATGACGACTCCGTCCAGTTCGGGGGTTTTATCAGTATCAAACGCCCCAATGGGCCTTCTCTAGCGCGGAAACGTCGGCTTCGGCGCCCTCGAGCCTGACTCGGGCCGCGCCGGTGCGGCCGAAGGTCCACATCAGCAGTTCGGCGGGGGCGCCGATGACGGTCACGACCGGCGTTCGCGGCCGTACGGTCATTCGGACCGGGCGCTGGGCGCTTGGCTGGGTACCGGGTTGCTGGCTACCTGGACGATCTCCGAGGTCGTCTCTGGCGAACTCGATGCCTACCGGCACCTTGCGCAGCATGAGCCGGGCGTGGCTAAGTTGGCTCCAGACAATGTCGGTCAGGTCGGTGCTCAGATCGCGCGGCTCCCAGTCGGGCTGCGCCCGCCGGACATCCTCGTGATGAACGAAATACTCGGCGAAATTCGCCTTGGCGTCGACACCGGGAATACCGAAGAACGAAAAGCGCGGCGGACCGGTCCTGATCATCTCGACGAGCTTCGGATAGGGCGTCCGCTTAGAGAGCTTGCGCTGAGTCTGCGCTGTGTGCCTGGCCAGCGGACCGCCCATCACGCCGGCCGCGGCGTCTGGCCTATGCTCGCGGAGCACGAGGTGCGCGGCCAGATCGGCGGTGCGCCAGCCTGCGCAGAGCGTAGGTGCGTCCGGACCCGTCCTGTCGAGCAGCGCGCACAATTCAAGTCGCTCATCTCGGGCATAAGTCACTGCTAGATAGTAGGCCAAAGGCTTGAGTTGCGGCGGGGCGCCGCTGGATGTGCGATGGATGCGCGGGTCACGGCACCGAGTAGCGTTCGGTGAAGCCGGATGAGGCGATTGGCTGGAGATAGTCCCGGCTGGAGATGAAGGATGACTAGCGAAAATATGCGGGCTCCGGGACTTTCCGCGTCCAGGCGGCGCCGGCAGTTCGCCGTGCTGCTGCTCGTGGGCGCAGCGGGAGCCGGAGGCGTGCTGCTGGCTACCAGGCAGGTAGCGGCTCACGTCGTGGTGACGGCGCCGCGTCCGCTGCCGAGAACGGTTACCCCGGTCAACTGGCAGGAGTTGCTCCCGGTCGTGGCCCCGCTCGCGGTCGCGGCGCTGGCGAGCATGGCAGCCGTGCTCGCCACCCGCGGCTGGCTGCGCAGGATTACCGGGCTGATCGCCGCCGCCCTCGGGGTCGGCATCGCCGTGCTCGCGGCCGGACGGGTGACCGACGCGGCGGTGCTCGCGGCGGCCGGGCACGCGAACCTTTCCCCGGCCAACGGCGCGGGCGGCGGGATCGCGCCGGGTTCGACCACGGCCGGGGGGACCGGTGGTACGGCGGCCGGGTCGCTGGGCGGGTTCCCTGCCCATGTCGAACTGGCCGGCTCGGGCTGGCGGGTGCTGATCATCGCCGGAGCCGTCCTGATCATCGGCATCGGCATCGGCATCGTGATCGCGGCCACGAGGCTGCCGGCGATGTCGGGGAAATATGAGCGCACGGCTGCTGCCGCGGGCACCGGTGGCTCTGCGGGGGGATCTGGGGGGTCGTCCCCCCGGGCCGGTACTGCGGCGGCGGGCGGATCTGCTGGGGCCGGCGGTCCTGCGGGAGCGCCCGCGCGGGCCGCTACCGCGCGGGCCGGCGTCGGTGCATCCGGATCGGGGCGGGGCCGTTCTGGGCCGGGAAACGCCGCGGGCATGTGGGAGTCGCTGACCGCAGGCGCTGATCCAACCGTCGGATCCGACGAGGACGCCAGTCAATGAGCCGGTTACTCGACTGTGAAATACGCTGCGGAGCCGTTTCGTATCGCTCCGCGACCGTCCTTCCAGGGGCGCCGGTCGGCGGTGAAACTAGCCTCGGTACGATCGGGGGCGCAAGCATCCCACCCCGAGGGGGCAGCAGAACCACGTGAGCGTGCTCGATGACATTCTCGTGGACGTGCGAGCCGATCTGGCTGCACGGCAGCAGGCGACGCCGCTAGAGAAGCTCAAAGAGGCGGCCGGCCGCGCGTCTTCGCCTCGCGACGTCATGGCCGCGCTGCGCACCGAAGGCGTCGCGGTGATCGCTGAGGTCAAGCGGGCGAGCCCGTCGAAAGGCGCGCTGGCGGCGATCGCCGATCCGGCCGCGCTGGCCACCGACTACGAGGCCGGGGGCGCGCGGGTGATCAGCGTGCTGACCGAGGGCCGCCGGTTCGGCGGCAGCCTGGCCGACCTGTCCGCGGTCAGGGACGCGGTCTCGGTGCCGGTGCTGCGCAAGGACTTCGTGGTCAGCTCCTATCAGCTGTGGGAAGCGCGAGTGCACGGCGCGGACCTGGCGCTGCTCATCGTCGCCGCACTCGAGCAGAACGCGCTGGTCTCGCTGGTCGAGCGGGCCAAGTCGATCGGTCTCGTGCCGCTCGTCGAGGTGCACGACGAGGCCGAGCTTGACCGGGCCGTCGAGGCCGGGGCGAACGTGATCGGCGTGAACGCGCGCGACCTCGCGACACTCAAGGTCGACCGGTCCGTGTTCGCCCGGCTGGCGCCGAGAATTCCCGATGACGTGATCAAGATCGCCGAGTCCGGTGTCCGCGGCCCGCACGACTTGCTCGCCTACGCGGCGGCCGGCGCCGATGCCGTGCTCGTCGGCGAGAGCCTGGTGGTCGGCAAGGACCCCAGGTCCGCGGTAGCCGACCTGGTCGCCGCCGGCTCTCATCCAGCGCTTCGGACCGACCGAGGAGGCAGTACGTGACGACGGTGCCCATGATGGCGCCGCCCGGCCGGTTCGGCCGGTTCGGGGGCCGCCTGGCTCCCGAGGCCCTGATGTCCGCGCTTGAGGAGCTCGCTGTCGCCTTCGAGTCGGCGAAGGCTGATCCGGACTTCACGGGCGAGCTCGAGCGATTGCGCCGCGACTACATCGGCCGGCCGACGCTGCTGACCGAGTTGCCGGGATTCGCCGAGCACGCCGGTGGCTGCCGGGTCTTCGCCAAGCGCGAGGACCTGGCCCACACCGGCTCCCACAAGATCAACAACGTGATCGGCCAGGCCCTGCTGACCAAGAGGATGGGCAAGACCCGGATGATAGCCGAGACCGGGGCGGGCCAGCACGGCGTCGCGGCGGCGACGGCGGCGGCCCTGTTCGGCCTGGAGTGCGTGGTCTACATGGGCGCCGAAGACACCCGCAGGCAGGCGCTGAACGTGGCCAGGATGCGGATGCTCGGGACCGAGGTCGTGCCGGTCACGATCGGCAGCCAGACGCTCAAGGACGCGATCAACGAGGCCTTCCGCGACTGGGTGGCCACCGTAGAGACCACGCACTACTGCATCGGATCGGTGATGGGCCCTGACCCGTTCCCGACCATGGTGCGTGACTTCCAGCGGATCATCGGGGTTGAAGCGCGGTCTCAGGTCATCGACAGGACCGGCGGGCTTCCCGACGCGGTGATCGCCTGCGTCGGCGGCGGCTCGAACGCGATCGGCGCGTTCCACGGGTTCATCGACGATCCCGCAGTGCGCCTGATCGGCTGCGAAGCCGGCGGCGATGGCGTGGAAACCGGCCGGCACGCGGCCACGATCTCCGGCGGATCGCCGGGCGTGATCCACGGGATGCGCACGTTCGTGATGCAGGACGGCGAGGGCCAGACGCTGCCGACGCATTCGATCTCGGCGGGCCTCGACTATCCGGGTGTCGGGCCCGAGCATTCCTGGCTGCACGAGGTCGGCCGGGCCAGCTACCGCCCGATCACCGACGGCGAGGCGATGTCCGCCTTCAACCTGCTGTGCCGCACCGAGGGGATCATCCCGGCGATCGAGTCCGCGCACGCCCTGGCGGGCGTCTTGGACGTCGGCCGAGAACTGGGCAAGGACGCGGTGATCGTCGTGTGCCTGTCGGGCCGGGGCGACAAGGACGTAGACATCGCGGCGCGGTGGTTCGGCCATTACGACGGGCAGGGAGCCGGCAGTGACGCACACTGACGCGGTCGGCGCCGGGGTGACTGGCCTCGGCAGGGTCGCTGGCGCCTTCGCTGCCGCCAAGGCGGAGAGTCGGGCGGCCCTGATCGGGTATCTGCCTGCCGGGTTTCCGACGGTCGACGGCGGCATCGAGGCGGCGACCGCGATGGTGCGGGCCGGTGCCGACGTGATCGAGATCGGCCTGCCGTACACGGACCCGCTGATGGATGGTCCGGTGATCCAGGAGGCGGTCCACCAGGCCCTGCTCGGCGGCGTGCACGTCACCGACGTGCTGCGCACAGTCGAAGGGGTGGCCGCGACCGGAGCGCCGGTACTGGTGATGACGTACTGGAATCCGGTCGATCATTACGGGATCGAGGCGTTCGCACGCGACCTGGCGAATGCCGGCGGCAGCGGCCTGATCACCCCTGACCTGCCGCCGGAAGAGGCCGTCGAATGGCTGGAGGCGGCCGCCAAGCACGATCTGGACCCGATCTTCCTCGTGGCCCCGAGTTCTCCAGAGGACCGGATCAAGCTGATCTCCTCGGTGAGCCGCGGCTTCGTCTACGCGGCCTCGGTCATGGGCATCACCGGCGCCAGGACTAGCGTGAGCGACGCCGCGGCCGGGCTGGTAGCCAGAGTCAGGAAGTACACCCAGACCCCGGTGTCAGTCGGGCTCGGGGTCAGCACGGCCGCCCAGGCCGAGCAGGTAGCGCGGTTCGCCGACGGAGTCATCGTCGGCTCGGCGTTCGTCAAGCGGCTGCTTGAGGCCCCGGACGAGACCGCAGGGCTGGACAGCGTGGGCGAACTCGCGGCCCAGCTCGCCGCGGGCGTGAGAGGGTCTGCAGCCTAATCAGACACTCAGGTCGTTAGGAAACAAACGCTAGCCAGGAAACATAGAATTTACCCGCAGGTAATGTAAATCCTCGGCGAGATATGATGAGCTGGTAAAGCTGTCCGTGGTCAGCAGGGTCAGCGCAGCTGGTGGTGGGCCAAAGTCGTCCCTCCGATTTCCGCAAGTAAAGGCGTTAGCGGACGAGACGACAGGAGCGCGGATGACGCCTACCCCAAGGCACAATCTGTCCAGTAGAAATCCCGCAGTTTCGCAGGCCGCCCCTGAGGCGGCTTTCTTGTCCGGGGGAGCGGGTCTTTACGATCCGCGGTACGAGCACGACGCGTGCGGGGTTGGACTGGTCGCCGACCTGTCTGGGCGGCGCAGCCACGCGCCGGTCGCCCAGGCGCTGACCGTGCTGGCCAATCTGGAGCATCGGGGGGCCAAGGGCAGCGACCCGGACACCGGGGACGGCGCCGGCATCCTCACCCAGATGCCCGATGAGTTCTTCCGCGCGGTCTGCGAGTTCGCCCTGCCCCCGGTCGGGCAGTACGCGGCCGGGATGGTCTTCCTGCCCGGCGAAGGCGTTGAGGGCGGGCCGGAAGAAGCCAGGGCCGCGATCGAGTCGCTGGCGGCGGCCGAGTCCCTGCGAGTACTGGGGTGGCGGGACGTGCCGCACGATCCGGCTGCCTGCGGGACCGGCGCGCGAACGGCGTCTCCGCACCTGGCGCAGTTGTTCGTGGCCGGCGATGGCGCAGGCGGTGCCAGCCACCACGGGGAGCTTGAACTTGACCGGCGCGCGTATTGCCTGCGCAAGAGGGTCGAACACGAGGCCGGCACCTACATCGTGACGCTGTCGAGCGCCACGATCGGGTACAAGGGCATGCTGACCGCCAAGCAACTCGAACGGTTCTACCCGGACCTGGCCGATCCGCGGTACGCCTCGGCCCTGGCGCTGGCGCACTCGAGGTTCTCGACCAACACGTTCCCGTCGTGGCCGCTCGCTCATCCGTTCCGGTTCATCGCGCACAACGGCGAGATCAACACGATCCGCGGCAACCGCAACTGGTGGCGCGCCCGCGAGACGTGGCTGGCATCGGAACTGTTCCCGCCCGCCGCCGACGGCACCGGGATCGAGCGCCTGCTTCCGATCGTGGGCCAGGCCGAGAGCGACTCGGCCAGCTTCGACGCCTGCCTGGAGTTGCTGACCCTGGGCGGCCGCTCGCTGCCGCACTCGGTGCTGATGATGATCCCGCAGGCGTGGGAGAACGACCGGCTGATGCCGACCGACCTGCGGGCGTTCTACCGGTTCCACGCCTCGCTGATGGAGCCGTGGGACGGCCCGGCGCTGATCGCCTTCATGGACGGGACGCTGGCCGGCGCCGTGCTCGACCGCAACGGGCTGCGGCCAGGCCGGTTCTGGGTCACCGACGACGGCCTGGTCGTGCTGGCCAGCGAGGTCGGCGTGCTCGACCTCGACCCGGCCAGGATCGTCCGCAAGGGGCGCCTGCAGCCGGGCAAGATCTTCCTGGTCGACACGAAGGCCGGCCGGATCGTTGAAGACGAAGAGGTCAAGGCCGAACTGGCGGCGCAGCACCCGTACGACGACTGGCTGCACGCCGGCCTGCTGCACCTGGACGACCTGCCGGACCGGGAACGGGACCTTCCGACCAGCGCGGAACTGAGTCGAGCTCAGCGCCTGTTCGGCTACACCGAGGAGGAGCGCCGGGTCGTGCTCGGCCCGATGGCGCTGACCGGCGCCGAGCCGATCGGCTCCATGGGCGACGACACTCCGCTAGCCGTGCTCTCGGCGAGGCCCCAGCAGCTCTTCGACTTCTTCACCCAGCAGTTCGCGCAGGTCACCAACCCACCGCTGGACGCGATCAGGGAAGAGGTCGTCACCTCGCTCGGAGCCGCCACCGGACCCGAGTACAACATCCTCGAACCGGGACCGTTCTCGTGCCGGCAGATCGTGCTGCCATACCCGGTTCTGTCCGACAGTGACCTAGCCAAGATCATTCATATAAACGAAGACCGGGACCTGCCCGGCTTCGCCGCGCACGTAGTTGACGGCAGGTATCTCGCGGCGGCCGGCGGTCAGGGCCTGCGCGACCGGCTGGACGAGATCCGGGCCGAAGTCAGCCGCGCGATCGAGGCCGGCGCCAAGATCATCGTGCTCTCCGACCGGGCCTGTTCGGCCGGGCCGAGCGAGTGGGCCCCGATCCCCTCGCTGCTGCTGACCGGCGCGGTGCACCATCACCTGATCGCCGACCAGAGCCGCACCAGGGTCGGCCTGGTGGTAGAGGCCGGTGACGTACGGGAGACCCACCACGTCGCGCTGCTGATCGGATACGGGGCGGCGGCGGTCTGCCCGTACCTGGCGATCGAGACCGTGCAGGACCTGGCCAGGTCAGGGCTGCTTGAGGGGGTCAGCGGGCGCAAGGCCGCCGCCAACCTCATCAAGGCGCTCGGCAAGGGCCTGATGAAGATCATGTCCAAGATGGGCGTGTCGACGGTGGCGTCCTACACCGGGGCGCAGATCTTCGAGGCGATCGGCCTGGGGACGCAGGTCATCGACGAGTGCTTCGCCGGGACCTCATCGCGGCTCGGCGGGATCGGCTACGACCAGATCGCGGCCGCCGCGGCGGCCAGGCTAGCGGCCGCCTACCCGGACCGCCCGGCGGCGCCCGGGTCGACCGGGCTCGAGTCCGGCGGTGAGTACGCCTGGCGGCGAGACGGAGAGCCGCACCTGTTCAGCCCCGAGGCGGTCTTCCGGCTGCAGCACGCTACCCGGTCGGGGCAGGAAGCGATCTTCCGGCAGTACACCCGGGAGATCGACGACCAGTCGGCCCGCCGGATGACCCTGCGCGGATTGCTCGCCATACGCGGAATAGACGAAATCAAGGGCAGCGGCGTTCAGGTCCGGCCGCCGGTGCCGCTGGAAGAAGTGGAGCCGATCAGCGAGATCGTCCGGCGGTTCTGCACCGGGGCGATGTCGTACGGCTCGCTATCGGCCGAGGCGCACCAGACCCTGGCGATCGCGATGAACCGGCTCGGCGGCCGGTCGAATTCCGGCGAGGGCGGCGAGGACGCCGACCGGTACTCCGTCGACGCGAACGGTGACCTGCGCCGGTCCGCGATCAAGCAGGTCGCCAGCGGCCGGTTCGGCGTGACCAGCGAGTACCTGGTCAACGCCGAGGACCTTCAGATCAAGATGGCGCAGGGAGCCAAGCCCGGTGAAGGCGGGCAGTTGCCCGCGCACAAGGTCTATCCCTGGATCGCGAAGACCAGGAACTCGACGCCCGGCGTCGGGTTGATCTCGCCGCCGCCGCACCACGACATCTACTCGATCGAGGACCTGGCTCAGCTGATCAGCGACCTGAAGAACGCTAATCCCAAGGCCAGGGTGTCTGTGAAACTGGTAGCCGAGGTCGGGGTCGGCACGATCGCGGCCGGGGTCGCGAAGGCGCACAGCGACGTGATCCTGATCTCCGGTCACGACGGCGGCACCGGCGCGGCGCCGCTGACCAGCATCAAGCACGCGGGCGCGCCGTGGGAGCTCGGCCTGGCCGAAACCCAGCAGACGCTGCTGCGCAACGGGCTGCGGGACCGGGTCGTCGTCCAGGTCGACGGCCAGTTCAAGACCGGCCGGGACGTGGTTGTCGCGGCGCTGCTCGGCGCCGAGGAGTTCGGGTTCGCGACCGCGCCGCTGGTCGTCTCGGGCTGCGTGATGATGCGGGCCTGCCACCAGGACACCTGCCCGGTGGGCGTCGCCACCCAGAACCCTGAGCTGCGGACGAAGTTCAGCGGCAAGCCGGAGTTCGTGGTGACGTTCTTCGAGTTCGTGGCCGCCGAGGTCAGGGAGTACCTGGCTCAGCTCGGATTCCGGACGCTGGACGAGGCGATCGGCCAGGCCGAGCTGCTCACGCCGATCGGGCCCGCGGGCGATGCCAGCGTGTCCTACCTCGACCTCGAGCCCTTGCTGCACGTTCCGGCGCTGCCCGAAGGCGCGGCCAGGCGGCGGATCAGGGCCCAGCAGCATCACCTGGACGAGGTGCTGGACAACACGCTGATCCAGCTCGCCGAGGGAGCGCTGACCGAGGCTACCCCGGTCCGGCTCGACCTGCCGGTCCGGAACGTGAACCGGACCGTCGGCACCATGCTCGGTTACGAGGTGACCAAGCGGTGGGGCGGCGAAGGCCTGCCGGACGACACGATCCTCGTCTGGCTGCGCGGATCGGCGGGTCAGTCGCTCGGCGCGTTCCTGCCGAGCGGCATCACGATCAGGCTGACCGGCGACGCCAATGACTACGTCGGCAAGGGACTGTCCGGCGGGCGGATCGTCGTAGTGCCCGACCGGGCCGCCCCGTTCGCCGCCCACCGGCAGATCATCGCGGGCAACGTGATCGGCTACGGCGCGACCAGCGGCGAGCTGTTCCTGCGCGGGGTGGTCGGAGAGCGGTTCTGCGTGCGCAACTCCGGTGCGGTCGCGGTGACCGAGGGCGTCGGCGACCACGGCTGTGAGTACATGACCGGCGGCCGCGTCGTCGTACTCGGCCGGACCGGCCGTAACTTCGCGGCCGGGATGTCGGGCGGAATCGCTTACCTGCTCGATCCGGATCCTGGCCTGATCAACACCGAGATGGCGGACCTTGAGCCGCTCGGTGCGTCCGATTCGGCCTACGTACGCGAGCTGATCGTCCGCTATCACGGTGCGACTGACTCGGCGGTCGCGTCGGCCTTGCTCGACGACTGGGACGACACCGTGCGCCGCCTACGCCGAGTGATGCCCAGAGATTACAAGCGCGTGCTCGCCGCGACCAGGAACGTCGGCGAGTCGGCGACCGGCACCGGGGCGGAGGCGATCAGGAATGGCTGAACAGACCACCGCATTTCTTTCTACCTCCAGGAAAACAGCCGGTCGCCGGCCGGTGGACATCCGGATACAGGACTGGCGCGAGGTTTACGTCCAGTTCGAGTCCGCCGAGCTAGAGCGGCAGGCTTCGCGGTGCATGAACTGCGGCATCCCGTTCTGCCACAATGGCTGCCCGCTCGGCAACCTCATTCCGGAATGGAACGATCTGGTGCAGCGCCAGCATTGGCGCGAGGCAATTGAGCGGCTGCACGCGACGAACAATTTCCCGGAGTTCACCGGACGGCTCTGCCCGGCGCCCTGTGAGTCGGCGTGCGTGCTCGGCATCAACGCCGACCCGGTGGCGATCAAGCAGGTCGAAGTCGAGATCATCGACCGGGCGTTCGCCGAGGGCTGGGTAGTGCCCGCCCCGCCCGGGCCGGCCGCGCTGGCTGGCGGGCGCCGGGTGGCGGTGGTGGGATCCGGGCCGGCCGGGCTGGCCGCCGCGCAGCAGCTGACCAGGGCCGGGCACGCGGTCACCGTGTTCGAGGCCGACGACCAGCCGGGCGGGCTGCTGCGGTACGGGATCCCCGAGTTCAAGTGCGAGAAGCGGCTGCTCGACCGGCGGCTGGACCAGCTCCGGGCCGAGGGCACCGTGTTCGTCTGCGGGGTCAGGGTAGGCGAGGACCTGAGCGTCGGGCAGCTGCGGGCCGACTTCGACGCGGTCGTGCTTGCGTGCGGGGCCAGGGTCGGGCGCGGGCTTCCCGTGCCCGGCGCGGAACTGGACGGCATTCACCAGGCGATGGAGTACCTGCCGCTGGCGAACCGGGCTGTTGCCGGGGCCGGTCCAGACGGATCTGGTGAGCCGCCGATCTCGGCGCGGGGCAGGCGCGTGGTGATCATCGGAGGCGGCGATACCGGGGCTGACTGCCTCGGGACCGCGCACCGGCAGGGCGCTGAGTCGGTGACCCAGCTTGAGATCCTGCCGCGCCCGCCTGAGCAGCGGCCGGCCAGCCAGCCGTGGCCGACATACCCGATGATCTTCCGCACGTCCAGCGCGCACGAGGAGGGCGGCGAGCGGGTCTACGCGGTCTCCACCCAGGAGTTCCTGGCCGACGAGAGCGGGCGGGTGCGGGCGCTGCGGCTGGTGGAGGTCGAGCTGACTGGCGGGCGGCCGGTTCGGTTGCCCGGCACCGAGCGGGAGCTGGCCTGCGAGCTCGTGCTGCTGGCGATGGGGTTCACCGGGGCCGAGGATCGCGGGCTCGTATCCGGGCTTGGCGTGGGGCTGGACGAGCGCGGCCGGGTGCCGCGCGACGATCAGTACGCCACCTCGGTGCCTGGCGTGTACGTGGCCGGAGACATGGGTCGCGGGCAGTCGCTGATCGTATGGGCGATCGCCGAGGGCCGGTCGGCGGCAGCGGCCGTGGACCGGTACCTGGTCGGCCAGACCGCGCTGCCGGTCGCTATCCCGGCCTCGGCGGCGCCACTGCGGGCCTGAGCGGTCGCCGAGCCTTACCTGGCTTGTTGAAGTGGCCAAAGGACGGGGGCGGCGGTAACGTCACGAACCATGCCGGCCGCCCGCGTCCCGCTTGCCTATCTGCCCGGCCCGGCCAGCGGTGTCTGGCACATCGGGCCGGCGACCGTGCACGGGTACGCGCTGTGCGTGGTCCTGGGCGTGCTGGCCCTGCTGTGGCTGGCCGAGCGCCGGTACCGGGCCGTGGGCGGGCGCCGGTGGGTGATCGTGGACCTGGCGACCGTGGTGGTCCCGGCGGGGCTGATCGGGGCGCGGATCTACCGGATCGCGGTCGACTCGCAGCGGTATTTCGGGCCCGGCCGGGACTGGGTCGGGATCTTCAGGATCTGGGACGGCGGGCTTGGCCTGCCCGGCGCGGCGATCGCCGGAGTGGTGGCCGCCTGGCTGTGGTGCCGCTATCACGATCTTGAGATCGGGCCGGTTCTGGTCGCCTCGGCGCCCGGAGTCGCCGTGGGCGCGGCTATCAGCTTCCTCGGCAACCTGTTCGCGCAGAGCCTGTACGGATCGCCGTCGACCGTGTTCTGGGCGGTGCGGATCGCCCCGGCCAACCGGATCGCCGGCTACCAGGATTTCGGCACGTTCCAGCCGCTGTTCTTGTACGAGGCGATCTGGAACGTGATCGTCGCCGTGGTGCTGATCAGGCTGATCGCGAGGCTGAACCTGACTGGTGACCGGGCTCTGGCCATCTGCGTCGGCGGCTATGCGATCGGGCTGCTGGCCGCGGAGCCGTTCGTACTGACCGGGCCGCAGCACCACGCGGTGCTGCTGATCAAGGAGATCGCGGCCGTGGCGGTGCTAGCAGGCTCCGTCGCCTACTTTTTCGCGACCAGGGCGAGGATCGGTCCCGAGCCCCTGGAGGTCACGCCAAGGCGGAGTGCTCGGCGCGGCCGGGGCGGCCGGCTGGCCGCGGGTTCGGCGCCGCCGCCTGGCGATGACTCTCAGCCGAGCCCGAACGCTTCGCGCACCGCTAGCGAAGCTGCCCGCCACCAGCTGTGATAGCCGATCTGTGGCTTAACGCACTATCGTGGGGGTATGTCGCTTACTTGGTGCCCCGGGTGGGATTCGAACCCACACTTGATGGATTTTGAGGCCATTGACTCTGCCGTTGGTCTACCGGGGCGGGTACTGTCGCCTGTCATCGTACAAACGCGGGTTGTCCTAAATCAGATGGAACAGTGCATGCTGATGCCGCAAGGCGCGCCGTGCATCTGTTCAATGTAGCGGCTATGGATAGGCTTCAGTGGGTGAGCGAGACTCCCTACCGCGTGGTTATCGCCGAAGACGAGGCGTTGATCCGGCTTGACCTCAAGGAGATGCTTGAGGAGCCGGGTCAGGATGCCTATGTCGTAGTCGGCGAAGCGTCCGACGGCGACGCAGCCGTCAAACTGGCCGCAGAGTTGCGGCCGGACTTGGTGATCATGGATGTGAAGATGCCGGTACTCGACGGCATCTCGGCGGCCGAGCAGATCACGGCCCGCCGCCTGGCGCCCGTGGTCATACTTACCGCCTTCTCCCAGCGTGATCTCGTCCAGCGGGCGAGCAGCGCCGGCGCGATGGCTTACCTGGTAAAACCCTTCACCAGGGCCGACCTGATCCCGGCGATCGAGATCGCGGTAAGCCGGTTCGCGGAAGTCAGCGCGCTCCAGGCGGAGGTCGGCGACCTGCGCGAGCGACTGGAGATGCGCAAGCTGCTCGACCGGGCGAAGGGCGTGCTGCAGGCGAGCCGCGGGATGACCGAGCCCGAGGCGTTCCGGTGGATACAGAAGACCTCGATGGATCGCCGGATGACCATGCGGGCGCTGGCTCAGGAGATCCTCACCGAGCAGAAGGCAAGCGCGAACACCGGAGCGGCGAGTCCGGAGAGTCCGACTAGTCACGCGGATCACTCTATTACCAGCGATGGGACGAAAGAGCCCGATACGGACGCGCCGAAGGAGCCGAAAGAGTAATCAGCTCCTGGTTTTAGGCAAGCGAGCGGGGCCAGGTCTTTACCCCCCGCGCAGACCCGGCGCCCGCTCGCTTGCTGCCGCCCGCCGCGACCTGTCGTTTGACAGCGCCGCAGCGACGGTAAGGAGCCCGGTGATCCTTTGGTGCCGTGTCGGCCTTCCCCGGGCCGGCACGTTCTCTACTCGAATCATCAAAGCTCCGGGGAACACCGTAGCGAGCAGCGCATGGCCGCGTGCGGACACTGCTATTACCAGGCCGGTATGGGCCAAACATCCGTTCGGTACGGCCGGCCCGAACCTGGCCGCTACCTGCGGCTTCGCCCGCGCCGACGGCCACGGGGCTTGCCCCGGTGCTCGGCTGGTGCGCGGGTTTGCGCGGCTTCAGCCAAGCGGCTGGTTGCCCTCGGTGGGGGAACTGGTGCTGCCGTCGGAGCCGGGGACGGCCCGGCGGAGCAGGCAGCTGAGCCTGGCCGTGCAGATCCGGCGGTCGCGGTCATCGCTAATCACGATGTCGTAGGTCGCCAGCGTCTGCCCGGCGTGCACCTGCGTGGCCACGCCGGTGACATTTCCGCTCCGCGCGGCCCGGTGGTGCGTGGCGTTGATCTCGATGCCCACGGTGAAGTTGTTCGCTCCCGCGTGCAGCGCCGCGCCGACCGAGCCGAGGGTTTCGGCGAGCACGCACGAGGCGCCGCCGTGCAGCAGCCCGTACGGCTGGGTGTTGCCCGCTACCGGCATCGTGCCGACCACCCGTCGCGGTGACGCTTCGATGATCTTGATGCCCATCCGCTGGGCGAGGGTCTCGCCGCTGGCGATCGCGCGATTGAGCGCGAGCAGGTCAGGTTGCCAGGAATTGTCCGACACAGTCTTGTCCGCCACGCGTGGCAGCTTAGTGCTCGCTCAGAGAGCGGTTCACTGACAGTAGGGGCCACTAGGATTGCCGGGTGGCTGTCAAGACTCCGGAAAAAGATCAAGATCAGCGCGACTTGCTCCTGCTGCTAGACGGGCATTCGATTGCCTATCGGGCCTTCTTCGCGCTGCCGATCGAGAATTTCTCTACCACTACTGGTCAGCCGACCAACGCGGTCTACGGCTTCACGGCCATGCTGATCAACGTGCTGAGGGACGAGAAACCGACGCATGTCGCCGCCGCGTTCGACCGGAGCGAGCCCACCTTCAGGCATGAGCAGTACGTCGAGTACAAGGCGACCCGCAGGCAGACGCCCACCGACTTCAAGAGTCAGCTGAGCCTGATCTTCGAGGTGCTCGACGCGCTCGGCATCCGCTGGCTGTCGTCGCCCGGCTTCGAGGCCGACGACGTGATCGCGACGCTCGCCACCAAGGCGGTAGCCGATGGGATGCGAGTGCTGATCGTGACCGGCGACCGGGACGCGTTCCAGCTGGTCAACGACGACGTCACGGTGCTGTACCTACGGCGCGGGGTCAGCGAGATGGGCCGGTTCACGCCCGAGGCGGTCTTCGAGAAATACGGCCTGACCCCGACTCAGTACCCGGACTTCGCCGCGCTGCGCGGTGACCCGAGCGACAACCTGCCCAGCATTCCCGGCGTGGGAGAGAAGACCGCGACGAAGTGGATCGCGGACTACGGCAACCTGGGCGCGCTGGTCGACAATGTCGATCAGATCAAGGGCCGGGCCGGTGACAATCTGCGCGACAACCTGGACAACGTGCTGCGGAACCGGCGGCTCACAGAGCTGGCCAGGGACGTGCCGATCGACGTCGGACCGCACGACATGGCGCCCGTCCCCTGGGACCGGGACCAGATCCACCAGCTTTTCGACACGCTGCAGTTCCGCGTGCTGCGCGATCGCCTGTATACGACGCTGCCCAACGGGATCCTGGGCCACCTGATCGCCGCGCCCGCGCAGGCCGCTCAGGGCGGCTTCGACGTGGACCTGGCCCGGCTAGGCCCTGACGAGGTCAGGGCGTGGCTCGCCGATTACGGGCATGGCGGCCGGATCGGGCTGGCGCCCAGCGGCACCTGGGGCCGGGGGACCGGAAACCTCACCGGCCTGGCGCTTGCGGCCGTCGCGGGCGAGGCCGGGCTGGGAGGGCGGGCTGCTGGGCAGGGAGGGCGGGCTGAAGAACTGAGCCCGGCGGCCGTCATCGATCCGGTGCAGCTCACCGAGGACGATGAGCGTGCGCTCGCCGACTGGCTGGGCGACGAGTCGGCCGCCAAGGCCATGCACGACGCGAAGGGCCCGATCCACGCGCTGGCCGCGCGCGGCTGGGCGCTGCGCGGCCTGACCAGCGACACGGCGCTCGCTGCCTACCTGGCGCTGCCGGGGCAGCGTTCGTTCGACCTGGCCGACCTGGCGCTGCGGTACACCAAGCACCAGCTGAGCGAGGTCGGCGAGACCGCCTCAGGGCAGCTCACGCTCGACATGGCCACTGATGAGACCGAGGACGCGGAGGCGCAGGCCGCGATGGCACTGGCCCGGCGGGCGCTGGCCACCGCCGAACTGGCCGACGCGCTCGACGCCGACCTGGCCAAACGCGGGGCCAGCGAACTGCTCGCCGACGTCGAGCTGCCGCTGGTCACCGTGCTCGCCAAGATGGAACACGCGGGGATCGCGGCCGACATCGAGCACTTCGCCTCGATGTCAGCGAGCCTGGGCGCCGACGTCAAGTCGGCCGAGCAGGGCGCCTACGCCGCCACCGGGCACGAGTTCAACCTCGGATCGCCCAAGCAGCTGCAGGAAGTGCTGTTCACCGAGCTTGGCCTGCCGAAGACCAAGCGGATCAAGACCGGCTACACGACCGACTCAGAGGCGCTGACCGGCCTGCTCGCGCAGACCGAGCATCCGGTGCTGGCGCACCTGCTCAGGCACCGAGACGTGGCCAAGCTCAAGAGCATCGTCGACTCGCTGATCCCGATGGCTGGTCACGACGGCCGGATCCACACGACCTACAACCAGATGATCGCCGCGACCGGCAGGCTCAGCTCGACCGATCCGAACCTGCAGAACATCCCGATCAGGACCGAGGAAGGCCGGCGGATCAGGCAGGGCTTCGTGGTCGGCGAGGGTTATGAATGCCTGCTGACCGCCGACTACAGCCAGATCGAGCTGCGGATCATGGCTCACCTGTCCGGCGACGAGGCGCTGGCGGCCGCGTTCGGGTCCGGTCATGACTTCCACGCGGCGACCGCTTCGCGGGTATTCGGGCTGCCGCCCGAGGACATCACCGGCGACCTGCGCAGCAAGATCAAGGCGATGAACTACGGGCTCGCCTACGGGCTTTCGGTTTACGGCCTGTCCCAGCAGCTCAGCGTTCCGGCCACCGAGGCCCGGGGCTACATGGATGAATACTTCGGCGTGTTCGGCGGCGTGCGTGACTATCTGCAGAACGTGGTCGCCCAGGCCCGTCAGGACGGGTACACCCAGACGATTCTGGGCCGCCGCCGCTACCTGCCCGATCTGACCTCAGACAACCGGCAGCGCCGGGAGATGGCCGAGCGGATGGCGCTGAACGCGCCGATCCAGGGCTCGGCCGCGGACATCATCAAGGTCGCGATGCTGGCGGTCGACGAGGCGATTACGGCCAGCGGGCTCAGCTCGCGCATGCTGCTGCAGGTTCACGACGAACTTTTGTTCGAGGTCGCGCCGGGTGAACTCGATCGGCTCAGCGAACTGGTCAAGACGGCGATGGGCGGCGCGTTCACGATGACGGTTCCGCTCGATGTGTCCATGGGAACCGGCCGGAGCTGGGCCGAAGCCGCCCACTGACGGCAGGTTGACTAGTGCTGTACGCAAGGTGAAAGTGAGGTAAATGCCAGGTAGCTGACCGGGACGCAGTCCGGTACCGCGATTGACCACCCGGCCAGGTTCTCATAAGCTGATCGATGCGTTGTGATCTCACGCAGTCCGGCCATGGAAAGGCACCGACGGGAAGTCTGTAGCCCGGCCGGTGTTCCTGACCAGGGCACTCCAGCTACCATGTCGGACGCGCTGCACACTGCGCGCCCAAAAACCCAGACCCTGTCCGTATCCGGAGCCCATTAACACATGACGACCAGCAGCACGCAGGCCACCTCGACCCCTCAGGTTGCCGTTAACGACATCGGTTCGGAGGAAGCTTTCCTCGCCGCGATCGACGAGACCATCAAGTACTTCAACGACGGCGACATTGTCGACGGGACAGTCGTCAAGGTCGATCGGGACGAGGTTCTGCTCGACATCGGCTACAAGACCGAGGGCGTGATCCCGTCCAGAGAGCTGTCGATCAAGCACGATGTCGATCCCAATGACGTCGTCAAGACCGGTGATCACATCGAGGCTCTTGTCCTTCAGAAGGAGGACAAGGAAGGCCGCTTGATCTTGTCCAAGAAGCGCGCGCAGTACGAGCGGGCGTGGGGCACGATCGAGAAGATCAAGGACGAGGACGGCGTCGTCACCGGCACTGTCATCGAGGTGGTCAAGGGCGGTCTGATCCTGGACATCGGGCTGCGCGGGTTCCTGCCCGCGTCGCTGGTGGAGATGCGCAGGGTCCGCGATCTGCAGCCGTACGTGGGCAAGGAGATCGAGGCCAAGATCATCGAGCTGGACAAGAACCGCAACAACGTGGTCCTGTCCCGCCGGGCCTGGCTGGAGCAGACGCAGTCCGAGGTTCGCCAGAACTTCCTGAACACGCTGCAGAAGGGCCAGATCCGCAAGGGTGTCGTAAGTTCGATCGTGAACTTCGGCGCTTTCGTCGACCTCGGCGGGGTGGATGGCCTGGTGCACGTCTCCGAGCTGTCCTGGAAGCACATCGACCACCCGGGCGAGGTTGTCGAGGTCGGCCAGGAGGTCACGGTCGAGGTGCTGGACGTGGACATGGACCGCGAGCGGGTCTCGCTGTCGCTGAAGTCCACCCAGGAAGACCCGTGGCAGCAGTTCGCGCGGATGCACCAGATCGGCCAGGTCGTCCCGGGCCGGGTCACCAAGCTGGTGCCGTTCGGCGCGTTCGTGCGGGTCGAGGAGGGCATCGAGGGCCTGGTGCACATCTCCGAGCTGGCGGACCGGCACGTGGAGATCCCCGAGCAGGTCGTTCAGGTGGGCGACGAGATCTTCGTCAAGATCATCGACATCGACCTGGACCGGCGGCGGATCAGCCTGTCGCTCAAGCAGGCGAACGAGGGCCAGACCGGGGAGATCACCGGGGACGACTTCGACCCGACCCTCTACGGCATGCCGGCTACTTACGACGAGCAGGGCAACTACGTCTATCCGGACGGCTTCGATTCGGAATCGGGCGAGTGGCTCGAAGGCTTCGAAGCCCAGCGCGAGGAGTGGGAGCGGCAGTACGCCGAGGCCCGCGCCAGGTTCGAGGCGCACCAGCGCCAGGTCGCCGAGGCCCGCAGCAAGGCCGAGGGCGAGGACGCCGACGACCCGGAGGGCGCGAGCTCGCACACCTCGGGCTCGGCCGACTCCGACGACTCGGGCGGCGGTGCGCTCGCCTCGGACGAGGCGCTCGCGGCGCTGCGCGAGAAGCTCTCGGGCGGCCGAAACTAACAACTGGCCAGCTAGCCATGAACGTGGCGGGCTTACCCGGCAAGATTCTGGGAAGCCCGCCACAATCATGTGCAGGGGAGTGAGCTGAATGCTCAGGGTAGGGCTGACCGGCGGTATCGGCATGGGCAAGAGCGAGGTTTCTCGTCGCCTTGACGCGCACGGTGCCGTCCTGATTGACGCCGATGCCATCGCCAGGGAAGTCCTCGCGCCTGGCACACCCGGGCTTGATCAGGTGATCGAGACGTTCGGGGTCGAGCTGCGCAAGCCCGACGGCTCGCTTGACCGGGATCGGCTCGGCGAGATCGTGTTCGCCGACTCCGAGAGGCTCGGCCAGCTCAACGCGATCGTTCACCCCTTGGTCGGCCAGCGGATGATCGAGCTGGAGAGCTCGGTCGCGGCCGACGCGATCGTGGTGCACGACGTGCCGCTGATCGCCGAGAACAACCTGGCCGGCAACTACGACCTGGTGATCGTCGTCGACGCGCCGTCCGTGTTGCAGCTGGACCGGCTGACCAGGCTGCGCGGCATGAGCAAGGAACAGGCCGACGCCCGGATGGCCGCGCAGGCCAGCCGGGAGGCCAGGCTCGCCATCGCGGATTTCGTGATCGACAACTCGGGTTCGCTGAGCGAGCTAGATCGCCAGGTCGGTGATCTGTGGGCCGAGCTGCGCCGGCGCGCCCGGCTGGATGACCGGACTCGGACTGGCCGGGGGCCCCGCACAACCTGAAAGTCTTCTCATTTAGAAAGCATTGCGGTGGCTTGCTGCGCCCAGCCTGAGCCGAGTCCGGCCGGGCCGGACGCAGGACCGGCCTCGGGCCGGGCGACGCGCCCGGGCGGACTGAGGGCGGCCTGAGCCGTTGCGGAGTCCGGTTCGGACGGGCGATCCGACATGCGCAAATTCTTCATCTTCCCAAGGGTTTTGAATTTGGGGGTTGACGGTGTTCTGTGGTTGGATCTCAGGCGATATATCGTGTGTGTGAACTGGGCGGGGGGCGACCGATGAGGAGGCGGGCGCTTGATTGAAGTACGGGGAGTAACCAAGCGATTTGGCGAGAAGATCGCCGTCGATGACCTCAGCTTTACCGTCGAGCCCGGGCGGGTCACCGGGTTCCTCGGCCCGAACGGGGCGGGCAAGTCCACGACTATGCGGATCATTCTCGGCCTTGACCGGCCGCAGAAGGGCACCGCGACGATCGGGGGCCTGGCCTACCGGGATCTGGCCGATCCGCTGCGTACGGTCGGAGCGCTGCTCGAGGCCAAGGCTGTGCACACTGGCCGCAGTGCGCGCAACCATTTGCTTTTCCTTGCGCAGAGTCAGGGACTGCCGGCCAAGCGCGTCGACGAGATGCTGGACTTCGTCGGCCTGGCGGCAGTGGCGAATAAGCGGTCGGGAGGGTTCTCGCTGGGCATGGGCCAGCGGCTTGGGCTGGCGGCCGCGCTGCTCGGGGATCCTGAGGTGCTGCTGCTCGACGAGCCGGTCAACGGCCTGGACCCCGAGGGCGTGCTCTGGATCAGGAACCTGCTGAAGGACCTGGCCAACCGGGGCCGCACGATCCTGGTCTCTTCGCACTTGATGAACGAGATGGCGGTGACGGCTGACTACCTGATCGTGATTGGCAAGGGCAGGCTGATCACGGCGGAGAGCACCGCCGAAGTGATCTCGGCGGGCACGAAGAAGTCGGTGCGGGTGCTTACCCCGGACGCGACCAAGCTGACGGACCTGATTACCGCTGACGGCGGCGAGGTCAAGTCGGGTTCGCTGACTGCGGCCGATGCCGAGCTGGCCGACGGAGCCGAACTCCTGATCGTCTCCGGCCTGAATGCGCGGCGAGTGGGCGAACTGGCGTCGTCGGGTTCTGTGGTGCTGTACGAGCTGACTCCGCAGCTGGCTTCCCTGGAAGAGGCGTTCATGGAGCTGACGGCAGGGAGCGTGGAATTTGGCGTGCATGGCGACGCCGTTGGCGCGGTTGGCGCGCAGAAGGGGAGTGCCCGATGACCGTGACGCCCTTGACATCGGACCGACTGCCGGGCGCCGCCTCGACTAGGTCGCCGGTCGCCAGATTCGCGGGGCTGCTGCGCGCCGAGTGGACCAAGATCCTCTCGGTCCGCTCGACGATCTGGACGCTGATCCTGTTCGTCGTGCTGACCGTCGGCCTGACCGCGGGACTGACCGCACTGGTAGTGGGGACCTGGAACAACGGGACGCCGTCGGAGCAGGCGAGTAGGAACGCGCCGATCATTCTTGACCCGGTCGGCTTCGTGCTCGGCGCGGGCATCGGGCTCGGCCAGCTCACGATCTGCGTGCTCGGCGTGCTGCTGATCACTACCGAGTACTCGACCGGGGTTATCAGGGCTTCGCTGCTTGCCGTTCCGAAGCGGATGCCGATGCTGATCGCGAAGATCACCGTGTTCGCCGCGATGATGGTCGTTCTCGCCGAGATCGTGTCGTTCGGCTGCTTCTTCGTCGGCACGTTGCTGCTGCACAGCAAGGTTCCGGTGTCGCTGAACGATCCCGGCGTGATCCGGGCGGTGGTCGGCGCGGGGCTGTACCTGACGGTGCTCGGGCTTTTCTCGCTCGGAATCGGCATGCTCATCAGGCACACCGCCGGTGCGATCGCGACCGCGATCGGGGTGGTCTTTGTGCTGCCGATCCTGACCGGATTCCTGCCCGATAGCTGGGGCAAGCACATCAACGCCTACCTGCCTGAGCAGGCCGGCCAGGTGGTATTCGCGGCTCACGCGAACGCTGGTCAGTTGCTGTCGGCGTGGGAGGGCTTCGGGGTGTTCTGCCTGTGGACGGCGGTGCTGATCGGGTTCGGCGCCTACCTGCTGCAGCGCCGGGACGCTTAGCGCTCGGAAAAGCAGGTGGCCCCGGCGCTCGCGGTGAGTGCCGGGGCCACCTTTATGGCCTACCTGATCACGCCCGGCTGGAAGAACGCCGTCGATTCCCTGCGCCACAGCAAGATGATGGCACCAAGACCGGCTAGCCAGGTCAGTATGTTCAATAGGTTCCCGACCTGGATACCGGTGCGGCTGATATTGAGCAACAGGACGATGGTGTAAAGGCCGAAGAACACCGACGAGACGATCCTCGCCCAGTTTTTGCCGGCCTTGGTGGCGAAGGCCATCCAGATCCACAGCCCGATGCCGATCAGTACGATGATCACGGAGAGGGTGACAAAGACGGCCACAGCAGAGTTGACCTGCGAGGCGGTCAGGCTGGGGCTCGCATTACGGAATGCCGTCTTCAGGCTGCCGATGCTGACGAACAGAAGGATGGCCCCGAGCGCTGACAGTCCGGCGCCTGCGTACATCAGCTTGACGGCATTGAGCACAGACGGCGGTGCAGGCGGACGCTCGACCGGACCAACCGGGTTCGCGCCGCCCGCGGGGTAGGGCTGGTACATATCGGCTCCAGCGGGAAGCAAGTGCGCGTGATTGTCAGAGGCTCAGCCTACAGTGGTTGAGTGCCTTGTGAGGAGAAGCCATGCGCCCGGTGACCGACTTGCGGCGACGTGTCGCGCCATTCGAGGTCGTGACCGACATGACGCCGGCCGGCGACCAGCCAGCCGCTATAGCTGAGCTGCAGAAACGAGTCTCGTCGGGGTCCCCGCACACGGTGCTGCTCGGGGCGACCGGTACGGGCAAGACCGCGACCGTGGCCTGGCTGGCCGAGCGGTTGCAGCGGCCGACTTTGGTGATGCTGCCCAACAAGACGCTCGCTGCCCAGTTCGCCAATGAGCTGCGGGAGATGCTCCCGAATAACGCGGTTGAGTATTTCGTCTCCTATTACGACTATTACCAGCCCGAAGCGTACCTCCCGCAGACCGATACCTACATCGAGAAGGACAGCTCGATCAACGACGAGGTCGAGCGGCTGCGGCACTCGGCCACGAACTCGCTGCTGACCAGGCGCGACACGATCGTCGTCGCCTCGGTCTCGTGCATCTACGGCCTTGGCACGCCGCAGGAGTACGTGGACCGGATGGTCAAGCTCAAGGTCGGGGACATGATCGAGCGCGACTTCCTGCTGCGCAAGCTGGTCGCGATGCAGTACCTGCGCAACGA
>DATNFM010000339.1:0-5235 GCA_035606435.1 Streptosporangiaceae bacterium | reverse complement strand
AGGCCGATTTCCCGCGCACGAGGCTGACGCATTCCCTGGAGTGCGCCCAGATCGGGCGGGAACTCGGAGACGTTCTTCATCTAGGTGCCGATCTAGTAGACGCCGCGTGCTTGGCTCATGACCTAGGCCATCCACCGTTCGGCCACAACGGCGAGTTCGCGCTCGCGCAGATCGCGGCCGACTGCGGAGGTTTTGAAGGCAATGCCCAGAGCCTTAGGCTGCTCACTCGGCTGGAAGCCAAAGTCCCCGGCGCCGGCCTGAACCTGACCCGCGCGACGCTCGACGCCACGCTGAAGTATCCGTGGCTGGCGAGCGAAGCCGAGGGCACAAAGTACGGCTGCTATGACGAGGACGCTTCGATATTCGCCTGGATCAGGGAAACCGCCCCGCCCGGCCAGCCCTGCCTGGAAGCGCAGGTCATGGACTGGGCCGACGACGTCGCCTATTCAGTTCACGACCTGGAAGACGGGCTGCATTCCGGCCTGATCACGCTAGAAAAACTGCATTCTTCGGATGAACGATTTGCGGTGGTCTCTATCACGCTGGCTGACTACTGTCGTCCGGGGTCGGTCACCGAAGCCGAGCTGACGGAAATCTTCGACCAGCTTCTGGCGCTTGACCTCTGGCCAGCCTCTTTCGACGGCGGCCCGCGCACCGCTGCCGCCGTCAAGAACCTGACCAGCCAGCTGATCGGACGGTTCTGCGTAGCGGCCGAGCGAGCAACCATGACGCCGGGGATCGAAGCCCCCGCAATGCGTTATGCCAAAAGTCTTGAAATCCCCCGGCAGCAACGGCTGGAGTGCGCGCTGCTCAAGGGCGTGACCGCCCATTTCGTGATGGGCCGGGCCGGGGCCCAGGCGACCCAGGAACGAGAGCGGGCCGTGCTGACCGAACTGGCGGATGCGTTGGTGAAGGGCGCGCCGGATGCGCTGGATCCGATGTTCCGGCCGAGCTATGAGTCCGCCACCAGCGACGCGGCCCGACTCAGGGTCATCGTCGACCATGTCGCGTCGCTTACCGACACCTCGGCGCTGGCCTGGCACGCCAGGCTGTGCTCAGGGACTAATCGCCGTTAGCGGGTCGCGGCCGGACTTCACCAACTGCAAGATCTCACCGAGGCCGTCGAGTGACCAGCCATCTTCCCGGACATCTATAGCTACTCGGGCGCCGGCCACGTGCATCGACTCGATGTGCAGCGGCAGGAACGTTGGCGGCAGCGCCGGGTCGCACCAGAGCATGCCATTCGGCGCCGACGGGTCGAATCGAAGCAGCGTGCGCAGCAGGTGGAACGGCGCCGCCGACGCCCAGGCCTGCGGTGAGCACGAGGTCGGGTAGTAGACCGGCTCGGGGAACTCGGTCCGGTCGAAGCCGCAGAACAGCTCGGGCAGCCGCCCGCCGAACCACTCGGCCGCCTCCAGGATGCCGACGGCGACCTGCTGGGCCTCGCGCACGAACCCGTACCGCATCAGGCCGGCCGCGCAGATCGCGTTGTCGTGCGGCCAGATCGAGCCGTTGTGGTAGCTCATCGGGTTGTAGGCGGCGCAGCTCGTGGACAGCGTCCTGATCCCGAACCCGGAGAACATTTCGGGGCCGGTCAGGTTGCGGGCGACCGCGGCGGCCTTGCCGGCGTCGATGATGCCCGTCCACAGGCAGTGGCCCATGTTCGAGGCGAGCGAGTCGATCTGCCGCTTGTCCTTGTCCAGGCCGAGCGCGAAGTAGCCCTTGTCCGGCATCCAGAACGCCCGGTTGAAGTCCTCCTTGAGCTTTTCTGCCTTGCCCGCCCAGTAAGCGGCGCCGTCGGCGTCCTCACGTTCGGAGCAGAAATGCGATTTGGCGAGATAGGCCGCGTAGACGTAGCCCTGGACCTCGGCCAGCGCGATCGGCGGCTCGGCGATCTCGCCGTCGGAGAACGTGATGCCGTCGAAGCTGTCCTTCCAGCCCTGGTTGGCCAGGCCCAGGTCGGTGGAGCGGGCGTACTCGACGAAGCCGTCCCCGTCGCAGTCGCCGTAGTTGACGATCCAGTCCAGCGCCCGGTCGGCGTGCGGCAGCAACTCGTCGACCACCCGGCGGTTGAGGCCCCACCGGCGCAGTTCGCCCAGCAGCATCACGAACAGCGGGGTGGCGTCGACCGAGCCGTAGTACACGCTGCTGCCGCCGAGCCACAGCGACGCCTGCATGCCGAACCGCATCTCGTGCAGGATCTTGCCCGGCTGCTCCTCGGTAGCGGGGTCGACCTTGGTGCCCTGCAGGCTGGCCAGCGTGCGCAGCGTGCCCAGCGCCAGCGACGGGTCCAGCGGCAAGATCATCCACGAGGTGATCAGCGAGTCGCGGCCGAAGATCGTCATGAACCACGGCGCCCCGGCCGCGATCACGGCCCGGTCGGCGTGCTCGGGGTCAAAGATCCGCAAGCTGCCTAGGTCTTCTGTGCTGGCGGCGAAGACGGCCGCCAGCCGCGCGTCGGAGGCCTTGACCAGGGGGCTCTGGCGGCGCCAGTCGGCCAGCCGCTGCTCGGGGCCCGGGTTGGACGTACCGGCCGCGCGGGCCGCCTCCGAGCGGAACTCGATCAGGTCGCGGCCGTCCAGCGACGGGATGATGTGCATCGAGGTGCTCCAGGACCCGTGCGCCGGCACCACCGCGTGCCAGGTCAGGTTGGACGCCGAGACCTCAAGTTTGGCGTCGCCGCCGCGAGAGCCGGTGATCGTGGCGCCGCGCAGCGTGGCGCCGACCTTGCGGTTCAGCTTGATCGCGTCGTCCTCGGCGTCGATGGACAGGTCGCCGGACCCGGGCTCGTTGTGCACCCGGCCTTCCTTGACCTCGAACACGTCGGCGAAGTCACCCTGGACGCCGATCCGGAGGGTGACGCCGAGCGGCTCCGAGCTCATGTTGCGCAAGGTGATCGACTCGTCCATGCCGTCGTTGAGCACGCGGCGGCGCGTGACCAGCAAGGTGCTGTCCGCCAGACCATCCGAGGGCGGCATCCGGGACAGGAACGTGCACGCGAACGGCTCGCGCGACTGCGGGGTGAGCGGCTCGGGCACGTGCCCGTTGACGCTCAGCTCCAGTTTGCTGATGAGCCGGGTATCTCGGACGAACAGGCCTTGTGATCCGCCGGGGCGGATATCGCCCGATGTCTCGCAGATGCAGAAGGTGGTTCCTTCGAGCAGTGTTACTAGCCCGCTGAACTGGCTGACGGTGCTCGCTGGTGCGCCGTCGAAGGTCCAGACTTGGCCCACTTCGCCGCCTCCTACGGTGGAATGGCTCACAGGCCAGCCCTGTTGATGCCTGGTGTAAATACGCTGGTGAAGATACTTAGAGCGAACGCCTGGTAAACGCACTGCATCGCTACCCGCAGCGTGACTATGGCACACCAGTGAGTCACGGTGATGATGCACCGCCGTGGGCCGAAGGAAGGAACTTGGTTGACGACGATCGGGGTGCTGGCGCTGCAGGGCGACGTGGTTGAGCATCTGCGGGCGGTGGAGTCAGCCGGGGCCAGCGCACTCGCTGTGCGACGGGAATCAGAGCTCGACGCGGTGGATGGCCTCATCATTCCCGGCGGGGAGTCGACCACCATCTGGAAGCTGCTGGAGATCTTCGAGCTGGCCTCGCCGCTGCGCGACCGGATCAAGGCCGGAATGCCGGTGTTCGGCTCGTGCGCTGGCATGATCTTGCTGGCCGGTGATCTGGTGGACCGGGCCAGCGACCAGGAGACGCTGGGCGGTATCGACATGACCGTGCGGCGGAACGCGTTCGGCCGCCAGGTCGACTCCTTTGAGGGCGACATCGAGCTGAGCGGAATGCCCGGGCCGCCATTTCATGCGGTCTTCATCAGGGCGCCCTGGGTTGAGCGGATCGGCCCCCAGGTCGAGATTCTGGCTACCGAGCCAAGCACGGGTAAGATCGTCGCCGTCCGTCAGGGTCAGGCTCTCGCCACCTCGTTTCATCCCGAGCTCACCCAGGACAACCGCGTGCACAGAATATTTATCGACATGGTGAGGAAAGCTCATGAGCGGCCTCATCTTTGTTGACACAGTGAGGGAACACCCATGAGCGGCCACTCCAAGTGGGCTACCACGAAGCACAAGAAGGCGGTCGTAGACGCCAGGCGAGGCAAGCTGTTCGCCAAGCTGATCAAGAACGTCGAGGTAGCTGCTCGGAGCGGCGGACCCGACGTAACCGCCAACCCGACGTTGTACGACGCGGTGCAGAAGGCCAAGCGCAGTTCGGTGCCCAATGACAACATCGACCGCGCAGTCCGGCGCGGGGCCGGTCTCGAAGCCGGCGGTGCCGCCTACGAGACGATCACCTACGAAGGTTACGCGCCGGGCGGCGTCGCGCTGCTGGTCGAGTGCCTGACCGACAACCGGAACCGGGCCGCGTCCGAGGTGCGGGTCGCGTTGACTCGTAATGGCGGGTCGATGGCCGACGCCGGGTCTGTGTCGTACCTGTTCAGCCGCAAGGGCGTCGTAATCGTGCCGAAGAGCGACAATCTCGGCGAGGACGATGTGCTGATGGCGGTGCTCGATGCGGGCGCCGAAGAGGTCACCGACATCGGCGAGTCCTATGAGGTGGTCAGCGAGGCGACCGATCTGGTGCCGGTGCGGACCGCGCTGGTCGACGCCGGCATCGACTATGAGTCGGCCGAGACGCCGTTCCTGCCGTCGGTGGAGATACCGCTCGATGAGGAGACCGCAAAAAAGGTTTTCAAGCTCATCGATGTGCTGGAAGAGTCTGACGAAGTCCAGGATGTCTACGCGAACTACTCGGTAGCCGACGACGTCATGGAGAAGCTCGCCGCCGATGACTGAGTGGCCTGACGCGGCCGCGCCGGAAGCGGGTCGGCCGCTGCTGCTTGGGGCGCGCGGATTCGCCGCGCTGTTCGCCGGGACACCGATCTCGACGTTGCGGGTGGCGGGCCTAGCTAGCGGAGGTGAAGTCGTCGACTCCCGGCTCAACGCGGCGTTCGCAGGCATCACCTATATGACCGACTCGTTCTGAAGGCTGAATTCACGTCCTGGCGCCGACTGGCGGGCGCCCGCAACGGCAACTTCCCCCTGATTGCGGCGCACTTACCTATGACACCGGGCCGGGGCTCGGCGGCAGGCTTCTCATGATCGGGAAGACTTTCCGCCTGGCGGAGAGTTGACCGCGGAAAACCGCGGCAAACTCTCCCCGGCACGGAAACTCTTCCCCAGGAACCGGGCATACCGGACGGAATTTCATGATCAGGGAGAG
>DATNFM010000338.1:0-16413 GCA_035606435.1 Streptosporangiaceae bacterium | reverse complement strand
CGGGCGCTAGCCCGGTCCGGGGTCAAGGACCTGACCGTCGTCTCGTTCGGCGGGCCGGACGTCGGGCTGCTGATCGCGGCCGGATGCGTGCGGCGGGTGGTGTGCGGGTTCGTCTCGCTTGACTCCATTCCCCTCGAGCCGCACTACCGGCGGGCCCGTCAGGCCGGAACGATCGAGCTGACCGAGTTCGACGAGGGCATGATGCAGTTCGGGCTGTTCGCGGCGACGCAGCGACTGCCGTTCCTGCCGACCAGGGCCGGGCTCGGCTCTGACGTGCTGACGGTCAACGCCGGGCTGAAGACCGTGCGCTCGCCTTATTCCGATGGCGAGGAATTCGTGGCCGTGCCGGCGCTGCGACTGGATGTCGCGCTGGTGCACCTGAACCGGGCCGACGCCGGCGGGAACGGGCAGTACCTCGGGCCCGATCCGTACTTCGATGACCTGTACTGCCTGGCGGCCGACCGGGCCTTCATGTCCTGCGAACGGATCGTGCCCACCGCCGCGCTGCTCGACGAAGGGCCGCCCCAGTCGCTGCTGGTGAACCGGGCTATGGTGCACGGCGTGGTCGAGACTCCCCAGGGAGCGCACTTCACCTCGTGCGTGCCGGACTACGGGCGGGACGAGGCGTTCCAGGCCGAGTACGCGGCGGCGGCCGCCAGCGACGAGAAGTGGGACACGTTCCGCCAGAAATACCTGGACGGGGATGAGGCCAGCTACCAGGAGGCGATCCATGACCACCTCGGCCGCTGACCTCTGCATCGTCGCCTGCGCGCAGGCCTGGCGCGGCGACGGGGCGGTCCTGGCCAGCCCGATGGGGCTCATCCCTTCGCTGGCCGCGAGGCTGGCGCGGCTGACGTTCTCCCCCGAGCTGCTGATCACCGACGGCGAGGCGATGCTGCTCGACGCGGACGAGACCGTCGAGGGCTGGATGCCCTACCGGGACGTGCTCCGGCTGGTCGCGACCGGTCGGCGGCACATGATGATGGGGGCCGCCCAGCTGGACCGGTTCGGCAACCAGAACATCTCGGCGATCGGTGACTGGGCCAGGCCCAAAGCGCAGCTGCTCGGCGTGCGCGGCGCGCCCGGCAACACGATCAACCATCCGGTGAGCTACTGGGTGCCCAGGCATTCGACGCGCGTGTTCGTCGAGCGGGTCGACGTGGTCAGCGGGATCGGCTACGACCGGACCCCGGCCGCGCACGAACTGCGGCTCGTGGTCACAGACCAGGCCGTGCTGGATTTCGGCACCCCGGACCACTCGATGCGGCTGGTGTCGGTCCATCCCGGCGTCAGCGTGGAGCACGTGCAGGAGCTGACCGGGTTCCCGCTCGACGTCAGCGATGTGACGGTCACGGCCGAGCCGACCGAGGTCGAGCTGGAACTGATCGCCCGGCTGGACCCGTCCGGGATGCGTGAAGCCGAGGTCCGGTGAAAACCGCGCTGACCGAGTTGCTCGGCGTTCGGTACCCGATCGTCCAGGCGGCGATGGGCTATGTCGCCGGGGCCCGGCTGACAGCGGCGACCTCGGCAGCCGGCGGGCTTGGAATCATCGCGTCGGCAACGATGAAACCTGAAGAGTTGCGTTATGCCATAAAGGCAGTAAAAGAACGAACGCCGGCGCCATTCGGCGTGAACCTGCGGGCCGACGCCGGCGACGCGGCGGAGCGGATCGAGCTGATTATCGCCGAGAAGGTGCCGGTCGCGTCGTTCGCGCTGGCGCCGAAGAAGGAAATGATCGCGCGGCTGCGGGATGCCGGCGTAATCACGATCGCGTCGGTCGGAGCCCGGCGGCACGCGGAGAAGGTCGCCGGGTGGGGCATCGATGCGGTGATCGCGACCGGCGGCGAAGGCGGCGGTCACACCGGATCGGTGCCGACCAGCCTGCTGATCCCGCAGATCGTGGACGCGGTGGAGATTCCGGTGATCGCGGCGGGCGGGTACTTCGACGGGCGCGGGCTGGTCGCGGCGCTCGCGTACGGGGCGGCCGGGATCGCGATGGGGACCCGGTTCCTGCTGACCTGCGACAGTCCGGTCGCCGACGAGGTCAAGGCGGTCTACCTGGCCGCCGATGTCAACGGGACCGTGGTGACGACCAAGGTCGACGGAGTGCCGCACCGGGTGCTCCGGACGCCGCTGGTCACCCAGCTTGACCGGGGCGGCCGGGCAAGCGGGCTGGTTCGGTCGGTGCGGGCGGCTTCGGCCTTTCGATCGGTGTCTGGGCTGGGCTGGGCTGAGCTGATCAGGCAGGGACGGGCCATGCGGGCGGGCGCCGGGCTGAGCTGGGCCCAGGTCCTGATGGCGGCCAACACGCCGATGTTGCTGCGGGCGGCGATGGTGGACGGGCGTCCTGACCTGGGGTTGATGTCATCGGGGCAGGTCGCTGGCCTGATCGGCGACCTGCCGTCGGCCGGAGAGCTGATCGAGTCGATCATGGCGCAGGCGCGGGAACGGATCGCCGAGCTGTCGGGCGGCGGGTTGTCTGGTCGGCTGCCGACGAGTTGATGCCGGATTGTCACTTGGTGTCAGTACAGTGACCCTGTGGGCACTGACCGGGCGCCGCTAGGTGGAACGCCCTGGCAGGGCGCGCTGCTGACCGTGCGGTTCCTCACGGAGCTGGCGTTGCTCGCCGTTCTCGCGGTTGTCATGGTCAGGATTCACGGCCTCCTTCTCGGGGTGCGGGTTGGGCTGGCCGTGCTGGCAGTCGTGGCGGCGGCCGCCATCTGGGGGCAGTGGATCGCGCCCCGGGCGCGGCGGCGGCTGCCTGACCCTTGGCGTCTGATACTCGAGATCGTGCTGTTCGGCCTGGCGACAGCGGGTCTGGTGGTTCAGCATGACCTGATCGCTGCCGTGGTCTTCGCTGTGGTCACCATTGGAGTGGCCGCTCTCACTAGAAAAATCGCACCTGGAGGTTGACCTTTGGATTTCCCTTCGCCGTCTATTCCGGCGGATTCGCGGGCCAAGGTGTTTCTCCGGTATCTCGACTACTTTCGGTCGCGGGTGATCGCCAAGCTGCGTGATCTGCCGCCGGAGGAGCTGCGTAACAGCCGGCTGCCCTCGGGCTGGTCGCCGCTTGAGCTGGTGAAACACCTGCGGTATATGGAGCGGCGGTGGCTGGAATGGGGGTTCATGGGACAGCCGGTCCCCGAGCCGTGGGGCGATCAGATCGACGATCGCTGGGTTCTGAAGGACTCCGACACCCGGGACTCGCTGATCGCCGACCTGACCGCGCAGGCGGCGCGCAGCCGGGAGATCATCTCCGCGCACGGGCTCGACCAGGTCGGGCAGCCGGGTGAGCGGTGGGACGGGGCCGATCCAGCGAATCTGGAGCGCGTGCTGTTTCACGTCCTGCAGGAGTACGCCCGGCACCTGGGGCACCTGGACGTCGTGGTCGAACTGGCGACTGGCAAGGCGGGCGAGTAAGCGGCCACCGGCGATCGGGCGGCGCGGCCGCTAGGTAAGGCGCTCGATGATGGTCACGTTGGCCTGGCCGCCGCCTTCGCACATGGTCTGCAGGCCGAGCCGGCCGCCGGTACGTTCTAGCCCGTGCAGGAGCGTGGTCAGGAGGCGGGCGCCGGTCGCGCCGAGCGGGTGACCGAGCGCGATCGCGCCGCCGGTCGCGTTGACCTTGGCCAGGTCCGCGCCGGTCTCGCGCTGCCAGGCGAGCACGACCGACGCGAACGCCTCGTTGATCTCGATCAGGTCGATGTCGTCGAGCGTGAGGCCAGAGCGGCGCAGCGCGTGCCTGGTTGCCTCGATCGGGGCGGTGAGCATCAGGACCGGATCATCGCCGCGCGCGCTGATGTGCCTGATCCTGGCTCTAGGCGTCAGCCCGTGCTCGGCGACGGCGCGGTCGGAGGCGATCAGCAGCGCGGCGGCCGCGTCGGCGATCTGGCTGGAAAGCGCGGCGGTCGTGACGCCGTCCGGCCTGAGTGGCTTGAGCGTCGCCATCTTCTCCAGGCTGGTGTCGCGGCGGGGGCACTCGTCGGCCTTGAGGTCTCCGTAGGGCTCGATCTCGGCGGTGAAGTGGCCACCGTCGATGGCCGCGATCGCTCGCTCGTGACTGGCGAGAGCGAACTCCTCCATCGCGGCCCGGCTGATGTTCCACTTCTCGGCGATCAGGTCGGCCGACCGGAACTGGGAGACCTCCTGGTCGCCATACCGCGCCAGCCAGCCGTCGGATCCGGTGAACGGGTTCTCATGGCCGTACGCCTGCCCGGCGATCATCGCGGCCGCGATCGGGATCTGGCTCATGTTCTGCACCCCGCCGGCCGCGACCAGATCGGCGGTACCGCTGAGCACGGCCTGGGCCGCGAAGTGGGCGGCCTGCTGGGAGGAGCCGCACTGGCGGTCTACGGTGACGCCCGGCACGGCCTCGGGCAGGCCGGCCGCGAGCCAGGCCGTGCGGGCGATGTCGCCGGCCTGCGGGCCGATCGTGTCGACGCAACCGAAGATGACGTCGTCCACTGCGTTCGGATCGATGCCGGTGCGGGTGACCAGCGCCGAGAGCACGTGGGCACCGAGGTCGGCCGGGTGAGCTCCGGCCAGCCCGCCGTTGCGCCGCCCGACCGGCGTGCGGACCGCATCGATGATGAACGCCTCGGGCATGGCTGGCCTCCAGTCGGGCTGGTGCGGGTTTGCGCAGCTAACGCAGCTGGCCTGGTTAGCGCGACTTGACGCAATTAGAACACGTTCTAGTCTAGGTGCCGTGAACCCTGGGTGAGGAACCCTGCGAGGTCGAACCTGAGGCTCTCGCGCGGTGGGCCGTTGGCACGAGATGGAGACACGACGGCCACTTTTCCCGGGTTGGGGACATCTTTTACCGGGTTGGGACGTCTTTTACCGAGTTAAGTACCTAACCAGGTAAAAGAGCGCGTAACCCGGGAAGAGTGGACCCTAACCCGGGGAAAGTCGTTCTGCCAGGCCGGCGGTCGCGGTTACTTCGCAGGTGATGCCCGGGGCGCGGGCTAGTCGCAGGTCGAGGGTGGCCAGGGGGCAGTCGAGGAACTCGGCGAGCGCTACGTACCAGGCGTCGTAGGCGGTGACGTTGGCGCGCAGCTCCCAGATCCGGTCGGCGAACGGCTCATAGGGGAACAAGTCGACCCTGAGCGCCTGCAGGTCGGCGTGAGCCAAGGTCGCGGCGTCGGCCGAGATGTGGCCGGCCAGGGCGGCCCGGCGAAGGACGTTGCCGACCTCGGCCGGGAGCAACTGCGGTGCGGCGAGGTCACCGGATAGCAGCACCCGCTCGGCCCAGCGGCCATCGGGCCCGTTGTCGACCAGGGCGGCCACTACGGTTGAGGCGTCCACCACCACGAGCGGCACGGGCTACCTGCGATCTGAGTCTTTAAGGGCGAGGATGTCCTGCGCCGAGAGCGTCGACCCGGTCGCCGACTTGTGCCAGCGCACCCGCTCGATCAAGACATCCACGTCAGGACGACGCGCGAGGTCGATCAGAGAGGCCCGCAAATACTCCTGCAGGGACCGGCCCGACCTGGCCGCCCTGGCGGCAAGCTCGTCGCGCGTCTCGTCCGGTACGTCGCGGACGGTAATGGAAGTCATGCATGCATTATGCATGTCATGCTGACGAAATGCAACTACGGTCAGCGGGTCTCGGTCCTGCGCAGGCCGCCGGGCAGGTAGGCGGCACCCGGGCCGTCGGAGCGCGCCAGGTCGGCTGGGTTCGAGATCGAGCACCGGTCCAGCGACAGGCAGCCGCAGCCGATACAGGAGTCCAGGCCATCGCGCAACGCCTCGAGTGCCCTGATCTGGTCATCGAGCCGACCGCGCCAGTCGCTGGACAACTTCGTCCAGTCCGACCGGGTCGGTGTCCGCTGGGCGGGCAGCGACGCCAGTGCGCCGGCTACCTCATCGAGGCTGAGGCCGATATTGCGGGCGGCCCTGATGAACGCCAGGCGGCGCAGGGTGTTTCGCTCGAACCGGTGCTGACCGCCGGAAGTCCTGGTCGCGGATAGCAGGCCAAGGCCCTCGTAGTACCGGACGGCGGACTCGGCGAAACCACTTCGCCGCGCGATCTCGCCGACCGTCAGCAGGTCCGTGCTGCGCATAAGCCGTCCAACCCATCCCGGCCCGCCTCCGGTCCAGGCGAGCCAGTACTTGACTTCAAGTTGACTTCAACTATCAGTATGGCACATATCCGAGGCAAGCATCCAAGGCAAGGCAGGGAGATGTCATGCCCACCGCACTGATTACCGGAGCCTCCAAGGGATTCGGCCGCGCGATCGCCGAAGCGCTCGCCGATCGAGGCTGGACGCTCATCGTCGACGCGCGCACCGAAGCCGAACTCGCGCAGGCGGCTCGCGGCCACGCCAGCATTACTGCCGCCGCCGGCGACGTCACCGACCCACACCACCGACGCCAGCTCGCCGCCCTGGTCGACCAGCTGGGCGGGCGGCGCCTGGACCTGCTGATCAACAACGCCAGCACGCTGGGCACGAGCCCGCTGCCGCAACTGGCCGACTATCCGCTCGATGACCTGCGTCAGGTCTACGAGACCAACGTGATCGCGCCGCTGGCCCTGATCCAGTCCGTCATCGAGCCGCTCACCGCCGCCGCAGATGGCGGCGGCACGATCGTCAACATCAGCTCGGACGCGGCCGTCGAGGCCTACCCCGGCTGGGGCGGCTACGGCTCGGCGAAGGCCGGGCTTGACCAGCTCACGGCCGTTCTGGCCCAGGAGGAACCCCGGTTGCGGTGCTATGCGTTCGATCCGGGCGACATGCGGACGCAGATGCACCAGGAGGCCTTCCCCGGCGAGGACATCTCGGACCGGCCAGAACCCCAGACCGTCGTGCCCGCCCTGCTCAGGCTGCTCGACGAACGCCCGCCGAGCGGTCGCTACCGGGCGGCCGAGTTCGCGATTCCGCAAGAGCAGGAGGCAGCCCGATGACGACGCCAGCGAGTAAACCGCCGCAGGCACGAGGGCTGGCCAGAGACGGCGTGCGGATGCTGGCCGCGACGCCGGATGGACTGGCCCATGCCACCTTCGCCGACCTCGGCCGCTACCTGCGAGCGGGCGACCTGCTCGTGGTCAATACCTCGGGCACGATCGCGGCCGCCGTGGACGGAAGCCGAGGCTGCCGCCAGGCCGACGCCGACAGCCAGCTGGTGACCGTCCACTTCTCCACCCCCCTGGAGGAGTCCTCGACCGATGGCGCCATCTGGCTGGTCGAACTGAGGCAGAACACGGCCGGGCGCGAGCGAGTGCTCGATGCCGCCGAGGGCGAGACGATCGCCCTGCCCGCGGGCGCCTCGCTCACCCTGCTGCACCGGTACCCCGAGAACGACAGCGACCGCCTGTGGGCCGCGTCGGTCACGCCGGAAAGCAAGACCGAAGTCACAGTCGATCAATACCTGGCCAGGTACGGGCGACCGATCAGGTACTCCTACGTCCCCGATCCCTGGCCGCTTGATGCCTACCAGACCGTGTTCGCCCGCGATCCAGGCAGCGCCGAGATGCCGAGCGCCGGGCGGCCTTTCACCGGCGACCTGGTCGCGAGCCTGATCGCTCGCGGCGTCAGCTTCGCGCCGATCACCCTGCACGCCGGCGTCGCCTCGCTGGAGGCACACGAACTGCCGCTGCCTGAGCGGTTCTCGGTGCCGGAGCCGACCGCGCACCAGATCAACCTGGCCCGGGCCGACGGCCGCCGGATCGTGGCAGTCGGCACGACCTGCACCAGGGCGGTCGAGAGCGCGGCGGACGAGACCGGCGCGGTGCGAGCCGCAGGCGGCTGGACCGACCTGGTGCTCGGCTACGGCCGTCCGGCCCGGGTGGTGAACGGCCTGATCACCGGCTGGCACGATGCAGAGGCCTCGCACCTGGCCCTGCTGCAGGCCGTGGCCGGCACCAAGCTCGTCGACGCCGCCTACGCCGAGGCGACCCAAGCCGGCTACCTCTGGCACGAATTCGGCGACAGCTGCCTGCTGCTGCCACCGGCCGGGTAAATCACCCGGCAGAAGTCGCTGCCATTTCGCCACGTCAGTTCCGCGCATCCGCACAAGGAGATCTGCACGCACTCCGGCTAGACTAGAACACGTTCTACCAACTGGGCGCCCGCGCGGGGAGGACGGATGCACCTGGCCTACACGCCGGAGCAGGACAAGCTCGCGGCTGAGCTGCGCGCGTACTTCGCCGAGCTGATGACGCCAGACCGGCGGACGGCGCTGACCAGGACGGGCGGCGACTACGGCGACGGCCGGGCCTATAAGGAGATCGTGCGCCAACTCGGCGCGGACGGCTGGCTCACGCTCAGCTGGCCCGCCGAGTTCGGCGGCCGCGACGCCAGCGTGACCGACCAGCTCATCTTTACCGACGAGGCCGCCGTGGCCGGCGTCCCGGTGCCGTTCCTGACGATCAATACCGTCGGGCCGACGATCATGAAGTTCGGGACCGAAGAGCAAAAGTCTTTTTATCTGCCGAAAATTGCCTCGGGGGAGCTTCACTTTTCCATAGGTTACTCAGAACCAGGGGCAGGCACGGACCTGGCGGCGCTGCGGACCAGGGCGGTCAGGGACGGCGACGAGTACGTGATCAACGGCCAGAAGATGTGGACCTCGCTGATCAACTACGCGGACTACGTCTGGCTGGCCTGCCGCACGGACCCCGATCTGCCCCGCCACAAGGGCCTGTCGATGATCATCGTCCCGACCGACGCCCCCGGGTTCTCCTGGACGCCGGTGCCCACGCTCGCCGGGATCGCCACCAGCGCCACCTATTACTCAGACGTCCGGGTGCCAACCGCCAACCTGGTCGGCGGCGAGAACCAGGGCTGGCCCCTGATCACCAACCAGCTCAACCACGAGCGGGTGGCGCTCACGTCGGCCGCGCCGATGCAGACCGCGCTCCGCGAAGTAACCGCCTGGGCCGCGCAGACCGCCGGCCCCGATGGCGGCAAGGTGATCGACGCGGAGTGGGTCAGAATCAGCCTGGCCCGCGTGCACGCCAGGACCGAGGTGCTCAAGCTGCTGAACTGGCGGGTCGCCTCCGAGATCGACAATGGTCAGCCGCTCGGCCCGGCCGCCGCGTCGGCGACGAAGGTCTACGGCACCGAGCTGACCATCGAAGGCTGCCGGCTGCTGATGGAGGTACTGGGCGCGAACGCCACCGTCTCGGCCGGCTCGCCGGGCGCGCTGCTGGCCGGGCGGGTCGAGCGGATGCACCGGTCCGCCCTGATCCTGACGTTCGGCGGTGGCACCAACGAGATCCAGCGCGACATCATAGCCGCGGCCGCGCTGGGCTTGCCCTACAAGCGCTGACGCCGGAAGAACTGCCCACAGGAGCTGGCGCTGGCAGAAGCTGGAACTGACAGAAGCCGACGCCGATAGAAAGAGACCTGACCGTGGACTTCTCCCTGACGCAGGCGCAGACCGAACTCGCCGCACTCAGCCGGCGGATCCTGACCGACCGGGCGACGCCGGACCGGCTGACGGAACTCGGGCGCGCCGGACTCGGCTTCGACGAGGCGCTGTGGGCCGACCTGGCCGGGGCCGGTGTCCTGGCCGCCGCCCTGCCCGACGGCATCGGCGACGGGTACGGGCTAGCCGAGCAGTGCTCGATCCTGATCGAGGTGGGCCGGGCCGTCGCGCCCGCGCCTTATCTGGAGTCGATCACCAACGGGGCCGCGGCCATCGCCAGGTTCGGAACCCCTGAGCAGATCACCCGGTACGCCGCGACCGCCGCGGCAGGCGACCTGGTGATCACCGTCGCGCTCGCCGAGCCCAGCGGATCGGCGGCGACGGTCGCGGAACGAAGCGGTGAAGGCTGGCGGCTCAGCGGCACCAAGGCGGCTGTGGCGGCGGGCGCCTGCGCGGGCGTGTTCCTAGTGTCGGCCAGGACCCGAGACGGAGTCGGCGTGTTCTGCGTCGAGCTCGCCGATCAGGGCGTGACCGTCGAGCGGCAGGAAGTGGTGTTCGGGCCCGGTGCCGCCCAGCTTGAGCTGGCCGGCGTCGAACTCGGCCAGGACCGCCTGCTCGGCATCGGAGACGAGATCGCGGCCTGGCTGACCGCCAGGGCCACCGTGGGGCTGTGCGCGCTCCAGCTTGGAGTCACCGAGCGGGCGCTTGAGCTGACCGCCGAGTACGCCAAGACCCGCGAGCAGTTCGGCCGGCCGATCGGGGCGTTCCAGGCGGTAGCCCAGCGGCTCGCGGACGCCTATATCGATGTCGAGGCGATCAGGCTGACCCTGTGGCAGGCGGCCTGGCGGCTTGAGGCGGGCCTGCCGTCTGAGGCGGAGATCGCGACGGCTAAGTTCTGGGCCGCGGAAGGAGGGCACCGGGTCGCGCACACCGCGGTTCACGTGCACGGCGGGGTTGGCGTCGACGTCAGCCATCCGATCCACCGCTACTTCGCCGCCGCCAAGCGAGGAGAGTTCGCCCTAGGCGGCGCCACCGCCCAGTTGCGGAGGCTCGGAGCTGTCCTGGTCGCTGGCTAGCGCGGCCAGGCTGGCGGCTACCTGCGCAGAGTCCGGCACGCCGAGCCGCTCGGCTAGCCGCAGCGCCCGGTCCAGGCAGTACCGAGCCCGTTCGGTGCGCCCGTCCTGCGCCAGGGACTGGCCGAGGATCGTCCAGGCGGCCGCCTCGAAGTACTCGTGGTGCACGCGCTGGCTGATCTCCAGAGCCCGCTCGGCGGACCAGATCGCATCGCCGGTCCGGCCCAGCTTGAGGTAAGCGCCGGCGAGCAGCGACCGGCACATGCTCTCCCCTTGCAGGTCGGCCGCGGAACTGAGCACCTCGAGAGCATCCTCCAGGCGAGCAGTTCCCTCGTCGAGCTGGCCGACCTCGATATACACCGTGCCGAGATTGACCAGGACATGCCCGGGGAGGGCCGCCTGCGGATCGATGACCAGCACCTGCTCAAGACTGACGATAGCGTCGTCGTACCGCTTGAGCTCTTTGTAGGCGATCGCGAGGTTTCCGATCGCCAGGGCCTCACAGGCCCTGTTGCCGGTCATCCGGCTCAGCTCCAGGGTCTCCTCCAGGTGCTCAATCGCCTCAAGATACCGGCCGAGCAGCGTCTTGGTGATGCCCAGGAAGCATCGCAGCCACGCGCGCGGGGCGGCGTCATCCAGCCCGTCCGCGCAGTCGATTCCCTGCTGAAGCACCTCGAGCCAGCCGCCCCAGGGGCTGCGCCGGAACCAGCGGAAGGACACCTCAGCGAGCTGGGCGCAGATCTCTGGACCGGCGTTTCGCCGGGCCAGCCCGACGGCGCTGACCATGTTGTCTCGTTCGTTCTCACACCATTGCGCGGACGCGTCCTTGCTGACGAACGTGAGCGGCAGCGCCTGCGTTTCAGCGGGCACCATCGTGAGGTCGGCCCGGTTGAAAAGCCCTAGCTCCTTCAGCGCCACGTCGGCGGAATGCAGGTACCAGCGCAGGATCCGGCCCACCGACGCCTGCCGCGAGGCCAGCGGCTCGTCCAAGTCGGCGCATTCGGCTGCGAACACGCCGATCAGGTCATGGAAACGGTAGCGGTCCGCAGCCGGCGTCTCCAGCATGTGGACGTCGACCAGCCGTTCCAGCATCTGCGACGCCGATTCGGCGGGCACGCCGAGCAACGCGGCGGCGGCCAGCAAGCTGATATCGGCACCGGGCCACAGCCCAAGCAGCCGGAACGCGCGCCCGCCGTCGCCCGCGGCCAGGGTCGAGTAGCTGACCTGGAAGCTCGTGCGCACGGCCAGATCGCCCAAGGCCAGCTCTGAGAGCCGTCGTCGCTCGTCGCGGAGCCGCCTGGCGAGCGCGGCGACCTTCCAGGCCGGACGCGAGACCAGGCGCGATGCCGCGATCCTGATCGCCAGCGGCAAGCCGCCGCACACCGATAGCACCGCCGCGACCGCCTCGGGCTCGGCGGCCGCTCGCCTCGGTCCGCAGATGGCCGAGAACAGCGTGAGGGCATCGGTCTGCGTAAGGGCTCCGAGTTCGAGTACCCGGCTGCCTTCGAGATCGGCGAGCATGCCCCGGCTGGTCACCAGCACGGCGCACCCGCTGCTGCCTGGCAGCAGCGGGCGAACCTGGGCCGCATCGCGGGCATCGTCGAGGACGAGCAGCATCGACCGATCGGCCATTCTGGTGCGGAATTCGGCCGTGCGCTCGGCCAGTTCCGCCGGTATCGCCGCATCGGCCAGGCCGAGGTGCCTGAGCAGCCTGGCCAGCGCCTCATCGGCGGACACCGGCTGTTCGCCAGAACCCTGCAGCTCAACGAAGAGCTGCCCGTCGGGAAAGGCCGGGCTCAGCCGGTGGGCGGCATGAACGGCCAGGGCCGATTTCCCGGTCCCGCCAGCTCCGGTGACGGCCGCGACGCTGAGTGAGTGACCGGGCCTGGCAAGTAGCTTGATGAGCCACTCCACCTGCGCGGCCCGGCCGGTGAACTCCGCGATATCCGGCGGCAGCTGGGCAGGCCGCACCGGTGGCTCAACTGGCGGCGGCCCGGCTGTTTGCGGCACGGCTGGCTGCACCACAGCCTCGGCCTCGCTCGTCGGCCTGCGGGCCAGGCGGAGCAACAGGTCACGATCGGATCCGGACAGGCCGAGCGCGTCTGCGAGCAGAAGCACGTTGCGCCGATGGGGCCTGGTCGACCGGCCCGATTCCAGGTCGCTGATCGTCCGGACGGACAGCCCGGACAGGCCGGAGAGATCCTCTTGAGTAAGTGCCGCCGCCAGCCGGCTTCTGCGAAGCACTGCACCGAAACTCGCGCCCAGAGGTTCTGCTCGCATCCAATCACCCCGCTTTCGGATTGGCGTGGATACGTTGCCCAACGGCCGCTCATTTCGCTTTTTGTATCACCGGGATACGCTGCCGTGGGGAAGGGGGGCCTGTCCCAGTGGTTGAAGAACTTCGCGCGTCCGATCCTGCCCAGCTGGGGAAATACCGGCTGATCGGCCGTCTCGGCGACGGCGGCATGGGTGAGGTCTATCTCGCGCGCTCACCGGGCGGTCGCAAGGTCGCCGTCAAGGTCATCAAGGCTGAATTGGCGCAGGATGCGGACTTCCGGGCCAGGTTCAGCCGCGAGGTCGAGGCCGCGAAGCGGGTAAGCGGGATCTTCACCGCGCCGGTCGTCGACGCCGACCCCGGCTGCGAGCGTCCCTGGCTCGCCACCGCCTACGTCGAGGGCAAATCCCTGGCCGAGACCGTGCGCGATCAGGGGCCGCTGGACATCGAGTCGGTGCAGCGGCTCGCCGCCGGCCTGACCGAGGGGCTGGCCGCCATTCACGAGGCCGGCGTCATACACCGCGACCTGAAGCCGTCCAATGTGCTGCTCGCCGCCGACGGGCCAAGGATCATCGACTTCGGGATCTCCCGCCCGATGGACGAGTTTGACCTGACCAGTACCGGCAGTATTCTCGGCTCGCCTGGTTTCATGTCGCCTGAACAGGCCGAAGGATTGCCGATCGGGCCGCCAACGGACATCTTCAGCCTCGGTGCCGTGCTGACATTCGCGGCGACCGGCGACGGCCCGTTCGGGTCCGCCCGCGACACCGTGCTGCTGTACCGGGTGATCTATACCGCGCCCAGCCTTGGGAAGGTGCCCGAGCCGATCAGGCCGCTGATCGAACGCTGCCTGGCCATGGACCCGGCCGTCCGGCCGACGCCGGAGCAGATCATGGCCGAGCTGCCGTCGGTTACCCAGTCCGGTGCTCGCCATACGCAGTCGAGCCCGGTCACCGTCCAGGCCAAGCGCCCGGAAGTCGTCGCTCCCCCGGCCGGCCGCCAGCCGGCTACGAGTCCCAGGGTCTTCGGCGGGCCCGTGATGATCGACGGCCAGGGCTATCCGGTCCACGTCAACCAGCCGGAGCCCGCCCAGGCGCAGCAGCCAGCGCCAGCGCAGGCAACACCAGCGCAGGCAACACCAGCGCAGGCAGCGCCGATGCCATACCCGGCTGCCCAGGCGCAGGGTCCTCCGCCGCCCCCGCTGCCGCTGCTGGTGCCAGCCGGGCCGGCTCGGCCCAGGCGGAAGGGACGGGGCTGGCTCGCGTACTCCGCGGTGGCGGCGGTGCTGATCGTCGCGGCGGCCGTGGTGGTCGGCGTGCACCTCGCGGGCCGGGGGTCGGCCCTGCCTAAGCGCGCGCCGAGCACGAGCACGAGCCCAACCAGTTCCGTCTCCAGTCCGGCCAGACCCAGTCCGGCCAGACCCAGTCCGGCCGCAGTGATACGGGCCTACTACAAGGCGCTGAACAACGGCAACTTCGCGAAGGCCTGGGCCCTGGGCGGGAAGAACCTCGGCCAGAACTTCGCCGCGTTCGTGGCCGGATTCGCCAGCGACGCCAACATCGGGATCATGAGCCTGACGACCACGGGCAACACGGTCACGGCCAAGACGCGGGCGTTCGAGCTAGACGGTGAAACGCAGGTGCTCAGTCTGACCTACACAGTCATCAACGGCGTGATCGCCTCGGTGAGCGATCACGCGTCCTAGGAGGGCTCGGCGAAACTCCGCATGATCACTTCGCCTAGCCCGATGTGACCGGCTCGAAAGCCCACGGCAGGCAAGCAGGTTCTGCGGGCGGGTACAGGTGCGCCACAGGTTCACCCCCGTTTCCCCGGGCCGCGACCTGTACCCACTCACGTCTTGTGCTGCCCTGTGCACGCAGGGTAAACAATCCGGATCGGATGGGTTGACTGGCGGCGGGTAGTAGCCGTGGCCGGCCGCCGCCGGTCAGTGCTTGGCAGCATGATCCGGTAAAAAAACGTCATATAGCCCCGCAAAGTCTTCCGCTTGACGAGGCAGCCTCCCCGCCTAGCCCAATGTGACCGGCTCGAAAGTCCGCCGCAGGCAAGCAGGTTCTGCGGGCGGGTACAGGCGCGCCACAGGCTCACCCCCGTTTCGCCGGGCCGCGACCTGTACCCACTTACGCCTTGTGCTGCCCTGTACACACAGGGTAAACAATCCGGCTCGGATGGGTTGGCTCGCGGCGGGTAGGGGTTGGCCTGCCGGGCGCTGTCATTGCGCGGCCCTGGAGCGGTTCAGGGACATAGGGTCGGGGGATGGCCAATGCCCGATCATGCTGGCGCTCGTCGCCCAGAAGCTGTCCGGCGGCCTGGCGTGCTGCAGCAGGTAATCCTCGCGTGGTGTGACTAGCTGCCGTGTTTGCTCAATTCACGCAGCTCGTTTCAGAAGCGTCCGGCTGGGCTTATGGCATTGTGTTCGCCCTCGCGTTCCTGGATGTGCTACTGCCGGTGGTGCCGAGCGAGGCTTCGGTGATCACGGCGGGCGTGGTGGCCGCGACAGGCGGCCTCTACCTGCCGCTGATCGTCGTTGCCGCCTCCTGCGGCGCATTTCTCGGTGACAACACCGCCTATCTGGTCGGCCGCCGGTTCGGCACCCGCGCGACGAAGCGCTTCTTGCGTGGCGGTAAGGCACAGAAGACCCTCGACTGGGCAGAGCGCCAGCTCACCCAACGTGGAGGCGAACTGATCCTGGTCGCCCGGTTCATCCCGGGCGGCCGGACGGCTGTCACCCTGGCGGCCGGCACTCTGGCGTTCGCATGGCGGCGCTTCGCCGCCTTTGATGCGGTGGCGGCGCTCATCTGGGCCTTGTACGCGTCGCTGCTCGGGTACCTGGGCGGGCGGGCGTTCGAGAATGCAGCCTGGAAGGGACTCCTGCTCGCGCTCGGGATCGGCTTGGCCGTGGCAGCCAGCGTTGAAATCGTGCGGTGGTACTTCAAGCGGCGCCGGGCAGGCAGCCAGCCCGGGCCGGGCGGATGACCGGCCCTCACCCTCCAGCTGCCTAGCGCCGCACGTCGCGGACCTCTACTGCCGATCTTTCGAGTGGCTGCCGGCCCCGGGGGGTGAGCGATCACGCGTCCTAGCGAAGCTGACCCAGTCTGGCCAGGGTCTCCTGCGCCTCGGTGAGCAGGTCGGCCATGACCTCGGCGACGGGCCTGACCTCGTTCATCCGGCCGACGATCTGACCGACCGGCATCGGTACCACGCCGGGATCGCCGGACTGCATGAGCCGCTGATGCGCCTCGCTGACCAGCAGGTTCTGCAACGGCATTGGCAACGGGTCCGGGGCGTCGGTCTCCTCCCAGGCTTTGGTCCACCTGTTCTTCAGCAGCCTGGCCGGCTTGCCGCTGTAGATCCGCGACCGCACGGTGTCCGACGAAGTCGCCGTGAGCAGTGCCTCCCGCAGCGCCGCCGGGGCCGGCCCGAGCCCGTACTCGGCAGTGGTGAGCCAGAAGGAACCCATCCAGACCCCGGCCGCGCCGAGCGAGAGCGCCGCGACCAGTTGCCGCCCTGACCCGATGCCGCCGGCCGCCAGCACCGGCACCTCGCCATCGACCGCGTCGACGATCTCCGGTACCAGCACCATGGTGGCGATTTCACCGGTGTGGCCGCCCGCCTCGTGTCCCTGGGCCACCACGATGTCGACGCCGCGGTCGATATGCCTCAGGGCGTGCTCGGCTT